>CAYYHA010000028.1:17148-31650 GCA_964471535.1 uncultured Myxococcia bacterium | reverse complement strand
GCACGGCGGGGACCCGGCCGGTGCGTGGCGGCCCCTGCACCCCTACATGCGGCCGCGCAGCATGCCGTGCCAGTACATCTCCGGGAGCACGTAGGCCTTCAGGGCATACATCGAGTAGCGCTCCTGCGCCTGATCGAAGGGGAAGCTCTCCATCGGATTCCCGTCGTAGTCGAACTCCGCCAGGATGAGGCGTCCGTAGCCGGTCACCAGCGGGCAGGAGGTGTACCCGTTGTACCGCGCCGTCAGGGCCTGGCCCCTCCGATGTGCGAGCAAGTTCTCCACCAAGACGGGCGCCTCCTTGCGAACGGCGGCACCGGTCTTGGAGGTGGGCAGGCTGCTGCAGTCGCCCAGGGAGAAGATGTTGGGGTACTTAAGATGCTGTAGCGTGTACTTGTCCACGTCTACGTAACCGGCCTCGTTGACGATGGGGCTTTGCTTCAGAACCTCGGGCGGGCTCTGCGGCGGCGTGACGTGGATGAGGTCGTAGTGGAGGACCACCTCCTTGTCCTCGTCGAGTTTGTGGAAGACGGCCTCGCGGGACCCTGGACGGATCTCCACCAAGTTGTGGTGGGCCCGCAAATCGATCTTCCGCTTCTCCACCAGCTTCTCGAGCGCACGCCGGTACTTCTCCACGCCGAAGATGCGTGGGCCATGGGTGCAGAAGCGCACGTTGCAGCGCGAGCGAATGCCCTTGCGCTCGAAGTAGTGCTCGGCCAGCCACATGATCTTCTGGGGGGCGCCTGCGCACTTGATGGGCATCTCTGGGAAGGTGAAGAGCGCGTCGCCGCCGTTGAAGTCGCGGAGGAAGCGCCAGGTACTGTCGACGGTCTCGTAGCTGTAGTTGCTGCAGATACCGTCCTTGCCGACGTGCCCCTCGATCCCCTTGATGCGGTGCCAGTCGAGCTTCAGGCCCATGGCCACGACGAGGTAGTCGTAGGTGAGCGTCTTACCCCCGCGGGTGGTGATCGAATTCGACTCGGGTTCGAAGCGCTCCACGGCATCTCGGATCCAGGTGGCGCCGTACGGGATGTAGTCGGCGGTGTCCCGCTGGGTGACCTCCTTGGGGAAGACGCCGCCGCCCACCAGCGTCCACAGCGGCTGGTAGTAGTGCTTGTCACTGGGCTCCACGATGGCGATGTCGGTCTCTCCCGCGTTCGCCAGCCGTGCAGCGACGGTGATGCCCCCCGTTCCGCCACCGACGATCACGATGCTGTGGTGCTCACTCATGGCGAACCGTCCCTTTCTGTCGCAGGTTCCAGGTAACGGGTTTGGGACGCGGGCGCCTCTTCCAGGACCCGTCCCAGCCCTTCGGCCAGGGCCACCGCCACGCCGAGGGCGCGGCGCACCTCGGGCTTTTTCGTCGCGCGCATGGCCCCAAAGAGTCCCACCGGGGGGGCCGGTGCCAGGAGGCTTCGCCCCCCCGCCTCCAAGGTCCGAACGAGGCGCTCGAAGAGCATCTCTGGGTCCAAACCCCGCTCGGCGGCCTGGGTGGCCCAGCTATCGAAGGTGTCCACGACCGCGGCGAGGGCTCCGGCCGCCGACCGACTCCACCGAGCGAGGCGCGGAAGCTCCTCTGCGAGGGCCTCCACCGCTTCGAGCACCTCCGCCTGGGTGAAACGGTCGAGTGCCCGCAGCAGCCTCCGCAGGCGCGCATCGGTCGCGGCGCCGCCGCCCGGCGGCTCCTGGGCCCACGCGTCGAGGAGGTCCACCCCTGCGGCGATCGCCCCGGGCATTGCCTCGAGCGCCGCGGTTGCGCCGTCGAGGGCTTCGAGTCGGCCGGCAATCCGCGTCAGGGCAGCGGCCGCCTCGGGATCGGTGAGCCCTTCGAGGAGGCGCAGGGCGGCCGCGAGATGCGCGTCCGGGTCCACACCGCGCGCCTGCAGGCGGGCGGCCGCCTCGTCGAAGGCATCGACCGCGGTCGCGATCGCGGCAGCCCCCTCCCGCCGGCCCGACGCTGCCAAGGCGTCGACCCGCCGTTCGAGCCGGTCCAGACGTTCGAGGACCTCCTGCAGGAGGCGGGTGACCTCTTCTCCGTCGCCTGCCATGACCCAGCGTTCCTCCTCCCTCGGTCTCGTATCGCCTCGTTGCCCCGACCGCGCAGTCTCGGTGTGTCCCCTCGGGGATGCAATCCCCTTGGAGCTCCGTGCACCGGCACAAGGAGGAGCTAAGCCGCGCTCAGCTCCGGACAAGGGGGGGCGAGGTGACGGGGTGGCTGAGGCGAAGCTGCCCGCAGGCGGCGTCGATGGCCGATCCCTGGGGACGGCGCACGAAGGTTCGCAGGCCCGCCGCCACCAGCACCTCCTTGAAGGCCCGCACCTCTGCCGCAGTGGGTCGCTCGTAGGGTGCAGCGCTGGCAGGATTGTAGGGGATCAGGTTGATGCGGCAGGGAAGTCCCTCGAGGGCGTTCGCCAGGCGCCGGGCGTCGGCCGCGCTGTCGTTCACGCCGCGGAGGAGCACGTATTCGACGAAGAGCAGGCGGGTCCCAAGGTGCGCCCTGCAGACGGCGAGGAGCGCCTCGAGGGGCCAGCTCCGGTCGTGGGGCATGAGCGCGCGCCGCTGCGCGGGGGTGGTTGCGTTGACCGAGAGGGCGAGGTTGGCGCGCGACCGGCGCAGGAAGGTCTCGAGGTGGGGGAGCACGCCCGAGGTGGAGACGGTGACGTGCCGCGGCGCGAGGGCGGGGCCTGGATCGGTACACAGCACCTCGACGGCACCGAGCACCTGCTCGAGGTTGTCGAGGGGCTCCCCCATGCCCATGAAGACCACGTTCCGTGGCGGCCGGTCTGCGGGTGCCCGCTCGCGGGCGAGGAGGTACTGAGCGACGATCTCGCCAGCGCTTAGGTTGCGGGCGAAGGGCAGCCGGGCAGTGGCACAGAAGCGACAGCTTCGGGTACACCCCGCCTGCGAGGAGACGCACACCGTCGAACGGTTCGGGCCCGGGATGACCACGGTCTCCACTTGCACGTCGCCGAGGTCCACCAGGAGCTTCTTTGTCCCGTCTGAGGCCCTTCGGCACGCGACGACCCGTGCCTCGGGCATCGGATGCCGTGCGCGCAGGGCCGTCCAACGCGCTCGGGCGACGCCGGGTACCGCCTCGGGCAGCGGGCCGAAGGGCCGGCCGTACACGGCCCGCAAGGCCGCCTGCGCCCGCGCGTCGCTCTCGAGGATCCGGGCGAGGGCGGGTCGGCTCAAGTCGGCGAAGGAGAGAGACATCGGCCGCGTTCTACACTAAGGGTGCAGCCATGGCTCAGTCGGAAAGCAAGACGGCCGTGGTCCTGGCCCTCCTGGGAAACACCGTGCTCACAGCGACCAAGGGCATCGCCTTCTGGATGACCGGGTCGGGTTCGATGCTGGCCGAGACGATCCACTCCATCGCCGACACGGCCAACCAGGCCCTCCTCTATGTGGGCATCAAGAAGAGCGAGCGCGGTCCCGATGCGCTCTTCCCCTATGGCTACGGGGCGGAGCGCTATCTCTTCTCGCTCTTCTCTGCCATCGGGATCTTCGTCCTGGGCTGCGGTGTTACCGTCTACCATGGCATCCACAACCTCCTCTCCCCGCCCGAACTCTCCTTCTCCTGGGTGAGCTGGGTGGTGCTGGGCATCGCCTTCATCGTGGACGGGGTGGTGCTGCTCAAGGTCATCCTCTCTCTCAAGCACGAGATGGCACGGCAGGGCATCACCCGCTTCATCCGGTCGAGCACCGATCCCACTGCCATCGCCGTGCTCTTCGAAGACGGCGTGGCCTGCCTGGGTGTGATCGTCGCGGCGGCGGGGATCGGCCTCTCCTACCTCACGGGAAGCCACGTGCCCGATGCTCTGGGCTCCATCGTGATTGGGCTGCTCCTCGGCGCGGTGGCCATCTCGCTGGGGCTGAAGAACCGCGAGCTGATCCTCGGGCAGGCCATCCCCGAGGAAGAGCGGGAGGCGATCCGCCGCTTCCTCGCCGCACAGCCGACGGTCCGGGGCATCCGGGCCTTCCGCAGCCGCGTCCTCGGTGCGGATACCTTCCGCATGAAGGCGGACGTCGATTTCGATGGCCGCAGGCTCGGCGAAGCGCAGGCGGCGTGGGTCGCCGAACAGCTGCCCCACCTCGACTCCCCGGAAGCGATCCGTCGCTTCTCCGGCGAGTTCGGCGCGCGGGTCGTGGAGGCCCTGGGCGACGAGGTGGATCGCATCGAAGCCGAGATGAAGGCGCGCTTCCCCGAGCTCCGCTACATCGATCTCGAGGCGGACTGAGGCCGTGGCGGCGCCGCGTGGGTTCGGCGACTGGGCGACTCGAGGGCGATGGCGGAGGCAGGGCGCAAAGGCGCGCAGTGGGGCCAAAGCGCTGTGGCGGTGCGTCCTAGCGACCGCTGGCACGGGCCGAGCCTGGCGATTCCTGGGGCAATGGGTCGCTCTGGGGTATCCTGTGGCCCCGTGGATGCAGCTCCGAAGAAGATCCTCGTCGTCGAAGACAGCGCAGCGATGCGCGCCCTGGTCGCCTCCACACTCGAGTCGGTGGAGGGTGTCTCGGCCACCGAGACGGCGAGCGGCTACGAGGCGCTGAAGCTGATCCCCAGAGAACGCTTCGATCTCATCATCACGGACATCAACATGCCGGAGATCAACGGACTCGAGCTGATACGCTTCATCCGAAGTCGCCCCGAGTACCAGGACGTGCCGCTCGTCATCATCAGCACCGAGAGTTCGGAGCGGGATCGGGAGCGAGGCTTGGAACTCGGCGCCTCGGCCTACTTCACCAAGCCCTTCGAGCCTCAGGCGCTGCTCAAGACCGTGCGTGAACTGCTCGGCGCCGGCGACGCATAGTCATGGCGAAGGGGAGGCAGAGCAAGGCCCTCCAAGAGTTCCTCTCCGAAGCGCAGGAGATCGTAGAGGCCCTGTCGCGCAGCCTCCTGACGCTGGACGATGGGAGTCGGCGGGGCGTGGTGGATCCCGACCTCCTGAACGAGGCCTTTCGCGCGGCGCACTCCCTGAAGGGCCTGGCGGGCATGTTCGGCGTGAGCCGTCTCGCCGAGGTCTCGCACCGGCTCGAGGACCTGCTCGATGGCCTAAGGATGGGGCGCCTGGAGATCAGCCCGACCCTGATGGACCTGCTCTTCGAGGGGGTCGAGGTCCTGAACCTGCTCATCGCCGAGGCGGGGCACGAGGAGGCAGGCGTTGCCGCGCACGGCGGCGCCGAGCGTGCGCGGGCGCTCATGGAGGCGGTGGATGCGGCGCTCGCGGCGAGCACCACCAGAGAGGACGGCGATCCGCTGGCGGGGCTCGACCTCGATCCAAAGATCCTGGAGGTCCTGACCGAGTACGAGGAGCACCGACTGCGCGAGAACGTGAAGCGGGGTGCCCACCTCGTCTTCGTTGCTGCCTCGTTCGATTTGATGACCTTCGACCGAGAGCTCGCGGAGCTGACGGCTGCGGTCAAGGAGCACGGTGAGGTGATTTCGACCCTACCGTCCCCGGATCCGGGTGACGGGTCGAGCATCGCCTTCGATCTCCTCGTGGGGACGGACGGTCCGGTTGCCGCGATCGAGGAGGCGACGCGCCGCTTCGATGTGACGCTGCGGGAGGTCACCCGACCGGCTGAAACGGCGAAGTCCTCGGCGCCCGAGCGCCTGGCCACCGTGCAGCTGGGCGCCGGGCGGGCCCAGACCGACGAGGCGGTGCGGGCGGCGCTCGAGGAGGCGGACCGTCTCGCCGAGGCGATGCCACCCTCGCTGAAGAGCGTCGCGCAGACGGTGCGGGTCGACATCTCCCGTCTCGACCATCTCATGAACCTGGTTGGCGAACTGGTGCTCGCCAAGGCGAACCTACAGCGGCTCGCCGAGCGGCTGCGCGAGCATCCCCAGGTCGCTGAGCTCGCAGGTGAGCTGGGGCGCGAGGTACGAAGCCTGGATCGTCGGCTGGCCGAGCTTCAGGAGGGCGTGCTCGATGCCCGCATGGTCCCCCTGAAGCAGACCTTCGACAAGTTGGGACGGATGGTCCGGAAGATCGGTCGGGAGACGGGCAAGGAGATCCATCTCGAGGTGCATGGTTCCGACACCGAGCTCGACAAGCTGATCATGGAGGAACTCTCCGATCCCCTCATGCATCTCCTGCGAAACGCCATCGATCACGGCATCGAGCCGGCGGAGGAACGGGCGGCGAAGGGGAAGCACACGGCGGGTCGGATCACCATCCGTGCCGCGCAAAAGGGGAGCCACGTCACCATCGAGGTGGCAGACGATGGGCGTGGGCTCGATGTCGAGGCCATCACCCAGCGCGCCCTCGAGCGAGGGCTCGTCAGCGAGGCACAGCTGAACGAGATGAGCGAGCGCGACCGGCTCAACCTCATCTTCGTTCCTGGTTTCTCCACGAAGGACTCGGTGACTGAGCTCTCCGGTCGCGGCGTCGGCCTCGACGTGGTGAAGAACAACATCTCGGAACTTTCCGGGCTGGTGGAGGTGGCGACCCGGCCCGGGGCCGGAACGCGCTTCATCCTCACGCTCCCCACCACCCTGGCGATCCTGCAGGCACTGGTGGTGCAGATCGCAGGCCGCGTCTTTGCGGTTCCGCTCGCCTCGGTCTCCGAGATCTTGAGCTTCGATCCCACGGCGGTGCATCGCGTGGAAGGCCACGAGGTGATCGACCTGCGGGGCAGGACGCTCCCTCTCCTGCACCTCGATCGTCTCTTTGGCTTCGATGGGGCACATGCCCAACCCACCTACGTTGTGGTGGCCGGGCTGGCGGAGAGCCGCATCGGCCTCCTCGTGGATACCCTGCAGGGGGAGCAGGACGTGGTGATCAAGGGGCTCGGGAAGAAGCTGGGCCACGTGCGAGGGATTGCGGGTGCGACCGACCTGGGAGACCGTCGAACGACGCTGGTGCTCGATGTAGGAGCGCTCATCGAGGAGTGCCTCGAAGGGGCTTCCCTGGAAGCCGTGGGGACCTGATGGCTGGGCGTCGAAAAGACAAGGCGGCCGGCGGGACGGCCCAAGGGACCGGTGGCCGATCGAAGCGCGGCAGGGCCAGGGGCCAAGCGACCGCCCGCCGGGCCCGTAGAAAGGCTGGCCTCGAGGCGTTCTTCTGGGTGCCGGAAGACGGTGCCAAGCGGGTGGGGGCGCCGCCCGCGGAGGCCTCGGCGGGTGCCGAATTCCTCGCCTTCTGGCTGGCCGGGGAGCGATATGCGCTTCCCATCGATGCGCTCCGCGAGATCGTGCGTTTGCCTGCGGTCACCGAGGTGCCTCGCACGCCGCCCCATGTCCTCGGGGTGGCGACCCTCCGTGGTGAGGTGCTGCCGATCCTGGATTTGCGGCCGCGTCTGGGATTGGCCGAGGCCGAACCCACCTCCAAGGCGCGTGTCCTGGTGGTGCGAAGCGAAGAGGGACCTGCGGGACTCTTGGTCGAGGCGGTCGAGGAGGTGGTGCGCGTGGAGGGGGCGGTGGAACTCGAGGCGCCACCGGCGGTGCTCGGACACCGGCGCGAGCTGCTACAGGGCTTGCTGCGGGCCGGGGATCGGATCCTGGCCGTCCTCGACCCTGAGCGCGCATTGGCCATCGAGGGCCCGAGCGGAGGGAAGGCGTAGTGAAGGGGCGGTCCGAGTCGGAGACGGCAGGGGTGGAGAAGGCGGCTGACGATGATCCGCGCGTGACGCTCTGTAGCTTCCGTGTGGCTAAGACCGATTATGTGCTCGACATCCACCGGGTCCGGGAGATCGTGCGGCCGCTCCCCATCACGCCCGTCGCGCGAGGCTCGGCCCGCGTCGAAGGTGTGATCGATTTGCGCGGGGAGGTGGTCCCGGTGATCGACCTACGCCGGCAGCTCGGAGGGCGAGCACCGGAGGCGGAGTCGCGCACGGCGCGGTATCTCATCGTACGCGTGCAGGCGGGGACCGTGGCACTCGTGGTGGACGCGGTGGGCCGCGTGTACGAGGCACGACGAAGCCAGATCCAACAGACGCCCCTCCTCGACCGCGAGGGTTCCGGCGATCTCTTCCCCGGCGTGGTCTCTCTCGGCGGGCACCTGCACGTACTCCTCGGCATCGATGCGCTGCTCGAGGCATCGCCGGACCTGGATCTCGAAGCGCTGGCCGCGGCGGCGAAGGAGGCGCAATGAGATCCCGGCCGCGCGTTCTCGTGGTTCACGAGTCCGTGGACTTCCTGCGTGCCGCCCAGGTGGTCCTCGCGGAGGCAGGCTTCGAAGTGGTGCCAGCGACGGAGGCGGGGGAGGCGCGCCGGCAGGTCTCGTGTGGCGTGCAGGCGATCGTGCTCGATGTGGCCGTGCCCGATCTCTTGCCCTTCACCTGGATTCCCGAGCTGCGCCGCAACGACGCCACCGCGTCGCTCCCGATCGTCCTCGTCGCCTCTGTGTACGACAAGACCGCATACAAGCGGCGGCCCGTGGACCTGCACGGCGCCGATGACTACGTGGAGCAGCACCACGTGCCCGACAGTCTTCCGCTGAAGCTTCAGGCCCTCCTCGCGCGAAGGCCCCCGCCGGGGGTGCGCCCGCACGAGGCGCACGCGGTGGAGCGCAGGCGGCGCCAAGCGATCGCCGAGGCGGCGGCGGAGCGGGAAGCGGCGCTGCGAGAGGCCACCGACCCGGTGCAGGCGATCGCGCGGGTGGTGGTGGCCGACCTCCGTCTCTATGAGGGCGAGTCGCCGTCGGAGGCGGCACGGAGAGCGGCCGCACGCGAGATTGCGGTGCGGGCCGGAGGCGTGGAATTGGAGGTGGCGCGACGAGCCCTCGAGGAACTCCTGTCAGGAGGGGACCGATGAACGACGTGCTCGCTGCGCTGCAGAGCGCCGACGAGGAGACCCGCTACCAGGCGGTTCGTGCCGCGCAGGCGCTGCCCGCGGAGCGGCGCCTGCAGGTGGGGCAGCAGGCCCTCGGCGACGAGGCCTGGCGGGTTCGCAAGGCGGCAACGGAGCTGCTGCTCGCCCATCCCGATCGCGAGGCGGTCCTGGAGATCTTCGTTGCGCGGCTGGGCGACGAGGCCAACGCCGGAGCACGCAATGCCGCGGCGGAGGCCCTGACGGCGCTTGGCGCCGAGGCGGTGGACGCCCTCCACGCGGTCGCCCGCTCCCGCGACGTGGACCAGCGGAAGTTTGCCGCGGACATCCTGGGAGAGGGCGGTGCGCCGGCGGCCGTCGAACCCCTCGTCGCGCTCCTCGACGACGCCGATGTGAACGTACGCGCGGCCGCCGCCGAGGCGCTGGGGAAGGTCGGCGACGATCGAGCCCGTGCGGCGCTCCTCGAACGGGTGGCAAGCGAGGACCTCCTGGTGCGCCTCTCGGCCCTCGAGGGGCTCGTGCGCCTCGGTGCCGTGGTGCCTCTCGAGCGGCTCTCACCCCTGCTATCCGAGCGTCTGCTCCGCCGGCCGGTCTTGCGCCTGCTCGCTCGGGTGGAGACGCCCGCTGCCCTCGATCACCTGCTCGAGGCGGTGAGTGACCCCTCACCGGGCACCCGGGAGATCGCGCTCGCCTCCATTGGCACCTGGGTGCAGCGGACCGGGGACGAGACGGCGCTGCGCGAATCACTCGCCCACCGAGATCCGACACCGATTCTCCGGGCGGCGCGAGCGGCACTCTCGGGAGAGGCAAGCGCGGTCTATGGCGCACTGACGGTGCTCGCCGCGCTCCGCGACGTCGAAGCGTTGGAGGCGCTGCCGGCAGCGGCGCAACACGAGAGGCTGCGGCCGAAGATCGTGGAGACGGCGCTCACGATGGGGGCGGCAGCGGGACGCCGCCTCGGCGCCTGGTTGGAGCATCCCGAGCCAGCGGTGCGAGCGATCGCCCTCGAGGTGTTGGGGGAGCTGGGGGATCCGGCGTTCCTCCCCGCCATTCTCCAGGCGTTGGAGAGCGACCCGGACGCCGAAGTCCGGGAGGCGGCGGTTGCCGGCCTGGCCGCGATGGACGACGCACGGGCCATCGAGCCGCTCGCTCGGCAGCTCGGGCGCGACCGCGGGCTCGCCGCCGCCGCCATCGAAGGCCTGGTGCGGCTGGCAGGGTCCCACCGCGAGCAGGTACTCGAGGCCTGTCGAGCGTGCCTGGGAGAGGAGGAGGCGCTGCGCGTGGCCGATGCGTGCCGGCTCATTGGCCGGGTGGGCGGTGCTGCGGAGGTGCCACTGCTCGCCCAAGTCATCCGGCACGAGGACCCGCGCGCACGGGCTGCAGCGATGGAGGCGATGGGGCGGCTTCGAGTCGCCGATGCCCTCGACCCCCTGCGCTTCGGCCTCGCCGACGAGGCCTCGGTGGTAAGGGTGGCGGCGGCGAAGGCGCTGGGGTGGCAGATGGAGCGCGAGGCCGCTGCCGAGGCGTTGCAGATCGCGCTGCGGGACGAGGAGGCGGCGGTCGCGGGTGCTGCCGCCGAGTCGCTGGGGCGCCTGGGGCTGCCCGAGTACGCCCCAGAGCTCCTCACCCTGGTGGGGGGGGAGGGGGGCCCGGGATCTGCGCCGGCGGCCTGGGCGGCGCTGCGCGCCCTGGCGGAACTGGGCGCGACCGAGCTGGCTCGAGCCCTGCCGCTGGCGGCGGCGCATCCGGAGGGTGAGGTGGCGAAGGAGGCAGCCCGCATCGCGGCCTCGCTTCCGGGTGAGGTCGGGAAGAGCGTGCTGCTGGCGTGCGCCCGTCATACGTCCTGGGATGTCAGGAGACGGGCTGCGATCGCGCTCGCCAATCGGGCAGATGCGGATCTGCTCGGCGAGCTCGAGTCGCTCCTGGCACAGGAGAGCGATCCGTTGGTGGCCGAGGCGCTCGAGCGAGCGGTTCGGAGTCACGAGGAGCGCTCGAAGGGATGATCGCCCGCGTGTCCATGACCGCGGAAGAGTTCCGTCTCCTTCGGGATCTCATCCACGACTTCTGCGGCATCTTCTTCCGTGAGGAGATGAAGTACCTCCTCGAGCGGCGCCTCGCCCCGCGTCTGAAGCTCCACGGGCTCTCCGATTACAGCGCCTATTACCGCTTCCTTCGCTTCGACCCCGGTCGGGCGCGGGAGCTCGACGAGGCGGTGGAGGTGCTCACGACCAACGAGACCTACTTCTTCCGCGAGGAATCGCAGCTCGTCGCGTTTCGTGACGAGGTGCTCCCGGAACTTGCAGAGCGCAACGCGGACGCGCGTCGCCTGCGTCTCTGGAGCGCCGGCTGCAGCACCGGTGAAGAGCCCTACACGCTCGCCATGCTGGTGCAGGAGTCGGGACGCTTCGAGGGTTGGGACGTGGAAATCTTCGGAAACGACATCTCCCGGAAGGTCCTGGCGGCGGCGCGAAAGGCAGAGTACGGCGCGCACGCGCTCCGCGCGACCGATCCGCAGCGCATCGAGCGCTTCTTCGAGCAGTCGGGGGAGCGCTATCGGGTCCGGGACGAGTTGCGTCGCCTGGTCAGTTTCGGGCGTCTGAACCTGCTGGATGCGCAGATGATCGGACTGCTGGGCCGCATGGATGCCATCTTTTGCCGAAACGTTCTCATCTACTTCGACCTCGAGGCCAGACGGCGCGTCTTGGGCCTCTTCTATGGGCGCCTGAAGCCTGGGGGCTACCTTTTTCTCGGGCATTCGGAGTCGCTCATCCACCTCAGCACCGACTTCGAACTCGCTCACCTTTCCCGGGATCTGGTCTACCGCCGTCCCGCCTCGGTGCCGGGCCGGGGGCAGCCCTGAAGGGTGCGTGCGCCCATGAACGTACTCATCATCGATGATTCCGCCTTCAACCGGCGAACCCTCTCCGAGATCCTGCGCGCGCTTCCGGAGGTCGGCGAGGTGGCGACCGCCACCGACGGGGAGGAAGGACTGCGCATCGCGCTCGAGACGAAGCCCGATGTGATCACCCTCGACCTCGAGATGCCGCGGATGGACGGCTTCACCTTCCTCCGCCTGCTCATGGCGAAGCAGCCCACGCCGGTGATCGTCGTCTCCTCCTATGCGCGCAAGGCGAACGTCTTCCGGGCGCTCGAGCTGGGAGCGCTCGACTTCATCGCCAAGCCCGCCCGCTTGCTCGGCGACGACCGCGAGTCCATTCGAAAGGTCCTCCATGAAAAGATAGCGACCGTCGCCGCCCTTCGGCCCGGACGGCTGAGCGAACCGGTGCCTCCGCGCACGGAGCGGCTCGTTGCGCTCTCCCCTCCGGCGACCGAGGTGAGGCCTGGACGTCTGCGGGTGGTCGCGATCGGCGCCTCCACGGGTGGCCCGCCGGCGCTGCAACGGATCTTCGAGTCGCTGCCACCGGACCTGCCAGCGGCGATCCTCGTCGCCCAGCACATGCCCGCTCGATTCACCGAGGCGTTCGCCGAGCGTTTGGCGCGAACCACCGGTTTTCCCGTGCGAGAGGCGAGGGACGGCGACACCCTGCAGGCCGGCGTCGCGCTCCTGGCCCCCGGCGGCAAGCAGACCGAGGTCGTGCCCGCAGGGAGCGGACTCCGCCTTCGGGTCGGGGACGCTTTGGAGAGCGATCCCTACGTCCCCTCCATCGATCGGCTCTTCGAGAGTCTGGCCGCAGCGGCAGGGCCGCGCACCTTGGGGGTCGTGCTCACCGGAATGGGACGCGATGGACGCAAGGGCATCGAAGCGCTGAAGGAGGCAGGTGGCGCCGCGGTCGTCGAGTCGGAGGAGACCAGCCTGATCTATGGCATGCCGCGGGAAGCCCTGGCCACTGGGAAGGTGGATCTCGAAGCGCCGCTGAACCGGATCCCGGAGATCATTCTGCGCTTCGTGATGGAGGGATCGTTGGAGAGAGGTCGAGTAAGCTAGGCGAAGCGGATGAACGTCGGCGAAGAAGAAGAGCGGCTGGCGAACCTCTACATTGCCAGCTACAACCTGCACGCCTCGCTCGAACTTGGAGAGGTGGTCTCCGTGATCCTGGAGATCTGCATCAACCTCGTGGGGGCGGATCGCACCGTCTTCTACGTGCACGACGAGGAGCGTGAGCAGCTGGTGCCCGTTGCGGGCCAAGGGGATGCTGCCCTTCCTGAGGCGACCGTCGCCCTGGGCGAGGGGCCGGTGGGACAGGCCGCCTTGGCAGGTGCGATCCGGCTGCAGGCGACGGAGGTGCCGGCGGCGGTCGTACCCTTCGTCGTGGACGGGCGGCTGGTCGGGGTGCTCTCGGTCGAGACGCTGCTGCCACAGAAGGGCGCCTTCTCACCTTTGGATGCCGAGATCTTCGAGCTCTTGGGACGGCAGGGGGCGGCCGCACTCTATGGTGCCTTCCTCGCGGGAACGCGGCCGAAGAAGATCACTGCAGAGGAGTTTCGCACCCGGCTTCGGAGTCAAGGGAGGTAGACGTGAGTCAGGAGCGGAGAATCCTGGTCGTCGAGGACTCACCGACGATGCGGCAGCTGGTGGTCTTCGCCTTGCGGCGCATCCCCGGGTGCCACTGCGACGAAGCCGACGACGGGGTGGAGGCGTTGAAGAAGCTGAACGCGGGCACCTACGACCTCTTGGTGACCGACATCAACATGCCGATCATGGATGGGCTGAAGCTCGTCGGCATGGTGCGAAAGGACGCGCGTCACACGGCGATGCCCATCGTGATCATCACCACCGAGGGCGGCGCCGAGGATCGGCAGCGCGCGCTCTCGCTGGGGGCCAACGCCTACATCACCAAGCCCATTCGCGCGCAGCAGGTCGTCGAGGTGGTCTCAGACCTGCTCGAAGCAGCCGGAGCCTAGGCCTTCGAGCGTGCGTGTCACGCTTGTGGCTGCAGGAGAGGTGGGGCGCAGCGCACGGCGCGATGGCCCCACGACAAGAGCGGTGCGATGGGAAGTGACGTCGATGCGGCTCCCGTGAAGAAGGTCGCAGATCACCGAGCGGTCTCCACCGGGCTCGTCCTCCTGCTGCCCGAATCCTTACGTCGCTCGCCCCGCGGTGCCTGCAGGTGTCAGCCAACGCCGGCGGCGGAGGCCGTTGCCTGGGTCCGCCATCGCGCTCGGAGGCGCCGGTGGCGCGCGCCTTCGCATAGACGGCGATGGGCGACCCGTCCCCCGCCGCATCCTCCGCCACGGCCAGCGGAACGGCCTGACCCGCCAAGGGGCAGCCCGCCCCGTCCTCGGCCAGGGCGGCCACGTGGCCTCGGCCGCTGGCACCCGTGGCGATCCGCCCGGCGTAGCCGATGTCCCGCCGCGCGCCGCCCGATGCCCACCATCCGCCCACCTACTCGCGACTGGCGATGGCCCGCGCGCCCGCCTCTCCGGGTTCGGTGCGAGGCGGCGGTGCCGTCCCTCCACGGGCCTCCTGCTCGCCAGTCTGCACCCTCCACAGGGTCGCGTAGAGTCCCCCTGCAGCGAGGAGGGTGTCGTGGGTGCCCATCTCCCGCACCTGCCCCTGATCCAGCACGTAGATCCGATCGGCGTGGCGGATGGTGGAGAGGCGGTGCGCGATGACGAGGGTGGTGCGGCCTGATGCGACCCGGGCGAGGGAGCGCTGAATCGCCGCCTCGGTCTCGTTGTCCACGGCGCTGGTCGCTTCGTCGAGGACGAGGAGGATGTCGGGGTTTTGCACCAGCGCGCGGGCGAAGGCCAAGAGCTGCTTTTGCCCGGTCGAGAAC
>CAYYHA010000028.1:12095-17138 GCA_964471535.1 uncultured Myxococcia bacterium | reverse complement strand
TCGCTTCGTCGAGGACGAGGATGGGCGGGTCGGCGAGCACCGCCCGGGCGATGGATATGCGCTGGCGCTGGCCCCCCGAGAGCTTCTGCCCCCGCTCCCCGACCACCGTGTCGTAGCCTTCGGGCAGCGCCTCGATGAAGGCGTGCGCCTCGGCGGCCTTCGCCGCCTCGACGATCTCCTCGAAGGAGGCATCCGGACGGCCGTAGGCGATGTTCTCCCGGACCGTCCCGTGAAAGAGGAAGACGTCCTGGCTGACGAGTCCCATCGCCCGCCGCAGGTCCGCGAGATCGAAGTCGCGCAGGTCCACGCCGTCGAGGCGCACCACCCCCTCGTCCGGGTCGTAGAAGCGGAAGAGCAGCTTCACCAAGGTGGTCTTGCCGGACCCTGTGGGTCCCACCACGGCCGTGGTCTGGCCTGCCTCGGCTACGAGATCGATTCCTCGCAGCACGGGCAGACCGGCCCGGTACGCGAAGGAGACCCCCTCCAGGGAAATCCTGCCACGCACCTCGTCCCGCGGCAGGCGGCGGGGACCGCTCTCGACCTCCGGCTGCACCTCGAGGAGGTCGAGCACCCGCTCGGTGGAGGCCATCGCCCGCTGGTAGAGATCGACGGTTGCCCCCAGGCGCGTCAGCGGCCAGAGCAGGCGTTGCGTCATGAAGACCATCACGCTGTAGGCGCCCACCTCCAGGCTGCCGTCCAGCGCCATGAACCCACCGAAGACCAGGGTCGCGGTAAAGCCCACGAGGATGGCGATGCGGATGAGGGGCACGAAGGCGCTCGACAGGCGGATCGCGCGCCGGTTGGCCGCGCGGTAGGCCTCGCTCAAGCCGCGAATGCGCTCGGCTTCGATCGCTTCGGCGACGAACGCCTTGATGGTCGCGATGCCCTGCAGGTTGCCGCCGAGCTGCGCATTGAGGAGGCCGACCTTCTCTCGGACGCTTGCGTAGCGGGGCGCGAGGCGGCGCTGGTAACGGAAGGAGCCCCAGAGGATGACGGGGATGGGCAGAAAGGCCATCCAGGCGACCTCGGGGGCGAGCGCGAAGAACGCGGCGCCAATCACGACCACTGTCGTCGCCACCTGCAAGAGGTCGTTGGCGCCTACATCGAGGAATCGCTCGAGCTGGTTGATGTCGTCGTTGAGCACCGCCATGAGGGCGCCGGTGCTCTGCGACTCGAAGAAGGAGAGGTCGAGATGCTGCACGTGGTCGTAGGCCTCGAGGCGCAGCCCGTGCTGGATGGTCTGCGCGAGGTTCCGCCAGGCGACGGCGTAGAGGTACTCGAAGAGGGACTCGAGCCCCCAGATGAGGAAGGTGAGCGCAGCCAGGGCGAGCAGCTGGTCGCGCGTGTCGGTGACCCCGAAGCCGGCGAGCAGGGAGTCTTCCCGCCGCACCACCACGTCCACGGCCATGCCGATGAGCGCCGGCGGCGCCAGGTCGAAGATCTTGTTGAGGACGCTGCAGCTCGCCGCCCAAACGATGCGTCCTCGGTGCCCCCGCGCGTGCCGCCACAGGCGCAGGATCGGCGCCTCCCGCCGGCGCCCGGTGGGGCGAGCGGCGGCCTGCTGCGCCTGGGATGCGGTCTGCTCGGTGACGCGACGCCTGCTTGGGCCAGCCATGGCGCGAGCCTAGCAGCTCCCACCGGCTCTGCTCAGCCCCGCTTCGGCACGGGCGGTGTACGGGCCGGGTCCCCAGCGGGGGATGGAGTTCGGAGCGGGGCGCTTCGGAACCAGAGAAGAGATCAGTCCGCGCAGCGGCGCGGGGGCATGTGGATGTGGAAGGGAATGCGCGGGGTGAGAAGGATGGAGTGGGGCGAGGCGGCTTCGTCGGGGCGCAGCACGGCGAGGCGCTCGAGGAGGGGAAAGCGGAGGCGGCGCGGCCGTCCGAGGGTGGGTGCCATGACGGGGTGGGAGACCGAGTAGGTGCCCAGCCGGCCATCCAGCCGGTAGAAGTAGCCCTCGACCGGGTGGGTGAGGACGAGCAGGGTCTCTTCGAGGTCGCGAAAGCCGGGCAGGGGAGACTCGAGGGGCGCGCCCGTGTCCTCGACTTCGATCTCCGCGTCGGCCCAGCGAGAGCGCACCCGGTAGCAGAAGCGGCGGTAGCGCCGGGCGGCCGCGTCGTACTCGCAGGCGACCTCGTAGCGAGCCCGGTGCCAGGGGATGCGCCAGAGCCACCGTGCCGGCCAGACGAGGGGCGAGCCGAGCGTCGTGCCGAAGAACCACACCACCTGCTCCCCGCTGTGCCGGTCGACGACGTAGACCCGGTAGTTGGTCTGCCCGAAGCGAAAGCGGAGAAAGGGCGCGAGGCGGAGGAAGTGGAAGTCCTGGTCGACGAAGGGGACGACGCTGAGGAGCGCACGTGCATGCCCGTCGATCTCGAAGGTGGGGATCTCGAAGCGCTCCGAGATGTGCGGCCGCAGGCGCCGGGCGGGAACCGCGTAGGTCACGAGCGCGAAGTGCAAGAGCTCCGAGGCGATATCGAGCGGGCGAACGGGCACGGGGACGAGCCGCCGCCGCAGGATCTCGCCGGCCGGCCGCAGCTCCGCGGCGTGTGGTCGGTCCTCGGTGCCCGGCTCCTCCCCTTTTGCCTGCAGCGCCATCACCTCGAGCCTACCCCACGGGAGCTTCCCCTGCCCGCGCACATCGCAGCGACTTCGCAAACGAGGGAAAGGCGCGGGCCCGCCCCGAGTGGCGGGCCCGCGTGGCCTGCCACTTCGCTACTGGAAGATGCAGCGATAGATCTTGATGTCGGGATAGGTCAGAGAGGACTGGTTCCCGTTGGCATCGGTTGCGGTGACCGTGATGCGGACCACCTGCCCGCTGTAGCAGTCGTTCCCGAAGTCGGTGGTGTCCCCGAGCAGGCGGTCGGGGTTCTTCATGTTGGGTGTCCACAGGAGGGTGCCGTCCGTCTGTCCACCGTCGAGCAGGACATCGCTGCGCCACACGGTCGTCCCATTGGGGACGAAGGAGGTCGCACGCCAGCTGAAGAGGATGGGATCGTCCCCTTCGGGATCGCTCGCCGAGGCGGGCAAGGTCAGGGTGGTATCCCAGCCGTAGCCGTCACCGTTGTAGTTCGGGCTCGGGGTGAGGGTCCCCAGCGTGAGGACCGGGGGCAGATTGGCCGGCGGTGGCTCCACCTGGATGTCCACGCTGGCGGTGGCCTCGAGCCCCTGCGGGTCGGTCACGGTGACCGTGAGGGTCCGGGGACCGACGGTGGCGAAGCTCACCTGTCCGCCGCAACCAAGAAAGGGAAAGTTTCTGTCGTCCGGGTTGCTGCTGGTCCACCGGCAGGGCACGGGACCCGGTCCCGGCCCAGGCCCTTCGTTGGCGTCGCTGGCGTTGGCCAGGTACTGCACCCTCTGGCCGGTGAAGAAGGTGGCGCCGGCCACGGGCTGGACGATGGACACCACCGGCGGGTCGTTGACCACCTCTACGGTGACGGTGGCGCTCCCTTCATGACCGAAGACCGTCTCGGTGCGGACTTCGACCGTCTTCGGCCCCGGGGTGTCGAAGGTGTAGAAGGCCACGTTTCCGGTGGTGCGGCTCGGGGCGGGGTCGAAGACGAGGGGGCAGTAGGGGAGGGTGCAGCGGACCCCGTCGAAGTCGGTGACCGTCGCCACCACCGACCACTCGCGGTTCAGAGCTGCCGTGGGGCTGGCCTCCAGGCTGACCAGGGGCGTGCCCGCCTCCGTCTCGAGTACGCTCCTGACCGCGCCGTAGGCGTTCACGCGGCGCTCGTGCCCGCCCGGGGTGCCCACGCCTCCCACGTGGGCCGTGTTCCGCACGATGTCCCACACGGCATCGGCGCGCAGGGAGGGGTCTGCCGCCCAGACCAGCGCCGCCACACCGGCGACGAAGGGGGACGAGAAGCTGGTGCCGTAGGTGAGGCGCACGTCGGACTGCGACGGTGTCGGGCCGCCCCAGACCACGTAGGGGCCATAGATGTCCACGGACCGCGAGTTGGTATCGCTGCCGTAGTTGGAGCCCTCGGCGCGCTCGGTGGTGTCCCAGCCCATTCCCCCGACACAGATGGTTCCGCGCAGCTCACAGGGAACGAAGAGCGTGCGCTCCCAGCAGATGCCGAGCAGGCAGCGCTCCCGGTCGATGTCTCGACCCTCGTTCCCCGCCGAGGCGAAGACGAGGGGGCGACCCGGATTCGCCGCGACGAGGGCGAGGATGGGCGCAAGCGTGGCCTGCAACAGTGCCCCGGGGACGGCCGGGATGGTCGCGCCGCCGCTCATGTTCACGATCCGCGGCGCACCGACGAGCGCGTCGAGTACGAAGGTGGAGACGAACCGGAAGAAAGCGAACACGTCTCCCGGCAGCGGGACGGCCATCAGCTCGGCCACGGGCCCTGCGGGTCCGGCGACGCCGGAGTTGTTGTCGGGGACGCCGAGGCCCGCCTGGGTGACCAGGGTCCCGTGCCAGGGGCAGGGGAAGCCGCCGCTGCAGTCGAAGGGATTGGGCTCGTTCCAGTGGCCTCCACCGGCGATCTCGCGGCTCGAGGGGAAGTCGGGGTGGCCCTCCTGGAATCCGCCATCCACGACGGCGATCTTCACCGTGTTGTCGAGACGTCCCGAGGCTTCCAAGAGGCGCCAGGCTTCTCCGACCCCGATGTCCTGAGCGCTGCCGCTGTTCATGTAGGGCCATTCGAAGGCGTTGCGAACGTAGCGGTCACTGCCCGACCCGCCGACGAAACCCTCGTCCTGCTCGGAGGTCGTGCGATCGGCGATGCCTGCCGGCAGCATCACGAAGTTGAGCGAGACCTCGAGCCCAGGGTCGGTGCCCTCACGCGCCGCCGTGGCGAAGAGGTCGAGGCCCTCCTGGCTCGAGAACTCGAGATCGTTTCGCGCGTCGGGCACCAGCGACTTCAGGTCCTTCGCCAGTTGCGCCGTGTCGGCGGCGGCGGGCTCGACGCGCACCAGGAAGAGGTCGGGGTCGTCTGGGAGGTCCACGGTCGCCAGGATCTCACCGCCGTAGCGCGCGGCCAGGGCCTCCACGGCGGAGGCGTCGGCGCTGCTGACGAGCAACTCGTTGGCAACGAACTC
>CAYYHA010000028.1:0-12085 GCA_964471535.1 uncultured Myxococcia bacterium | reverse complement strand
GTGGCGTCTCGCATCGCCACCACGGGTCGCTCCGGCCCGCCGTCCAGCCCCGGGATCGTCGCGACCCGCGGCGCCACCTCGGCATTCACCTCGAAGGTCGAGTCGGGCACTTCGTTCTTGGGGGGCGTCTGACCGCAGGCGCCGGCGACGAGCGCTAGGCTCGCGACGAGGTGGGTCAGGGCCGCTCTTCGACCGCGATGCCTGCTGTAGTTCCCTAGTTTTCGCATCTGCATTCTCCTCGAAACGGTGATGGATGGGTGAGAGGCGGGGTGCGACGGCGCGACGCGACGGTCTTCGGACGAACGGCGGCTCGACGGCCGTGGCGCCGCACCGGCGCGCGCCCGGCGCATGCCGCTCGTAGGTCCCCCCTCCGTGTGTGCGTCATGGTTGCCCTGCCTCCCCGCGGCGCGCCCTGCCTGGGCGCATCCTTGGGGGAGCCTAGGCCCCCCGCGTTGCAGGCGCGTTGCAAGGTCCGTGGCCTAGGCCGTCCTCCCGAGGAAGATGGCATCGAGCACGGCCTCGAATGCGCCGAGCTCTCGCTCGTAGCCACCTGGAATCTGGGCGCTTCTTGCGGATCGGATCCGGTCCAGCGTGGCCAGGGCGGCGGTAGCGTCCTCGCCCTGGGCACGCCCCGCGGCTGCCAGCGAGAGCGGGAGCACGTCCGGCAGGGGGCCGGTGTACTCGCCGTGCGCCGCGTAGGCGCGCTCTGCGAGCGCGCGGGCCGCGCTGGTTGCCTCCTGGCGAAGCAGCGCAAGGGATCGCCAGGCGGCGAGCGAGGGCCAGTCGGGGCAGGCTTCGTTCGCCGCCTCCTTCAGGAGGGGCTCCGCCGCTTCGGGATGGCCCTGCAGGAGCCGGATGACCCCGAGGTCAGCGCGCGTCTGCTGGGCGCTCTGGGGCAGCTTCGCCTCCTGGGAGAGCGTCAGGCTCTCCTCCAAGAGGGCCTCGGCTTCGCGGAAGTCCTGCTGCCACAGGCGAGCAGCCGCGAGGGCTCGAGCCGCCTCGGTGGCGCCCCGTGGCTCCTGGATGGCGCGAAAGCGTTCGAGGGCCCCGCGTGCCCACTCTTCGGCGGCCTGGAAGGCGCCCAGCCGAAGGAGCAGCCCGGCCAGGTTGACCTCGACGCCCGACTGGAAGTGGCGGCGCCCCAGCTCACCGAAGTGGAGCCGCGCCAGCTGGTAGGCCTCGAGCGCCTCCCGGTATCGGCCGAGGCGCACGAGTGCCATGCCTCGGAAGTTTTGGAAGACGCCGAGCGCCTCCTGGTAGCCGAGCCGTTCGGCCGTCGCATGGGCGCAGGTGGCCTCTCGCAGCGCCTCCTCCCAACGGCAGGCGCCGAGGGCCGCCGCACAGGTGAACTGCTTCAGTCGAACCTCGCCCAGCCCCGGGCGGCCGAGCCGCTCCACTTCGACGAGCCAGCGTTCGAGCTCCTCGCCGGCTTCCGTGGTGACGCCCAGCTTGGCCAGAAAGTAGGCCGCCGCTCCCAGGACGGTTTCGTCCCCCTGCTCGCGCGCGATCTCCCAGACGCGAAGCGCCTCCTCGCGGGCGCCCGGGCGTCCCAGGTTCGCCAGGAGGTCGGCCCGCAGCAGGCGGGTGGCCGTGTGCTCCTGCGCGTCGAGGAGCGCGTCCGCCCGTTCGAGCGCTTCGGTCCATTTTCCCGCCATGCCCAGGGCTCGCACCCGTCGAAAGGCGACCTCGGCCTGCATCGGGGGGGAAAGACGGGGCGCGAGGGCTTCGAGCGCCTCGATCTGCTGCTGTTGCTCGGGGATGCGGGCGGCCAGCATGAGGGCCTCCTCGAGGCAGAGGAGGACCTCGGCCTGTGCCTGCGCCTTCGCGCCGCTGCGAAGCTGCAGCTCTCGCGCCTTCAGGAGCACCTCGGCGGCGACGGGGAAGGCCTGTCGCTCGAGGGCGCGGCGTCCTGCGGCCAGCGCACTCTGCCAGGCTTCGTCGATGCGTCCCGCCGCTTCCAGGTGACGGTAGGGGGCCTCCCCGCGGGCGAGGAGATCGTCGGCGACGACGCCGTGCAGGAGCCTGGAGCGGGAACGCGGGGTCGCCTGCAGCACCGCGGTACGAAAGAGGTCGTGGGCGTAGGCGTAGCCGCGTTCGTCCGCGCCAAGATAGCCTGCCGCCTCGAGCGCCTCGAGTGCCTCGGCCCAGGCCAGCGTGCTGCCTCCGAGCATGCGTCGGAGATCGAAGGCGTCCAGCGGGGTTTCGGCAACGGCCAGGATCTCCGCGGCGCGCCTGCCGCCCACCGAGTCGATCCCCTGGACCACTTCCTCCTGGATCGACCGGGGGAGTGGGAGCGGCTGCGTCGAACCCTCGGGGGCGTCGGAGACCCGCCGCCACGTCGAACCCTGCCGCTGAAGCGCCTCCTGCGCCAGCAGATACTCGAGGGTACGGAGGACGAAGAGCGGGTTGCCGCGGGTGGCGCGGTGCACTTCCTGCCCGAGGGCGGGATCACACGCGCCACCCCCGAGGAGGAGTTCCAAGAGCTGCCGGGTCTCTGTCTCGTCGAGGGGGTGCAGTGTGATCTGCGTGAACAGCCCCTCGCGCCCGAGCTCGCGTCGGGCCGCGGCGAGGCCGTGGGCCGGCCGCAGCCCTTCGGGGCGTGCGCCGCCGAGGGGCCGAAAACCGAGGCGACAGGTGCGCCGTGCCAGGTAGGGCAGGAACGCGAGCGTCGCGGCGTCGGCCTGGTGCAGGTCGTCGAAGACCAATGCGGCACCCGGCGGAAGGTCCAAGGTCAGCGCACGCGCCAGGGCCTCCCACAGCCGCGAGAGCGTCAGGGGTGATTCGCCCCGGGACGGCGAGGGCGGCGCCGTCCCCAGTTCCGGGAGCAGGCGTGCCAGCTCCTCCCGCCAGGGCTGCTCGAGACCCTCCAGCGTCCCCGTCTCCAGGAGATCGCGAAGCGTTTCGCTCACGCCACCGAAGCCGACGCGCGAAAGCCCCTCGCGATGCCGCACGAAGCGCGCGTCCGGGCACGTCCTCGCAAAGTCCTCGAGGAGGCGGCTCTTGCCGAGGCCTCCTTCGCCCACGACCAGGACCAGCCCCTCGGCCGTCTCGACCTGCTCCCACACCTCCTCCCGCCCGACGAGCCGGGGCGGGCGCAGCGCGTTCGGGCGCCGGTGGCGCTGTGGGAACGCCGCGGGCAAGGTGCCTGCTTCGAGTGCCGCGTAGAGGGTACGAAGCTCCGTGGACGGCGCTGTGTCCAGGTCGATGCGCAGACGCTCCACGAAGCGATCGTGGACCGCACGCGCCTCGGCCCCGCGGCCGAGCCGATAGAGGACCTCGAGGCGCAGCGCGTGGGCCTCCTCGTGGGAGGTGTCCAGGAGCAGAAGCGTCTCGGCCGCCCCCAGGGCGTCCTCCAGACGACCTGCGTCGAAGGCGTCGCGGGCACGCTTCAAGAGCGCCTCTTGGCGGCGGAGTTCGAGGCGAAAGCGGGTGGCCTCCAGCCACTCGTCGAAGCGCGGGGCCTCGCGAACGTCCACGCCCTCGAGGAAGGCGCCCCGGGCCACGGCGGTCGCGCGTGCCCAGTCGTGCAGGGTCAGGGCCTTGAGGAAGGTCTCCAGATCGGACGAGATGCCGACGAGCCGCAGGCGGCCCGAGTCCTCTTCGATACAGGCAAGGGCGCGGCGAATGCGGTGGAGTTCCCGGCGCAGGTTGGCACGCGCCCGGCGCTCTTCCCGCTCCCAGAGGAGTGCAGCCAGGTGGTCGCGGCGCTGCGGGCCCTCGACGGCCAGATAGGCGAGGAGCGCCCAGGCTTTGGCCGTGGGCAGGGTGATGGCCGCACCCTCGCGCACGAGGCTGGGCGGCCCCAGAACGCGGAGCGCAGCACCGGACATGGAGCGAGAACGGTAATCCAGGGCCTGGGCGACGCCAAGGCGAAGTGCGCCTCCACCGCTGTTCACCGGAGGACGGAGAAGCGTAGCCCGTCCATCACTGCCTCCACCGCGTCCTGCTGTGCTTCGACCTGCTCCGGGAAGCCAAAGAGGTGCACCTGCACGAGCCGCCCCCACCGGCAGATGGTCCGTGCCCGGTGCCGCGCGGGGAGCGGATCGGCGCGCTCCTCCGGAGCCGGGCCTTCGGTCCCGTTCCCCTCTCCGTCCAGAGGGGCGCCGCCGGAGGCGGCGGCAGGGGACGCAGCCAACAGGGCGGTGGCGGAGAGGAGGACGGCTGCGGAGGACACCGATGCTCGCATTCGTGCGCCCCCAGAGGACAGAGCAGGAGGCACGATAAGAAGGAGATCGAAGTTCCGCCGGCGCATGCTGCAAAACGTCGACCCGCCCGCCAAGAAGAGGTCGAGATCTGCGTCGACTGGGGTCCTATTGACCTCGGGATCCTTGTTTGGTGCGCGCATGGTGCGCGCAACGCAGCCCAGGGCGGCAGCGCCCGGCTGCGCTCCGCCGGCACACCTGCCGTCAGCCGGGTGCCCGGCGCTGCGTCGTGATACACCCTTGTCGCCCGGCGCCCGCCCGACGCGGGCGGCTGCCCCGCCAGCGGCCCAAGCCCGATCCGCAGGGGTCGCGGGGGACCGAGGAAGCGTGGCGACTCCTCGGTGGCGACGACGGGATCGAGACCCATCGAGACCGGGTGGCAACGAGGAGCACCGACGTGGCGAGTGCCAGAGAGGCATGGACAGCGGTCAAGTCGTTGTATCTTCCCACCCGCCTGTCGCGCCGGGTGCCCTGGGATCTCGAGGAGACCCAGCGCCGCCTGCGGGCAGAGGCGAAGGCGCGGCACCTCGTTCTCGACGAGCCCGCGTCCGGCCGCTTTCGCCTGCTCCCCAACACGAGCGAGACCCCCTACCGCGGTGGCGCTCCCTTGGAGCCCATCCTCGACCTCGAGCTGTCGAGCGAGGGCGCGGGCACGACGATCCGCGGCACCTTGGGCCTGACACGCTTTCCCCGGGACCTGCTCTGGATCCTCACCTTCTTCGTGGGGCTCTACTTCCCCATCTCTGCGCTCCTCGGCTCGGCGCAGGAACGCTTCCCCGGTGCGATCCTGCTCGCGGTCGTGGGCTTCTTCTCGCTCGTCGGCCTCGTCGCCTGGCAGGCGCGCGAGCGCGCAGCGGCCCTGCGTGCGGTGGTGGACGCGCTGGAATCAGCCGGCGGCGGGGAGGCCGCTTGAGGGGCGCACCGTCTCGCCCCCAGCGGCAGGTGGCGTCATTTCAGTTCGAGCCAGAGGGGACGTCCGGTGCGTGTTCCTGCGCCCACGCTCTGGAGGCCCACCTGCACCTCGACGTCCAAGGTGAAGGGGTGGCCCCTCTCGATGGCCGCGTCGGCGAGGGCGACGCGGGCTTCGTAGCGCTCCCAGCGCCGCCCCTGCGCGTCGGTCTCGACCCCAGCCGCTGCGTCCACGGCAAAGAGGCCGCATTCGTTGAAGCGGATTCCCTTCCAACGTTCCTCGGGCGGCCAGCCGCCCTCCGGCGGCGGTTCGGGAAAGGTCAGCGCCTCGGCGATGCGGCACCCCTCTCCCGCCTCGCTGCGCCCCTGCCGCAGGTAGACGAAGAAGTACTGCGAGTCGAGCCAGCGGGAGAGGCCGGGCTGTAGGTCGACACGCAGCGCACTGCGCCGGGCGTCGCGCGCCGCGTCGGGGCGATCGGCCGGTGCGAGTTCGACGGCGAGGTAGAGGGCGTCCCCGTGCCAGCCGAGGCGAAGCCGGCTGCGCGCCCCCTCGGGGAGACCTGGGAGGGGCAGCGACAGGGCCTCCCCCCAGGGCGTCTCCTCCACGCGCCCGTCGAGGGTGGGCGCGCGGGAGAGGTGCGGGACCGGGTGCACCTCGGTCCCCGGCGGAGGACGTCGCGTGGCTGCCAGCGCCAGCAGCGTGCGGCGGATCGCGCGCTCCTCCGGGTACCACTGGGGCTGCGACCGCGCGGCGAAGGCGCGTCGCTGAAGCGCCGAGTCCCGGCGCAGGTGCTGGTAGTGAGGCCGGCGCATCTTGCACTCGAGGAGGCGCCTCAAGGTCGCCTCCTCCGGCGCTGCAGGCTGGGCCTCCACCTTCGCGAGGAGCCCGGGGCAGGGTGAGGGACCCGGCTCGGGCAGCGGCGGGGTCGCGGGCGCAGGTATGGGCCTGGGGGCCGGCGGTGCGTGCGGTGTGTGCCGTGCCGCCCGCGTGGTGCCGCGTGGGTCTGGGGCCGGCTCGAGAGCCCGGTGCCGGAAGGCCCAGAGGCCCAGGGAGACGAGGAGGATGGGGGCTGCGATCCACAGGCCCCCGTCGCGCACCCGCGGCGCGCGGCGCGGTCCCGGTGCAACGGGAGGCACCGCCTCACGGCCGCCACCCCCCTCGTAGAGGCGGAGGATCTTGCGGCGGGCCACCCAGGCGAGGAGCACGCCGACGAGGACCGTGCCGGCGAAGACCCAGCCCATCGGACCTGCTTCGAGGTCCCAGTCCGCCAGGACGAAGGCGAGGACGAGGAGCGGTGAAAGCACGACCGCCAGCGTCACAGGCCCGAGCCAGCGCCGAACGCGCTCTGGGTCGGCGTGCGCAGGACCGCCGTGCGGACCCAGCGTTTCACCCTGCCCGAGGCGCCGCAGCCCCTCCTCTACGGTCGCGGCCCCCTGCGCCCGGTGAGCCCTGGTCGCCCGCTGCCTGCGACCGAGCCATCCGGCGAGGAGAGCGAAGAGGGGGCCGATGAAGGGCGCTGCCAGCAGCCACGGGGCGGCGTAGCCGCGCCAGGCGTCGACCGCGGCGGGTAGGGAGAGCAGCGCCCACAGTCCGCTGAAGACGAGCAGCACACGGGTGGGGATCCCCGTGGCCGTTGTGGCCCCCGAGTCCGGCGGTGCGGGCGCAGGATCGTCCCCGTGCAGGGGACCCCCTGCGCTCGCTTCTCCGCGCGGCACCCCCGAGAGCAGCCACAAGAAGCCGGCCGCGAGGAGGAAGAAGACGAGGCCGGTGAAGAAGCCCACGAGCGCGCCCCCGCCGAGGCCCGGGCGCAGGAGCGAGGCGGACGGATCCTCGGGATCGTAGTAGACGCGGACGCGGCGCCCTGCGGGGTACTCGGCCGCGACCCCCCGTGCCCAGGCCAGCGTGCTGCCCTGGCCCACACGCCAGATCCGGGTGCCCGTCCAGCTCCGTCCCCCGGCGGTGTAGCGGTAGCGAACCCAGGGCTCGTAGGTCGTGCCGCCGCGGGTCCCCGCGCTGCCGTGGCGCCGGACGCCAGACTCGAGCACCACACCCTCTGCCTGGGGCCAGGCGCGCGCTGCCAGGCCGCGGTAGAGCTCGGCGCCCTGCCGGACCATGAGCACGAGACCTACGAGCCCCACGGCCACCAGCACGAGCCGGCCGATGCAGCCGGAGCGCCGCGCCCGCTCGGTGCTCTTGGCTCGCCTGGTCGCGTCCACCATCGATCGTCGAGGAATAGCGCAGATCCGGCAGCGGTGGGGGAGGCCCCATCGCACCGTACGACAGGGGCTGTTCGGGGCCGGGATCGCGCGGCGGCCGCGCGTACGCAACGCCGCCTGCGGGAGTCGTCCCGATCGGGGGCGGCAGGGCCGGTCGTGCTGCCCCCGGCGACGGCCTGCCCACGGCCGCGTGTGGGGAGTCGGTTTGGCTGCGAGCCTGGCAGCGGATCCGCCCCGATCGTGACGTGCGTGGCGGCGGGGCGCTTCGTCGGAACGCTTCGTCCCCACGTGACGCACTTGGGCTTTCGAGAGGCGGCGTCGCTCTTCCGTCGGAGGCACGGCAGTGCTTCAATCCCTCCACCCCAGGGAAACGACGGAGACGGGAGGACGACGATGCTCGCACTGCGCATGCGGCAGAAGGATTCCGAGTTCTACTTCGTGAGCTATCCGGCAGAGGAGCTGCTGCAGAAGGTGAAGTTCGTCACGCGCTTCTACGGTGAGCGCGGGGAGTGGGTCGGGGGCGAGGAGAAGGCGTCGCGGCGGCGCCAGAAGGCACCCGACGAGGTGGAGCGCTTCGTCGAGGCCATCGAACGGGCCTCGGGAGCCTTCCAGCGTGAGCTCAACCGGAGGAAGGTGCGGCAGATCCGCGACTTCTACCGGAACGTGAGCACACAGCCGCTCATCCCCGGTGCGGTGCTCCTCTTCACCGAGGAGTCCCTGGAGTTCACGCCGCTGGGGCGCTTCGAGCGGGCCGGCGATCTCGTGCCGCCGCGCGGTAAGTTCCTCATCATCGACGGGCAGCATCGCCTCGCCGGGCTGCACTTCTATCTGCAGGAGCCCGATGCGGACCGGCGCATCGAGGTGCCGTGTCTCATCTTCGACGGGAAGGCCTCGGAGTTCGCCACCGAGATGTTCGTCATCATCAACTCGACCCACACCCGCATCAACAAGTCCCACCTGGTGGACCTCTACGAGAAGATCGAGTGGGGGGCGGACAAGACCAAGAAGTATGCGGCGCGCCTCATCCGAGCGCTCTACGAGGAGGCGGACTCGCCGCTTCGCTACCACATCAACATGCTGGGGGGGCGCTCCCGGCGCGACATGTGGATCAACCAGGCGCAGCTCTTCACCGAGGTGCACCGCCTCGTCTCGCGGCACGAGGGGCCACCCTTCGTCGACGGGCGGGGGTACAACCGCGACCGGGGCTATGCCTTCCTGCGCGACGTGCTGCGCGGCGCGCGCAAGGCCTTCGGGGAGGCATGGGGCGACAACGAGCGGTACATGGTGACCCGGGACGTCACGCTGAAGGCGCTGGTGCGCCTTTGCCACGACGTGCTCGCAGCGCTGGGCCCCGAGGTGGAGGCGGAGGTGCTCGAGGCGCGGCTCGCCCCTTGGGGGGCGCTGAAGGAGGAGTTTCGCCGCAACGGCTTCTACGAGCGCTTCCCCGCCAAGGGGCCGGCCGAGCGGGTGGAGAAGATCCGAAGGCGCCTGCGCCGCGCGGCGGGCCTCGAGGCCTAAATCGCAGCCCCGAACAGGTCGCAGCCCCGAACAGGTCGCACCCGATTGCTGCCTGAACGGATGGTCAGGTATGCTTGGATCCGTGCAGGGGCTCGAGCAACCATCGCTCTTCGGCCGGGCCGAGCTGCGGGTGGACACCCGCTTCTCGGCGGCGCGGCGCATTCCGCTGCGGGCCGGGGCGTGGGTCGAATACGCGCCCGGCTGGCTCGAGGGGCACGAGTGGCTCTTCGAGCACCTGCGGCGAACGACCCGGTGGCGGGCCAAGCAGCGCCCCATGTACGAGCGCATCGTGCACGTGCCGCGTCTGCTCGCGGCCGTCCCGGACCATGGGCCGGGGCACCCCATCCTCTGGACCTGCGCGCGGCTCCTCTCGGCCCGTTACGGCTTCGATCTCTCCTCCATCTCGATGGCCTACTACCGCGACGGGAACGATTCGGTGGCGCCCCACGGCGACCGCCTCGGGCGCCGGGCGAACGACGCCGTGGTCGCCATCGTTGCGGTGGGGGAGCGGCGCACCCTGCGTTTGAATCCCAGGGAGGGGGGTCCGGGGCTCTCCTTCCAGGTGGGGTGGGGCGACCTCTTCGTGATGGGCGGCACCTGCCAGCGCACCTATCTCCACGGCATCCCCAAGGCAAAGCGGGCCGGCCCCCGCATCAGCATCCAGTACCGGCCCGCCGGGTACCGCGATGCGGCGCGGGATGAGGCCCCCCGTTTCCTCTGGTAGGATCGATGCCGATGGGCCTACGGCTGCCTAGGTTCCTTGCCTTCTTCGGCGGCATCGTCGCCGTGTGCGGCGCCTGTGGGGCGCCTCCCAAGCCCTGCACCGAGTGTCCGGACATCGCCGGGAGCTACCAGTTGAGCGCGCAGGGCATCGAAGCCGGTGGCACGGGAAACGGCTGCCAGTACGTCGATTACCGGGGTGCGGAGACGGTGATCTCCCTGGTGCAAAGCGGCAGCAGCGTCGCCTTGACCGGCTACTACGACACGCAGGGCACCCTCTACGACAACATGCAGATCGCCTTCGATCCGGTCACGTACGAGCGAAGCGGTCTGGGGCTCATCAGCTTGAGCTTCGGCGGCACCGTGACGGGCCAGCCCGGCGCCTGGCGCATCGACGGCGCGTTCACCTTCGTGTTGACCGGTGAGGAAAGCTGTTCGGTGACCAGTCCCGTCGTCGCGACACAGCTCTGAGCGTCCGCGCCAGCCGGCTCCAGCCGCGCGCTGGCTGACTCAAGGGGTCAAGCGGTCCAGGGTGCGCGGGAAGGGAATGGTCTCGCGAAGGTGGCGGATGCCGCAGATCCAGGTCACGGTGCGCTCCAGGCCCAGCCCGAAGCCGGCATGGGGGACCGACCCCCAGCGCCTAAGGTCCAGGTACCACTCGAAGGCCTCGCGCGGCAGCCCGTGGGCGTCGATGGCCGCCACCAAGGTGTCGTAGTCATCCTCCCTCTGTCCGCCGCCGATGATCTCGCCGTAGCCCTCGGGCGCGAGCACGTCCATGGCCAGGGCATGCTTCGGCGACTGCGGATCCTTCTTCATGTAGAAGGCTTTCACCTGCGCGGGGAAGCGGTGGACGATGATCGGGCGATCGAAGCGGCGGGTCAGCTCGGTCTCGTGGGGCGCACCGAAGTCGCTGCCCCATTCGATCTGCAGCTGGGCCTTCAGCTCCGGGTCCTCCGTCTCGGCACGGATGCGGCCGAGCGTCTCGATGGCTTCGTCGTAGTGGACCCGGGGAAAGGGCTTCTGCACCGCCTCGAGGGGCTTCAGATCTCGCTCGAGGATCGATTCCAGCTCCTTTCCATGGACCTCGAGCACACGCCCGACGATCTCCACCAGGAAGTCCTCGGCCAGGTCCATGTCCCCCTCGAGGTCCATGTAGGCCACCTCCGGCTCGACCATCCAGAACTCCTGAAGGTGCCGGCGGGTCTTCGACTTCTCCGCCCGGAAGGTGGGACCGAAGCAGTAGGTCTTCCCGAAGGCGAGGGCGCCCGCCTCCTGGTAGAGCTGCCCGCTCTGTGTGAGGTAGGCGGTCCGGTCGAAGTAGGGCACCTCGAAGAGGGTGGTCGTGCCCTCACAGGCTGCCGGCGTCAGGATGGGTGAGTCGAAGAGGACGAAGCCGCGGCTGTCGAAGTAGTCGCGGATGGCGCGGGCCAGCGTCGCCCGCACCCGCAGGATGAGGTGCTGCTTCCGGCTGCGCACCCAGAGGTGCCGGTGGTCGAGGAGGAAGGCGTCCCCATGGGGCTTGGGTGTGATGGGGTAGCCCTCCGTGTTCTGCAGGACTTCGATCCCGGAGACGTGGACCTCGTAGCCGATGGGGCTGCGGGGATCGGCGACCACCTTGCCAGTGACCACGATGCTCGCCTCCTGGTGCAGGCCGCCGGCGGTCTCGAAGAGCGGATCCCCCACGTCCGCCTTGCTGACGATGGCCTGAACGATCCCCGTGCCATCGCGCAGCTGCAGGAAGTGGAGCTTCTTGCTGCTGCGCTTGTTGTAGAGCCACCCGCGGAGGGTGACGGTCTCCCCTTCGTGGGCGCCGATCTCGGAGACGTAGACGTGTGCTGCCATGGGGCGCGGAGTCTAGCCAAAGCGTCCGGGGGCCGGCTACCGCAGACGGGCCGTCGCGCGGCCGGAGGTCGTCTGCGACCGTGCTGCGCCGCGGTCAGGGGATGGCGACGTGGATCCCCCCACCGGCGCCGGCCACTTCGAGGCGGGCCGCATCCGGGTCCACGAAGAAGAGATAGACCCCCGTGGCGAGCAGGGCTGCGCCCGCGGCGAGCCCTGCGTAGCCGAGTCCGAGGTAGGTTCGCGACTGTTCCGCAAGCGCATCGAACTCCGCCTGGGTGGTGCGGCGGGCGTCCAAGGCCTGGTACCGGCCATACAGGGTCCAGCCCTCCCGGGCTGCGAGCCCCCCAAGGGCAGCGAGCGCGACGCCTCCCGCGCCCGCACCCACCGCCCACGCCTGCCGCCTGGCCGATGCCGCCTCCAGTGCCTCGAAGCTGGGCATGTCGAGGCGTAGGCGCGTGGTGCGACCCGGGGTGAGCGTGACGGTGGCGGCGAAGGGGAGGTGGTCGCTCGCCTCGGCGCGGACGCTCACCTCTCCGGACCGGGAGAGTGGGATGGGTCCCGCCGGGAGCGTCGCCACCAGCGCGTCGTCGACGAAGATCTTCGCCCCCTCGACCTGGCCCGCGAGCTCGAGGCGTGCCGGGATGGAGAGCAGGGTGCTCACGAAGGCAGGCAGGCGC
>CAYYHA010000027.1:0-31951 GCA_964471535.1 uncultured Myxococcia bacterium | reverse complement strand
ATGCGACCTCGTGCCATGTCCTGCGCTCCTTCTACGCCTCGTCGGGCCTGCCGGGCCCGAGCCCTTCAGGTGGGATCGATGGGAAGTGAAAGAAGTGAAAGAGAGGAGAGAGAAACGGCGCCCCCCGGGGGCAGGCTCGACCTCGCGCCCCCCGCCCGTTCAAGGATTGAACTCCACGGGTGCGCCTCGCCGCGGCCGGCGCGGGCGCGTTCCGGTGCACCGGCCTGGGGGACCGGGACCGAATCCCGGAACCGAATCCCGGTTGGGTACGCAAGGGATCTCAAGCGGGGTCCTCGTGCACGGCGGGCGTTCAAATTCTGGAACGGTGGGGGCAGGAGGTGAAGCGGCGGGACCCTAGCACCCTAGGGGAAAGGCCGCCTTTACATCTCGGATGGGGCGAGCCGATTCAAGGATTGACCGCCGGCGATGCCCCGGTCGCCCGCGGATCCCGGCGGAACGCCTGCGGGCGCGAATCCGGTCCAGCGGGGAACCCAGCACGCCGCGTGCCCCACCCCACCGGGAGGCTTGGTAGAAGAGGCCCATGCTCTTCGTGACGGCCACGGACACCGGCGTGGGCAAGACGACCTTCGCGGCAGCGCTCGCCCGCACCCTGCGCGCAAAGGGACGGGCGGTCGGGGTCTTGAAGCCCTTCGAGAGCGGCTGTGAGCCCCGCCCGGACGGCTCGCTCTGGCCCCGGGACGCGGCGACCCTGAAGGCGGCCGCAGGTGCGCCAGAGCCCCTCGAGGCGTTGTGCCCCCACCGCTACGCCTTGCCCCTTGCGCCGGGGATCGCCGCTTCCCGACTCGGTGAGGACCCCGGCTTGGGGACGGCCGTGGCCGCCTTCGAGCGGCTCCGCACCCGCTACGAGCACGTGGTGGTCGAGGGCGCCGGAGGTCTCCTCGTGCCCCTCACGCCCCGGCACTCGGTGGCGGACCTCGCGGCCGAGCTGGCGCTGCCCCTGGTGGTCGTGGCGCGGGTGGGCCTGGGAACCCTCAACCACAGCCTCCTCACCGTCGAGGCGGCTCGGCGCCGGGGCCTCGAGGTGCGCGCGCTGGTGCTCAACGACAGCCCCGACCATCCCCCGGGCCCCGACCCGTCGCGGGAGGACAACGCTGCGGCGCTCGGGCGCCTGACCGGCCTTCCCGTGCTCGGTCCCCTGCCCCGGGTGGACCGCCCCGACGCCATCGATCCGTGGGTGGCCCGGTGGCATGGGGTGCTCGGGCTCGCGTGAGGGCCCGTCGCATCGCAACCGCATCGGCCCCTGCGGACCCCACCGCCTCCGGGGTGGCCCGAGGCGCGCCGGCCTGCGCGGCAACCACGCTGTGGATCGCCAGGTTGTCAAGAAACGCGCCGCTGCGGCTCTTTTCTTGAGGCCACGTGCTCGCTCGCTAGGATCCGCCTCGAGATGGCCGAAGTGATTCAGCTGGCACTGCACGCCCGGGCCCGGCGCATCCTGATGCTCCTGATGCGCCGCCATGGGATCGACTTCTTCCTCGAGCAACGCCCCGGCGAGCACTTCGCCCGCATCGACGACCAGAAGGTGGATCTGGTCCTGTCGCTGGCGGGCACCTCGAGCTCCCCGGTCCCCTTCGATGCGCCCGACGACACCGAGGAGGCACGCTGCCGGGCGATGATCCGGCGCATCCTCATCCGCCGCCTCGCCCTCGACCTCGTCGAAGCCGGCTACTAGGGCGCGCCTGTGCCGCCCCCGGGGGGCGGTGGCGCAACCGCGACATCGTTGCCCGAGGCGTCGGCCCCGCCCTCGGTTTTTCGAGGGGTGTGTGCCGGCAGGGCGCCAGCGTGGCGCGCCGCCTACACACCCTGCGATCGTGATCCCGCGCACTTACGAGACCGCGGGCGGGACAGAGGCTGTGGCATGCCCCTTGCTCGATGCCTACCGCCGATGTCCGCGCTCCGATGCCCACCCCGGGCGCTCAAAGCCCACACGCTCCTACGCATCCTCGGCCCCCTGCTTCCGGGCCTGCTCGCCGGCGTGTTCCTCGTCCCCGCGCCGGCCTTCGCCGAGGCGCGCCCCTTCCTGGGCTGGGACCACGAGGCGACCGAGGCGCGGCGGCAGGCGCAGAGCCTCTATGGGGGGGCGGTCCTCGCGCCAGGCACGCTCGCGGTGGGCGCGCAGCTGGGCTTTCCCTATGTCAGCCTCGACCTCGGAGCCGGCATTGCGGAGCGCCTCGACGGCCGCCTCGGGATGCGCTCGCTCTGGGGGGCGATGGGACAGCTCTCGGTGGAGGGCCGCTACCAGATCCGGCGCGAGGGGCTGCCGGTGAGCCTCCGCCTCGCCGTGGAGTACGCCTTCTATCCGCCGGGGCGCGACGCGATCCTGATTTCGGGCACCCGGGACCTGGCGCTGCACCCGGGCGTGGTGATCTCCGCGCAGGTCGGTCGGGGGACCCACTTCTACTTCGACGCGGGGCTGCAGCTGGTGGTGGACCTCGATCCCCCCGGCCGCCCCCTCGCCGGCGCGCGTCCCCCTGCCGAGGCCTACCTGAACCTGCCACTCCACGTGGGGGCCGAGGTGCCCCTCGCCCCGAACCTTCGCTTCTCGGCGCGCCTGGGCCTGGATCTACGCACCGGGGTCCGGGACACGGCGGAGCCACTGATGATGCCCTTTCTTGCACTCGGATTGGTGCTCTTGGGATGACCCGTTCAACGAGGGAGACGGTGATGACGATTCGACAGACGACGACCCTGGCTGCGGCCGCCCTGCTATCGCTCCTTGCGTGCCTCGCCGGCTGCCCCGGCCCCCAGAGCACACCGGAGCGGTCGCTCCGCGCGACGGGGACGCTCGCCCTCTCCGAGGACGGCCGGCGGCTCTACGTCGCCAACCCCGATCAGGACACGGTGAGCGTGGTGGACACCGAGCGCCGCGCCCGCATCGCCGAGATTCCGGTGGGACGCTACCCGGTCCGCCTCGCGCTCGCCGAGGACGGCCGGCTCTTCGTGGCCAACCGCGGCAGCCGGAGCGTCTCGGTCGTCGACACCGGGTCCCTCACGGTGGTCCGGGAGCTCGCGGTGGGGGCCGAGCCCACCGGCCTCGCCCTCTCGGGCGACGGCGACGCCCTCTTCGTCGCCTGCCAGGAGAGCGGCACGGTGACCGCCATCGATCTGGCCACCTACGCACCGCGGTGGACGCAGGCGGTGGGCGCGCATCCCCGCGCCGTGGCGGCCTTCGGAGACCGGTTGCTCGTGACCCACTTCAAGACCGGCGCCGTCTCCGTTCTCGACGCGGGAAGCGGCGAGCCGCAGCGTGACCTCTCGCTCACGCAGCCGGCTGCCGTCACCCAGTCGGCCTTCCGATCCGTCTTCGATCCGGGACAGGCGCGAGATCTGGCGGTCGCCGCCGACGGCCGGGTGTACGTCGCCCACACGCAGGCGCGGGCGGTGGCCATCGAGGTGGAGAACGGAACCGGCTACGGCGGGGATCCGTCGAGCACCCTCGTGGTTCCGGCGGTGGCGGCCGGTCTCTCCACCGTGGACGGCGCGACGCTCGAGGTGCTCGAGGAGCCAGCGGCGGAGCTCGACGACTTCGGTTTCGGGCAGCCCGCCGACGCCGACCGCCCTCCCATGGTCGTGGCCAGCGATGGGGGGACGGTCTTCAACGTGCCCTCGGCGATCCTCCCCGACCCCGACGGCCGCTGGCTCTACGTGGCCTTCGAGGGATCGAACAACGTCGCCGTGATCTCGACGACCCGGCGCCGGGATCCCGCCTTCCCCTTCCCCGGCGTCTATGCGGTGGTCGACACCGCCGGTGAGTTCCCCACCGGGCTGGCCCTCGCGCCCTCGGGGGATCGCCTCTACGTGCACAATGCCCACAGCTACACGGTGAGCATCGTGGAGCGCAGCCCCGAGGCGCGCTTCCCGCGGGAGCGCCTGGTGGTCACCGATGTGCTCCGCGTGGCCGACGATCCCGAGTGGCTCACGCCCGACCTCGCCGAGGGGCGCCGCCTCTTCTTCTCGGCGGTGGACAGCTCGATGACCGATGCCCGGGCCGGCGGCATCTCCTGCGCGAGCTGCCACCCGGAGGGGCGTGACGACGGACGGACCTGGCTCCTCGAGGAAGGACCGCGCAACACGCCGATGCTCGCCACCGGTTTCCTCTCCCGCACCGCGCCCTTCCACTGGGCGGGCGAGATCCAGACCTTCCACGACTTCCAAGAGATCGTGACGCGGCGCATGGGCGGCACCGGCCTGAGCGGGCGAGAGTTCGACCAGATGCTCGCCTTCCTCGAGTCGCCGGGGATCCTGCAGCCCGACAACCCTAACCGGCGCCCGGAGGGGCTGACGCCCGCCCAGATGCGGGGGCGCGACCTCTACTTCGGCAAGGCCGGCTGTGTCGGCTGCCACGCCGGCGAGACCACGACGGACAACCTCAACCACGACGTGGGCACCTTCCGCAGCCTCGTCGACCCGCACACCGGACGGGTCGTGGAGGACATGCGGCCGGACCTGCAGACGCCCACGCTGCGGCACATCTACACCTCCGCCCCCTACCTCCACACCGGGGAGGCCAGGACGCTGCGCGAGCGGCTCGTCGACTTCGCCGGCGACGGGCCGGAAGCCCACGGGGCGGTGGAGACGCTCACCGAAGAGGAGCTCGACGATCTCGTCGCCTATCTAAAGACCCTGTAGCGCCCGCCGTCGAAGGGAGGCGCGCCCCCCGCCGGCCGGCCACGCGCGGGGGCGACGGGCGCTTCGATTCGCTACAGTCGAAGGAACACCGACACCCGAACGAAACGAGGGGGATGATCATGAAGCGATGCCTGTCCATGCTCGCCGGCGCGGGCCTCCTGCTCGCGGGCTGTCCCCAGGGGACGCCCAACAGCTGGGCCCCCGCGAACGGCTCCCTGGCCATCCACGGTGACACGCTCTTCGTGGCGCACCGCGATGGCGACTCGGTGGTGGTGATCGATGCGGCGCGGGGAGAGGCGCTCGCCGAGATCCCGGTGGGGAAGAAGCCGGAGCGGATCGTCGCGGCGGACGACGGCAGCGTCTTCGTGAGCTTGCGTGGCGAGCGGAGCGTCGCCAAGCTCGTGCCCTCCGAGTCGGGAGACTACGTCCTCGATGCGGTCGCGCTGGTCGGCGCCGAACCGGTGGGCCTGTCTCTCTCCCTCGATCAGGGCACCCTGCTGGTGGCCGTGCAGGAGAGCGGTACGCTCGCCGCACTCGACACCCAGCGCCTCGAGAAGCTGTGGGAGGTCCAGCTCGGTGACCATCCCCGGGACGTGACGGTGGTGGGTGAGACGGCCTTCGTCGCCCACTGGAAGACGGGCCAGGTCAGCCAGGTGGACCTTTCGCGCCACGAGGCCGGTGGGCAGGCCATCGATCTGACCCAGAGCCCGGGCTCGACCAGCCGCTTCGGCGGCGCCTTCCGCCCACGCGTGGTGGGCACGATCGTCCCCGCGCCGGGCGGTGACCGCATCTTCGTGGCCAGCAACCAGGCGCGCGCCGACTCCATCGCGAGCACCAACGGCTTCAACGGCACCCCGAGCACGGCGGAATACTACGCCGCCGCCCCGGGCGCCGCGCCCGTGGTCACCGGCGGCATCTCCACGGTGGACTTGCGCACCCGCCGCACGCTGTCCGAGCCGGCGCAGGACCCCCTGGACGCCAACTTCCCGCCGGCCATCTTCGCCGACATGTCGCTGGGCGCGCGGGACACCGATCCGGCGGCACTCAAGTCCCCGACGGCGGCGGTGGTCGATCCCACCGGCGAGTGGATGTACGCAGTGGGCAAGAGCTCGAACAACCTCGTCGTCTTCTCCACACGGCAACGCGGCGGCCTGCTCCTCGACGAACGGGGCGTCTACGCCTCGATCTCGGTGGGCCGGGGCCCCACGGGCGTGGCCCTCTCCGCCGACGGGCGCCGCGCCTTCGTGCATGCCTCCTTCGACCACCGCGTGGTGGTGGTTCAGCGCAACCCCGCTGCGACCCGAACCGACAACCGGCTGCAGATTGCCGCCAGCATCCCGGCGGGCCACCGTCCCGACTGGTTGACGCCAGAGATCGATCGCGGGCGGACGCTGTTCAACGACGGCGTCAGTGGCACGATGACCGTGGCCGGCGGCATGGGCGTCTCATGTGCGGGGTGCCACCCCGAAGGCCGCGACGATGGCCACGAGTGGCTCTTCGTGGAGGGGGCCAGGAACACCCCGCTGCTCGCGACGGGCTTCCTCGGACAGACGGCTCCCTTCCACTGGGACGGCAGCATCACCACCTTCCACGACCTGCAGCGGATCGTGACCGAGCGCATGGGGGGGCAGCAGCTGCCGGATACGGACTTCGAGGCCATCCTCGCCTTCCTCGAGTCGCCGGCGATCCTTCAGCCGGACAACCCGAACCGCTCCGAGGACGGGCACCTGACGCCGGCACAGCAGCGCGGCCGCGATCTCTTCATGGGCAAGGCCGGGTGCATCGGCTGCCACACGGGGCCCACCACCACGGACAACGCGAACCATGACGTGGGCGTGGTCGACGACACGGACATCTGCAACTTCGCGGACATCGAGTGTGCCTTCCAGACCCCGTCCCTGCGACACGTCTACACCTCGGGGCCCTGGCTCCACACCGGAGAGGCACGCGACCTGCGCGAGCGCTTCGACCCGGCACTCAACGCCGGCGAGCGCCACGGCAACGTCTCGGCCTTGAGCCCCGAGGAGATCGACGACCTGGTCGCCTACCTGAAAACCCTGTAGCTTCAAGTGCGAGGGAGACCGAGAAGAGCCCCGCGCCGCTGGCGGCGGGGCTCTTCGCCCTCTGGCACTGCGGTGGCGCTCTGCGGGCGCCGGAGAGAGGCAGCAGGCACCTGACAAGGCCTCCGCGCACCTGTCGCCGGCGAGCGTCCCCGGGTAGGCTTCGGCCATGCGAGTCACGGTCCTAGGTGGAGGAAGCTGGGGCACGGCGCTGGCCGACCTCCTCGCGCGGAAGGGGCATGCCACGCGCCTGTGGATGCGCAGCGAGGAGGTCGCCGCCGCCATCAACGAGCGCCACGAGAACGTCCGCTACTTGAAGGGACACGCCCTGCCCGAGGCCCTAGAGGCGACCACCGACCTTCCGGGGGCCCTCTCCGGGGCCGAAGCGGTGGTGGTCGTGGTGCCCACGCCGGCGATTCGCGAGGTGATGGGCCGCTGCCGGGAGGCGATTCCCACCGGGGTGCCCATCGTCGCAGCGAGCAAGGGGATCGAGCAGGGCTCGCTGATGACGGTGGCCGAGATCCTCGCCGATGTCCTGCCCGAGTCGCTGCAGCCCTATCTCGCCTTCCTGTCGGGGCCCAGCTTCGCCAAGGAGGTGTGCGCGCAGCACCCCACTGCGGTGACCATCGCCGCCTGGTGGCCGAAGATCGCCGCCGAGGTGCAGGCGCTGTTCAGCGCGCCCTACTTTCGCACCTACACCAGCCACGACGTGGTGGGCGTCGAGATCGCCGGGGCCCTCAAGAACGTGATCGCCATCGGCGCGGGCATCGCCGACGGCCTCGGCTTCGGGCACAACGCGCGCGCGGCACTCATCACCCGCGGCCTCGCCGAGATCCAGCGCCTCGGCGTGGGCATGGGCGCCAACCCGCTGACCTTCATGGGGCTTGCGGGCATGGGCGACCTGCTCCTGACCTGCACCGGCTCGCTCTCACGCAACCGAACCGTCGGCTTCGAGCTGGGGCGGGGCAAGAAGCTGGCCACCATCCTCGACGAGCTTGGGATGGTGGCCGAGGGCGTGAAGACGGCGAAGAGCGCCCGTGAGCTGGCGCAGCGCGAGGGAGTCGAGATGCCGATCACCGAAGAGGTCTACCGCGTCCTCTACGAGGACAAGGACCCGAAGCAGGCGGTCGTCGACTTGATGACCCGTGACCTGAAGCGGGAGGATGCATGATGAAGACGAAGGCGCTGCTCTGTCTCGGAGCCCTCCTCTGTCTCTACGCCTGCGACTGCGAGGGGGGCGGGGTCGGACAGCTCGACGCCTCGATCGAGGTGACACCGAGCACGGTGGACTTTGGAAAGACCCCGCTCGGCGTGACGCGAACGAGCACTCTGAAGATCCGCAACGGGGGTACCTTCCGGCTGAGGGCGGAGAACTTCCAGACCTCTGCGCCCTTCGGAACCGCCAACGAACCCATCGAGCTGCTTCCCGGCGCCGAAGCGGAGGTCGAACTGACCTTCACCCCCGACATGGTGGGTCACGTGCAGGGCACACTCACCTTCGAGAGCAACGATCCCGAGGCGCCCGAGGTCACCGTGACGCTGGCCGGGGAGGGGATCGAAGCGGCCGTGGCCGTCGAGCCGCCGATGGTCGATTTCGGGGAGGTGCTCTGGCAGGCGGGCACGGCCACCGAGTTCCGCCAGGTGACGGTGACCAATCCCGGCTCCGATGCCTTCGAACTGACAGCGATCGAGATCATCGACGATGCGAGCGGCGCCTTCGGCATCGATCCGAAAGACGTGGTGGGAACCTTCACCCCCGGCGAGTCCAGAAACTTCGAGGTGAGCTTCCTGCCCACGCAGATGGGGCCGGTGAGCGCCAGCGTGCGCATCGCGACCACGGCGCCGCCGGCGCCGGAGGTGATCGTCCCCCTGACCGGCACCGCCGTGGGGCCGATGATGGAGGTCTGCAGCGACGGGCCGGGCAACGCCGAGGAGACCTGCACCGCCGACGGAGAGTCGCCCGTGATCGACTTCGGTGCCATCGACCGCCTCTCCATGGCCACGGGAACACTCCGGATCCTCAACGTAGGCAGCCACGATCTTCGCATCAGCCAACTGCGCCTCGGGTCGGGGGCCGTCGACTTCTCCATCGACCCGCCGCTGCCGGCGATGGGCGAAACCATCGGGCCGATGAGCGAGAAGTCGTGGACGGTGACCTACGCGCCGGAGGATTGGGCCCCGGACAGCTCGACGCTCACCGTCGCCGGCAACTCCAAGACGCGGCCCGTGGCACTGGTGCAGCTCTCGGGGCGGGTGCGCCGCCCCGACATCGACGTGGTGCCGCTGGGTCTGACCTTCAACATCAGTGGAACGGTGACCGAGAGCATCCAGACGGTGGAGGTCCACAACCTGGGCGAGGACCCGCTGGTGCTAAGCTCGATCACCCTCGTACAGGACAGCGGCCCGGTGATGGGCGCGCTCACGGTGGAGAACGTGCCCCCGGCGGGCACCACCGTGGACCCCGGAAGCTTCGTGACCTTCGACGTCGCCTTCCGCACCAGTACCCCGGGCAACTACGAGGGGCGGGTGATCATCGACTCCAACGATCCCCTCGACCCCACCGTCGAGATGCAGATCTCGGCCCAGAAGCGGTAGGGGTCCCGAGGCTCAGAAGAGCCCCGGGTTGAGGATGCGATCGGGGTCGACGGCGCGGCGGGCGCCCTCGAGTGCACGGCGGAACGGGGCGGGCAGCTCCCGCGCCCAGCCGTCTCGGTGCAGGCGGCCAACGGCGTGGTGGTGGGTCATCGTACCGCCGGCCTCGAGGACGGCCTCGGCGGCGGCTGCCTTGATCGCCTGCCACGCTTCGATCTCCGACCCGCGGCGTCCCGCGGCGAGGAAGGTGTAGTAGGGCGCGGGGCCGTCGGGGTAGGCGTGGGTGAGGCGGCAGGTGAGAAGCCCCCCACCGGCGACTTCGTCGAGGACGCGGGAAAGGCGCGTCGTGACGGTCTCGTGCAGCGCCTCGAAGTGGCTCCACGGGCAGGCGGTCTCGAAGGTGTCCACGACGACGCCCAGGGAGACGAGGCTGTTGAAGAGGTAGGGCGCCTCGAGAAAGGCCGCCTTCCACGCCTCGCTGCCCCTGTCGGCGGAACCTGTGGGCGCGTCGGGCCGGCCGCCATGGGCGCGGGCGATCTCGATCGCCTGCGCCAGCGCGCCCGCCTGCGGGCTGTGCGCCGACTCGAAGGCCAGGAGGAGGACGCTCTTTCCGCCCGAGTCCACCTGATTGAGCATCGCCTCCCCTCCGTCGAGGACGCGGCAGTTGGCCGGCCGCAGATCGGCCTGCACGATCTCGCGCACGGCGGCGCAGGCCGCTCCGAAGTCGTCGAAACGCACCGTGGCGCGGCTGCGGTGGACGGGCCTTGGCACCAGCCGCACCCAGGCCTCGGTGACGATGCCCAAGGTGCCCTCGCTGCCCAGGATCAGGCGATTGGGATCGGGGCCAGCGCCGGAGCCGGGCAGGCGCCGCGTCTCCCACCAGCCGCCGGGCGTAAGCATGCGGATCGATTCCACGCGCTCGTCGATGTGCTGCAGATAGGCGGCATAGTGGCCCGCGGCGCGGGTGGCGATCCAGCCGCCGAGGGTGGAGAACTCGAAGCTCTGGGGGTAGTGGCGGAGGGTGAGGCCGCTGCCCTCGAGTCCGCGCTCGATCTCGGGCCCGCAGGTCCCGGCGCGGATGCGCGCCGCGTGCGAGACGGGATCGATCTCGACCACCCCGGTGATGCGCGCGAGATCGACGGAGATCGCGCCTCGGTAGCCCTCGGGCACCTCACATTCGACCCCGCCAACCACGCTCGTGCCGCCGCCATAGGGCGTGACGGCGACTCGCTGGCTCACCGCCCACTCGAGGAGGCGTTCGAGGCTTTCCTCGTCCCCCGGCAGAGCAACGAAGTCGGGCGCACGGGAGAAGTCACCGGTGAAGCCGCGCACGAGGTCCCGGTAGCTGCGTCCCCAGGTGTGGAGGGCCCGCGCATGGGGATCCTGGGTACAGAAGGGAGCGAGGGCGCTGGGAATGGAGAGGCGGGGCGCGGGCAGCTTCGCCTCGGCGAGGGGTACCGGCTCCCGGGGAGGGCCCACTGGCCGCCCAAGGACCGCCGAGACGAGCTGCCCGAGGCGCCCGCGCGCCCCGGCATCGGGAAAGCGGTCCGCCCACCCCCAGCCCCAGTGACTGCGCACTCGCGACGACGTCTCGGCCACGCCTCATGATACGGCGCTCGACGCCCAGGGGGCAGGGCCGGCACAGGCGTCCGACGCGGTCGATCCCTGACCCCATCCGCTGCCGAGCCCCGGGGATCCGGCGGCCGGCGACGTCATGGCGAGGGGGTGGGGCGGCCTCCGGGATGGCTGTCGCCGCAGGGCTTGGCGCCGCCGACTCGGGCACGGTTGCGGCGCCGGACCCTAGCGCTTGATGGGGATGCGAACGATGAGGACGCCCCCATCCACCTTCGCGCTCATCTTGCGGGAATCGACGGGCTCGGGCAGGTACACCGACTCACTGAAGCGCACGGAGCGGACGCTGCGACCGACCACCTTACCCTTGGCATCCATCTGCACCGATTCCGCCTCGCGCGTGCCGGAGACGGTGAGGCGTTGATCGGTGAGATCGAGCTGGAGGCTCTTGGGATCGATCTCGCCTAGCTTCAGCGTCACCACATAGGCGTTCTTGGTCTCCGAGACTTCCAGGTGCGGCGCTCGGGCCGAGAGTGCACCGAGGTCGTGGCCAGACCGCCGGAAGAGATCGAGCATCTCTTGGCGGAAGCGCTCGTACTCCCGATCGAAGGCCTCGAAGCGCTCGAAGGGATCGGTCCCGAAGAAATCGTCCCACAGCTCTTTGTCCACTGTGGGCGTGTCCTCCTTCTTCGCATCGTGCGCCTTGCCGGCGAGGACCGGAGACGCGAGCACCAGCGCCAACACCGCAGCCGAAATTGCAGCAAGTCGCATGGGACACCTCCTCTCCATCGGTCTTCGTTGGAGGGAAGGTAAGCGCCGATGGCTGGCGGGCAAGCAGCCGCCACGGCACCTATCCTTCCGTGCAGGACAAGCGAAGCGGAGGCGACCGGGGGCTGGGCCTAGAGAACGAGGACCTCCTGGTACTCGCCGAAGACCTCCCGCAGGGCGTCCGAGATCTCCCCGAGGGTGCACCGGGCCCGCACTGCCTCCACGATCCGAGGCATGAGGTTCTCATCGGTCTCGGCCGCGCGCCGCACCGCCCCAAGTGCCTTCTCGGCCGCCGGCCCATCGCGGCGGGCGCGCAGCGCGCGCACCCGCTCGATCTGGCGGCGCTCGAGTTCGGGGTCGACCTTCAGCAGCTCGATGGGCTCCTCCTCGTCGATGCGAAAGGCGTTCACCCCCACGATGGTGAGCTCTCCCGACTCCACCTTGCGCTGGTACGCGTAGGCGGCGTCCTGGATCTCCTTCTGCGGAAAGCCGGCGGCGATCGCTTCCACCATCCCGCCCATCTCGTCGATGCGCTCCAGGTAGGCCTCGGCTCCCGCCTCGATCTCGTCGGTGAGCCGCTCGAGGGCCGGCGCGCCCCCCAGGGGGTCGATGAAGTCGGCCACCCCGCTCTCGTGGGCGATGACCTGCTGGGTGCGCAGGGCGATCCGCGCCGCCTTCTCTGTGGGGAGCGAGAGCGCCTCGTCCATGCCGTTGGTGTGCAGCGACTGCGTGCCGCCGAGCACGGCGGCGAGCGCCTGCAGCGCCACCCGCACGATGTTCACCTCGGGCTGCTGCGCGGTCAGCGTGCTGCCCGCCGTCTGTGCGTGGAAGCGAAGGCGCATCGATCGCTCGCTCTTCGCTCCGAAGCGCTCCTTCATGATGCGCGCCCAGAGACGCCGGGCGGCCCTGAACTTCGCAATCTCCTCCAGGAAATCGTTGTGGACGTTGAAGAAGAAGGAGAGGCGGCCGGCGAAGGCGTCCACGTCGAGGCCGGCGCGGATGGCAGCGTCCACGTAGGCGATGCCATCAGCGAGGGTGAAGGCCACCTCCTGCACCGCCGTCGCCCCCGCCTCGCGGATGTGGTAGCCGCTGATCGAAATCGTATTGAACTTGGGGAGCACCTTCGTCGCGTAGGCGAAGATGTCGGTGATGATGCGAAGCGCCGGGCCGGGGGGGAAGATGTAAGTCCCCCGGGCCATGTACTCCTTGAGGACGTCGTTCTGGATCGTCCCACGCAGCGCCTCGGGCCGCGTCCCCGTCTCCTCCCCCTGCACCTGGTACATGGCCAGGAGGATGGCGGCGGTGGCGTTGATGGTCATGGAGGTGGAGACCTCGCCCAGAGGGATCTCGTTCATGAGCACCGCCATGTCCTCGATGGAGTCGATGGCCACCCCGACCCGGCCCACCTCGCCGGCTGCTCGGGGATGATCGCTGTCGCGGCCCATCTGCGTCGGCAGATCGAAGGCGACCGAGAGGCCCGTGGTGCCCTGTGAGAGCAGGTATCGGTAGCGGGCGTTGGATTCCTCCGCCGTCCCGAATCCCGCGTACTGCCGCATGGTCCAGTGCCGGCCACGGTACATCGTGGGCTGCACGCCGCGCGTGAACGGGTACTCGCCGGGGAAGCCGAGCTTCGGCAGGTACTCGGAGGCGGGGAAGTCTGCGGGCGTGTAGAGGGGCGCCTTCTCGATGCCGGAGAGAGTCTCGAAGCGCGGCCGCCGTTCGGGAAAACGCTCGGTGGCTCGACGGTAGGTGCCCTCGCGCCAGCGCGCAGCCTCCTCTGCGATCTTCGCTTCAGCGTCGCCGTGGCTCATGGGGCCTCTTTATCCCATGGAAGCGAAGAGGCCAAAGCCACGGCCCGAGGGCAGGCAGCCGGGTACGCGGGCAGGGCACCCTAGACGGGAACGGTTCGCCGCACGAGGTCGCGCACCACCTGCTCGAGCTCGGTCGCATCGTCGAGGAACCGCACGCCGATGCCGCTGTGCCCCGGCTGCTCCGAGCGCACCGAGCGCACGACCTCCGCGTCCAGAGAGATCGGACCCTGTCCCCAGCCGAGGAGGAGGTCCACCCGCAGCCGCGTGCCCGCTTCGATGCCCGCCGGGTCCATCTGGATGAAGAGCCCGCCGGTGGAGATGTCGCGCAGGTGGGCATAGGCGAAGTCGCTGGCGTCGTGGGTGCGGAACCGCACCTCGAGCGCGGCAGGGATGCGCGGCGCCCGGCGCCGGTCCTCGCCGATCGGCTGCGCCTCGATGAGCGGGAGCGCCTCGTCCTCGGGTCCGGCGGGACGGATCACCACCTCGGGGGGGATCTGCAGCTCCGGCTCCACCGTGATGTCGAGCTCCACCTCGCTCTCGAAGAGATCGGAGAGATCGATCTCCTCCGCTGGCAGCTCGACGCCGGCGGGCACCTCCCCTTCGAGCGTCGCCCCGCTCTGCGCCGCCAGCCCGTCGAGAAAGGCCTGCGCGTGCTCCTCACCGGCGGCCTTCGCCGCCCGGTAGAGGGTGGCGATGAGATGCAGATAGAGGCGTCGCCGTCGCGCCCGCGCAATCGCCCGCTGCATCCGTGCCCGCAGCACCTCGATCCCTTCGAAGGGGCGAAGCACGTAGTCGGCGGCTCCCGCCGCCACCGCCTGAAGCGCGAGATCGGTGTCGGTGCTGCCGGAGGTGACCACGACCTCGAGGAGGGGATCGGTCTGCTTCAGCTCGCGGATCACGGTCATGGCCTCGGGGAGCTCCACACTCAAGAGTGCCGTGAGGGGGCCATCGTGTCGGGTGAGCCAGATCTTCGCGGGGGCCAGGTGGGTGGCCACCTCGGCACGGAACTTCGCCTCCTTCAGCGACGCACGGATCACGTCCGCCACGCTCAAGTCGTCCTCGACCACGAGGACCGCCGGCCGCGCGTTGAGATCGCGCTTGAAGGCGAAGAGCTGCCGGGCGATCTCCGCGACGGTGCGCCGATCCGCACCGCCTTGCGAGAGCACCTGCGTGAGGTCCTGCACCATCCGGTCGTTGAGCCGGCGTGCCAGACGCCGGTCGATGAGCGACTGAACGCGCGCTCGAACGTGCTCCATCTCCTCGAAGGGCTTGGCCAGGTAGTCGGACGCCCCCGCCGTGAGTGCCTCTACCACGGTCTCCGCCGTGGGATAGGCGGTGATCACCACCGACGGAACGTAGGGGGTGCCCGCTTCGCGAGAGCGGATGAGTTCCAGGCCCGATCCGTCGGGCAGGTTCTTGTCGACGATCATGAGATCGTAACGACCCGTCGCGAGCCGGCGGCGCGCCTCGGCGATGGAGTAGGCCGAATCGACTTGGTAGCCCTCCATCCCGAAGAGCTCGGAGAGGATCTGGCAGACGACCGCTTCGTCGTCCACCACGAGGATGCGAATCGACGCCCGCGCCTGCCGTTGAAATGCCTCCCAGGCGGTGCTCAGGCGCTCGAACAGCACCTCGCCATGATCGGTGATGGCCCCGGCGCTTTCAAGCACGCCCGCTAGGCTTCGGGTGGTCCGCCCGCCTCCTCCGCCCTCCGGGCCACTTCGCTCAAGGCCGCCGCCAGCGCGTCGCGGCGGAAGGGCTTTCCGACCACCGGCTGCCGGGTCGAATCGAGGAAGTGGGCCGACTCGGCGTCGACCGCGCCTCCGGTGATGAAGACGACCCGGCGGGCGAGGCGCGGATCGACCGCCTCGATGCGCCGATAGACCTCCGGCCCCGAGAGTCCCGGCATCATCAGGTCGCAGAAGATCACCTCGGGCCGAAGTCCTGCTTCCAGCGCCTCGAGCACGGCCTCGCCGCTGGCAAAGGGGCGCACCTCGCGGGCGGGGAGCAGGCGCGCGAGCGCCCGCCGCACCAGCGGATCGTCGTCGACGATGGCGGCGCATCCGATCTCCGGCGTGGCTTCCTCTCGCGTGACCTCCTGACGATGCGTGCCTGCGGCCGTTCCCGTCGAGCGCCGTGCCTCCGCGGGCGGCGCCCCGTCATCGGATCCGGCGCCCACGGCGAGCGGCGGCGGGGCCGCTTCGAGTTCCACGTGCGCCTCCGTGCCCTCCCCGGGCGTGGACTCCAGCCAAATCCTGCCCCCGAAGGCCTCGACGATGCCCCGGCACACGGAGAGACCGAGCCCCGTTCCGATCCCCAGCGGCTTGGTGGTGAAGAAGGGATCGAAGATGCGATCCATCACCTCCGGATCGATTCCGGATCCCGTGTCGGATACGGTCACACGGACTCTGTGCTCCTCCGGCCGTGAGAGAGACACGCGGACGGTGTTCTCTTCTGGATGGCCTGGCTCGATCGCCTGCGCCGCGTTGATGAGGAGGTTGACCAGGACCTGAACGAGGCGTCCCTCGCTGGCGTGCACCCAATAGCCCGATCCGAGATCGCACTCGATCCGGGCACGTGGCCGGAGTTCGACCTCGGTGATGCGAAGCGCCGCCTGCACTGCGTCGGCCGCATCGATCGCATGGGGGGCGTCGTCGATGTCCCGGGAGAAGACGCGCAGGCCCTGAACGATGCTGCGGATCCGCTGGGCGCCGGAGAGTGCCTCCTCGAGGGGGCCGCGGACGGCGCTGCCTGCTGGCAGCTTCTGCAGGGTGTACTCGATGTTGCCGATCACGTAGGCGAGCGGGTTGTTGATCTCATGGGCGACGCCGGCGGCAAGTTGCCCCACGGCGGCGAGCCGTTCGGTGCGCATGAGCTGCCGCTCCCGCTCCGCGGCATCGAGCTTCGCCCGGGCCTCCGCCTCGCCCCGGGCGTGCTCTGCGGCGCGGCGGAGGTAGGCCCCCTTCAGGCGATCGTGCGCCGCGGCGACACCGAAGATCACGCAGAGCAAGGCGAACACGGCGATGCCATCGAGGGTCTCTCCGAAGTCTTTCGCGATGTCCTCTCCGATGAGGCCATGGGCGTCGGCCAGCCAGAGGAGCAGCAGTACGGCGGTGGTGGCGCAGGCCCAGTAGAGGCCTCGCCGGACCCCCTGCAGGACCACCGCGACCATCGGCACGATGCTCAAGGCGGCCGCGGCATGGCTCTCCACGCCGCCGCGCATCCACGCGGCGGTGGCGGTCACGAGGAGCCAGACGAACACAAAGACGTTGGCCGCGCGGTCGAAGCCGGCCTCGGAGCGCGGCAGCCAGGGGAGGATCCCGAGCAAGGTGGCAGCGACGAGCAGGGCCAAACCCAGCTGCCAGGCCCCGCCGGCCAGGTAAGCGACGGCCAGGGCCAGCCCCGTCGCGGTGGTCAGCGCGCACAGGGCGAGGAGGATCTGGGCCCGTCCCGCAAGATCGGGGTTCGCGGAGGAGCGCAGGCGGGCGTGCAGCGCCCGGTCGGCGAGGCGCCACCACATCAGCGGGCTCCCGCGGCGAGCGCACACGCATCGCGCAATTGACATCGAAGCCGCGGTGCCCTCCTCTTATGCGCCGTGGACGCGCGAATCGAAGGTCGGTCCCTCTCGGGCCGCGGCGGGATCTCCCTCTCTATCGAGGCGGGCCGCATCCACAGTGTGGAGCCGCGCGACCTCGACAGCGGCCCGGCGGTGCTCCCCGGCCTCGTCGACACCCACGTCCACATCAACGAGCCCGGGCGCACGCACTGGGAAGGCTTCGACACCGCCACCCGGGCCGCCGCCGCCGGCGGCATCACCACCGTCGTGGACATGCCGCTCAACTGCATCCCCGCCACCACCTCGCCGGCGGCGCTCGAGGAGAAGCGACGGGCGGCCTCGGATCGGTCGTTCGTGGACCTGGCATTCTGGGGTGGCATCGTACCGGGAAAGATCGATGAGATCGAACCGCTGATCGAAGCGGGCGTCGCTGGCTTCAAGGCCTTCCTCATCGACTCGGGGGTGGAGGAATTCCCCCCAGTTGGGGAGGCCGAGCTGCGTCGAGCGCTGCCGATCCTCGCCCGCCACCGGATCCCCCTCCTCGTCCACGCCGAACTCGCGGGCCCCATCGAAGAAGCCGGCCACAGGGTGCAAGAGCGGGACCCCACCGACTACGTCACCTTCGTCGAGAGCCGGCCCCCTGCGGCGGAGCTCGAGGCGATCCGCCTGCTCATCCGCCTCTGCCGCGAGTACGGCGCCCCGGTCCACATCGTCCACCTCGCCTGCGGAGAGGCGGTGCCCGAGATCGCCCGGGCCCAGGAGGAGGGCCTCCCCCTCTCGGCGGAGACCTGCCCCCACTACCTGGGAATCGACGTCGCCACGATCCCCCCGGGCGCGACCCACTTCAAGTGCTGTCCCCCGATCCGGGACACACGCCAGCGAGAGCTGCTCTGGGAAGGGCTCGCTTCCGGGGTCATCGGCCTCGTGGTCTCCGATCACTCGCCGTGTCCTCCCGAGATGAAGCGCCTCGACGCGGGGGACTTCCTCGAGGCGTGGGGTGGCATCGCCTCCCTTCAGCTCACCCTCGCGGCCGTGTGGACTGAGGCCTCGAAGCGGGGCTTTCGCCTTGCCGATCTCGCTCGGTGGATGAGTGAGGCCCCGGCCCGGCTCGCCGGGCTCGACGATCGGAAGGGGCGCCTCGCACCGGGCTTCGACGCCGACGTCGTGCTCTTCGATCCCGATGCCTGTTTTCGGGTCGAGCCCGAGCGGCTCCACCACCGCCACCCCCTCACCCCCTGGGCGGGACGGGAACTCCGCGGGGTGGTGCGCGCCGTCTACCTCCGAGGGGAGGAGGTGGCCCGGGAGGGGGAGATCCTCGGAGCGCCTCGAGGGCAGCTCTTGCGACGGAGGAGAGAGCACGAATGAGTCGAGATTGGGAGGAGCGGCCCGATTTGGTCGGCGAGCGACTCGGCGGTGCGGCGCTCTACTGCAACGACGAGTTCTTCGCCCCGAAGGAGAACCTCGTGCGACCGGAGGCGCCCATCTTCGACCCCGACCGATACACGGAGCGGGGAAAGTGGATGGACGGCTGGGAGACGCGGCGGCGCCGAGAGCCGGGGCACGACTGGTGCATCCTTCGGCTGGGCACGCCGGGGACCCTCGAGGGCGTGGTCATCGATACCCGCCACTTCAAGGGGAACTATCCTGAGGCGGCGCGCTTGAGCGGCTGTTATCTGGAGGGGGCCCCCGACCGCGCAGCACTCGAGGCGGCCCCCTGGCACGAGATCCTGCCCAAGACCCCGCTCGAAGGCGACACGCAAAACCGCTTCGATGTCACCTGTCCCTACGGCTTCACCCACGTGAGGCTCGAGATCTTTCCCGATGGCGGCGTCGCGCGGCTGCGGGCGTATGGCCGGCCGCTGCCCGGCGTGCCGGCGGGACGGACCAACCTGGCTGCGGTGGAGTGCGGTGCGTTGGTCGAAGAGGCCAGCGACATGTTCTTCTCCAGCCGCCACAACCTGCTCCTGCCGGGCCCACCCACCCACATGGGCGACGGCTGGGAGACGCGGCGCCGCCGGGGCCCGGGCAACGACTGGGTCGTGGTGCGTCTCGCGGCACCCGGGCGGGTGGAGGAGATCGTCGTCGACACCACCCACTTCAAAGGGAATGCGCCGGGGGCCTGCGCCCTCTCGGGCCGCCGCGAGGCCGGCCCCTGGCAGCCGCTCCTCGAGCGGACGGCGCTGCAGCCGCACACGGTCCACCGCTTCGCAGATCTCGCCGAGCACGACCTGGTGGATACGGTGCGCCTCGACATCTACCCCGACGGGGGCGTGGCCCGCCTTCGCATCCTCGGGACGGTCCCGGATCCCCTCCGGCGTGGCCTCGGGGTGGAACGCCTCGACCGGCTGCCGCCGGAGGCGGCGGAGGCGGCCTTTCTGCAGTGCTGCGGCAGCAGGCGCTGGGCCGAAGCGATGGCCGCGCGCCGGCCCTTCGGCACCGAGGAAGCCCTCCTGACCACGGCGGAGGCCATCTGGCGTGATCTCGAGGTCGAGGACTGGCTCGAGGCCTTCGCCGCCCATCCCCGCATCGGTGAGCGTCGAGCGGCCCAGACCACCGGCGAAACCGCGGCGCGTTGGTCGCGGCAGGAGCAGGCGGGGACCGTGGCGGCGGCGCCGGCGGTGCTCGAGGCGCTGGCGGAGATGAATCGGCGCTACGAGGAGAAGTTCGGCTTCGTCTTCCTCATCTTCGCCACGGGAAAGCGTGCCGAAGAGATGCTGGATGCGGCGCGGGAGCGGCTGGAACACGATCGGGAGACCGAACTTCGGATCGCCGCCGCCGAGCAGATGAAGATCACGAAGCGACGACTCGAGAAATGGCTGGACCGATGAGCGCAATCACCACCCACGTCTTGGATACCGCAGGCGGCCGCCCCGCTGCAGGCGTCGAGGTCACCCTCGAGCGGCAGCAGGGCGGCGGATGGTCCGTCCTCGCCACCGGTGTGACGGATGGGGACGGTCGCATCACCGATCTGCTGCCGCCGGGGCCCATCGAGGCGGGGACCTATCGGCTCACCTTCGCCACCGGAGCCTGGCACGCCGCGCGGGGCATCGAGGCCTTCCACCCCGAGATCAGCATCACCTTCTCGGTGCGCGACGGAAGCGAGCACTACCACGTGCCGGTGCTGCTCGCCCCCTTCGGCTTCACCACCTACCGTGGCTCGTAGCCGCCGCCTCCTTGCATCCGACGAGACGCTACCGGGCGCTGCAGCCGCTCAATGGGAGCGAAGGATCTTCGCGGTGATGCCGCCGACCACGAGGATACCCGCGAGCACCGCCCAATTGTGCGTCGCGGAGAAGAAGCTGTAGAAGTGGTTCGAAAGCATCAGGAAGACCACCGGCACGCCCATGAAGCTGTTGTGCTTGCTGCGGAGCTTCGCCTGATCCGCCAGCGACATGTCCGGCTCTCGGCCCGCCTCCTTGTCCGCAAGGACCTTTCGTTGGTTGGGCAGGATGCGCAGCCACACGTTTGCCGCCATGATCGTGCCCATGAGCGCGCCGACGTGGAGGAACATCGCCCGGCCGCCCATGACCCGGGAGAGACCGAAGGCGGTGGCCACGAGACCCGCGAAAACCACCACCGCGGTGAGCACGTCGTTTCGCCCGATGGGTGAGCGACAAATGAGGTCGTACACGATCCAGCCGCCGATGAGATAGGCGACGCCCAGACCGATGCCACCCCAAAGACCGATCGACTCCGGGATCACAAGCGCGCCCCCGAAGTAGTAGACGAGCAGGAAGAGACCGAAGCCGCTGATGAAGGTGGCCAGTGACTCGTATTTGAACCAGTGGAGCTTCCGGCCCTCCTGCAGCTCCAGGGTCATCTGCTTCTCGAGCAGGTAGAAGCCGCCCCCGTGGACCATCCAGATGGGACCCGCCTTCTTGGCGCCTGGCTCGCGCACCTCGGCCAGGCGGTTCTCCATCCAGTTGAAGAGCCAGGTCTGGCCGATCCACAGGATGGCCGCGAAGACGTGGAACCACCGGAAGGCGGCGTTCAGCCATTCGCTCAACGGGGCGTCCATGATCCGTCGCTTCCTGCGCGCTCCTTCCGCTGCAGCCGGCGCCTTCGCCCTCAGCCCTCCCGGCGACCCTTCAGGATCTGCACGAAGGAGCGGCTCCGCAGCTCATCGAGCGTGAGCCCGGAGAGCTGCATCGCCTCCTCCTCGGTGATGGCGCCGGCGCTGATGGCGCGGAGGAAGAAGTTGAGCAGCCCCTGCCCGGTGGCGGCGTCGTCGAAGGCGTCGCCCACCAGCGTCGCCTTCGCGGCCTGCTCCACGAAGTGGGACAGGCGCCGTGACATCTGCTCGAGGCTCTCCAGGAACATCGAGAAGACCGCGGCATAGCGGGTGGGGAGCTGTCCCGGGTGCAGGTCCCAGCCTTGGTAGAAGCCGGTCTCCAGGGAGTGGCGCGCCTGCCGGTAGTGGAGCCGCCAGGCCGCATGCACCGTGCGGAGGTTCTCCTCGATCTCCGCCGCCGAGAGCGACTCACCCCGGTGGGGGGCGATGGGCATGATCGTCGTCGCACCGTCGGAGAGCCACACCCCCGTGCCGGCGAGCGCGACCTGCATGACATGCTTGGCGAAGTCGCAGGCAGGGTGGAGCATGTCCTGGTAGGCGGCGACGATCCCTACGGAGGCGGTGTAGTCGTAGGTTCCAAAGTGCGCGCCGATCACACGGCCACCGCCGGCGGCCACCAGGTCGGGCAGCGCGATGCGGCCGTCGGCGGCGAAGACGGCCTGCGGCGTCTCCACCATCACTTCGACCTTCACCCGTCCCGCTTCGAGCCCGAGCTTCTCCTCGAGCGCCAAGAGGAGGCGGTCGAGCGCCTCCACCTGCTCCGGGTAGCACACCTTCGGCAGGGTCACCACGAAGTGATCGGGCAGCCCGCCCTCGAGTTCTTCGACCACGGTGGTGAGAAAGAGGTCGAGGGTGCGGATGGCACGCGCTCGCAGCTCGCGCGTCAGCGGCTTGATGCGAATGCCCAGGAAGGGGGGGTTGGTGCCCTCCTTCTTCCCCCGCGCCGCCTCCTTCGCCGCCCCCACGGCATCCCGATCCTCCTCCTCGTCGGGCCGGTTGCCGTAGCCGTCCTCGTAGTCGATGCGAAAGTCCTCGACCGGCTCGCGGTCGAGCTTCTCGCGGATCCGCGCATAGAGGCGGACCGCCAGCCAGCCGGCACGCCAGCTCCTGCGCGCGCCCTCGGGGTCCCGCTCGATCTCGGCCACGGCCGCGTCGATCTCCGCCCGGCGGAGGGGGAGCGTCTCGCTGCCGGGGAGCCCGACGGCACGCGCGAAGGTGAAGGGATCGGGGGCGAAGGTATCGAGCATACGGGCGGCGATGCGGCCGAGCTTCGCCGCGCTGTCGGCTTTGTAGAGGTTGGCCCCACCGTAGACCGTGTGCACCGGCTGCCGGTCGGGGCGCTCCCCTGGGAAGCGCTGGGCGAAGCGCTCATGCGCCGCCTGCAGGCGATCGTCGATGGGGGCGAGCACCGCTGCATCGAGCGACGTCTTCATCTCTCCTCCTCGTGGCTGTCGTAGTAGCCCTGCGCGGCCGCTTCCCCGTCTCCCGCGCCGGGGAGGTGCGGCCGAAGCGCGCGCAAGAGACGTATCACGTTCTCTCGCCGAGCACCGTGGCCCATCAGCCCGATGCGCCAAACGGAACCGGCGAAGGGGCCGAGGCCGCTGCCGATCTCGATGCCCTCGTCGAGCAGGGCCCGCCGCACGGCGGCGTCGTCGACACCCTCGGGGATCCGGACCGCATTCAGCATGGGCAGCCGGTGCTCCGGCGACACCACGAAGGACAGCCCCATCGCCTCGAGCCCGCGGGCGAGGGCCTCGTGGTGGCGGCGGTGGCGAGCGTAGCGCGCCTCGAGGCCCTCCTCGAGGACGATGCGGAGGGCCTCGTAGAGGGCGAAGGTCATGTTCACCGGTGCCGTGTGGTGGTAGGCCCGGCGCTGCCCGCCCCAGTAGCGCCCCAGCAGCGAGACGTCGAGGTACCAGCTTCGTACCGGCTGCCTCCGCCGTTCGATGGCCTCGACTGCGCGGGGCCCGAAGGTCACCGGCGCCAGCCCCGGCGGGCAGGAAAGACACTTCTGCGTGCCCGCGTAGCAGGCGTCGATCCCCCAGGCGTCCACCTCAACGGGCATGCCACCGAGGGCGGTCACCGCGTCCACCAGGAGGAGGGCGCCGGCGTCGCGGACCGCCCGCGCCACCTCGGGGATCGGCTGGTGGGCTCCCGTGGAGGTCTCGGCCATCACGATGCCCACCAGCTTCGCCGGCGCCGCAGCGAGCGCATCGGCGATCTCCTGAGCGGTGAAGACCTCTCCCCAGGGTCGCTCGAGGGTCCGCACCACCGCCCCGGCCCGGCGGGCGATCTCGGCCATGCGCTCCCCGAAGACGCCGTTGACGCAAACGAGGACCTCGTCACCCGGCTCCACCAGGTTGACGATGCAGCACTCCATCCCCGCCATCCCGGTGCCGCTCACCGCGAAGGTCATGGGGCTCTCGGTGCGAAGCACCGTCCGGAGCATCGCCTGCACCGCATCCATCACCTCGAGGTAAGCGGGATCGAGGTGCCCGATCGTCGGCGTCGCCAGCGCATCCAGGACCCGCTTTGGGACCGGGCTCGGTCCCGGGCCGAGGAGCAGACGGACCGGCGGAGAGAGGGGCGGGGGAAGTGCCTTCACTGCCCGCCGAGTTCTAGGTGAAGGGAGCGCCTTCGGGGAAGGGGCCGTGGGCTGGGCCCCAGATCCCGGGCGACGAGGCGCCACTGTCCCTCGTTGTCCCCGGGATTCTCATCCACGAGGAAGACGTCGACGGCATCGGTGTACTCGACGACGATCTCCTCGCCTGGCCGCAGGGCCTGGATGTAGCTGTCCGGCCCTCCGAGGCGCTCCTCCCACAGGTCGAGCCCGGTCCTCTGGCGGACGAGCACCACCTGGCGGCCACCGGGGGCCCAGCGTCCTCCCTTAGCCTCCAAGCGTAGCGCCCACCGGTGGTCCGGACGCAGCCCCGGCACCTCGGTCACCGCCACCACCGGCGGCGCATGGATGGCAAGCTGTGCGTCCAGCCTGACTCGCTTCGTACGCCCCGATCCGTCGCGGATGAAGAAGGTCAGCGTGCCCGTGTTGTCCACTGGGAGCGCGGCTTCGGCGAGCATGAGACAGATCTCAGTGAATCCTTCCTCCAGGCGCACCGGACGCTCCCGCGCCACCACGCCGAGGTCCCGCTTGCGCGGCCCCGTCGCCGTGTAGATCGCCGCGGTGGCCTTGGGCCGGGTCACGTGCATGTAGAGGTGGTAGCCGCCGCGCACCGTGATCCGGTGCGCGCGGCGAGGGTTCAGCGAGGCACAGCGTTTGCGAACCCCCACGTTGCGCCAGGGAAGGAGTTCGAGGGGCAGGTCGACGGCGCGCACCCCGGGCACATCGGTCGGCTCGAAGGCGATCGCCCGCATTTTCGTGGAGATCGGCCCCTCGGGCGCCTCCTCCGGCTCGGCCTCCGGCGTGGCGAGCGGCCGAACGGGCGTCTCCGGCACGAGGCGCGCCTCGTGGCGCGTCCCCCCCACCAGGATGAAGCGGCGAGGCCGGTGCCCGGCGAGGCTGAGCTCCGCCTCGTAGGGGCGGCCGGCCTCGAGCGTCGTGAGCTCCACCGGGGTGCGCCCCAACGCCCGCCCTTCCACGGTGAGCAGGGCGCCGGGGGGAACCGAGTGCACGACCGTACGCGGCGATGGCGAGCCCAGGGCGAAGAGGAGGCCGCCGGCAGCGAGACCTAGGAGCGCGGCGCCCCCCGCCAGAGCAACCGCGAGCCCACGGGTCCCAGGCCGGTGCCCTGCCGCATCCGGCACCGCTTCCCCCGGGCGGACACGCCCGTCCCCCTCTTCGAAGAGCGCCTGGAGGAAACGGGCCAGCGGTGGGGTCTCGCTGCCGCTGCGCGCGAGGTAGGCACCTAGGTCCGCCTCCAGCTCCCGGGCGCTCTGATGCCGCGCCTCGGGATCGCGCGCCATGGCCCGCTCGACCGTCGCGACGAGGGCCGGATCGAGATCGGGGCAAAGCTCGGACAGGGGCGGATAGCGCGACTCGGCGATCGCCCCGAAGACCTCCAGCATCTCCCCCTCGAAGGGCGGCCGCCCAGCGAGGGCTTCGTAGAGCACGACCCCGGCCGCATAGATGTCGGTGCGTGCATCGACGTGGGCGCGCCGGAGCTGCTCGGGTGCCAGGTAGCGGTACTTTCCCTTCAGGTCGCCCGGGTTCGTCGCGCCCCGGTGCAACGCAGTCGTGGCAATGCCGAAGTCGAGAATCTTCACCTGCCCGTCCCAGGCGACCATGATGTTGTCGGGCGAGACGTCGCGGTGGATGATTCCCAGGGGGCGGCCATCCTCGCCGGCAAGCTCGTGGGCGTAGGCGAGCCCCCGAGCCACCTCTTGGAGGATCCGCACGGCCACCGCCGCTGGCATGCGCCGGCCGAGGCTTCGAAGCCGCCGCAGGATCGCCTTCAGGTCCTTGCCGGCGACGTACTCCATCGCGAGGAAGAGCCGACCCTCGTGCTCTCCCACATCGAAGACCTGGGCGATGTTTCCATGGGAGAGGTGGACCGAGATGCGCGCCTCCCGCTGAAAGGCCTCGCGTAGCTTCGGATCCTCGGCACACCAATCGAGGAGACACTTGAGCACCACCTGCCGGCGAATGCCTTCGGCGCCGATGCGCTCGGCGAGGAAGACCTCCGCCATGCCTCCGGCACCCAGGCGGCGTAGGACTCGGTATTCGCCCCAGGTGTGCACGGCGGGATCCTACCGCGCCTGCTCGCACCCTGGCGACCGCACCCTGGCGTCGCGGAAGGGGCGCGGCGCTGCGACGCGCGCGCCCCCGCGGCGCCTCACTCGATCACGACCAGCGCCGCCTGGCCCTCGACGAGCGCCCCTTCCTCGACGGCGATCGACTTCACCGTGCCCGCCTTGGGCGCGCGCAGCTCGTTCTCCATCTTCATCGCCTCGACCACCACGACCCCCTGCTCCGCCTCGACCGAGTCCCCCTCGCGCACGAGGATCTTCACCACCTTCCCGGGCATCGGCGCGCGCACCACCTGCTTCCCCTCGGCGGAGAAGGCCCCCGAGGCCATGCGCATGCGCATGCGGCGCTCGTCGAGGATCCGGAAGCGGTGCACCCGACCGCGGACTCGGACGGTCACCTCCTCCTCACCCTCCACATCGACCTCGTAGCTCTTGCCGTCGATGAGCAAGGACCAGATGTTGCCCTCGAGGAGCAGCGCGTCCACTTCGTGCTTCTGCCCGTCGAGGGTGACCGTGTACCGCTCGCCGTCGAAGGTCACGTCGATTTCGTGCGTGGCCTCCCCGTGCGTCGCCGTGAATCTCATACGCCTCTCCCCAGCGTCCGAAGCCGTCCGAGCAGCTTCCACTTCGATCCGCTGTGTTCCGACGGTGAAAAGGTGGAGCGAGCCGCGAGCCGCCGCTGTCGATCGTAGCTGGCGATCGCCGCGGCGATGAGCGCCACCTCCTCCTTCCCGCCCTTCATGGAGGCGGCGATGGCCTCCTGTGCTTGGTCGAGGAAGCCCGTATCGTAGTCGCCGCTCACGAACTGGGGCTGGGCGAGGACCCGCCGTAGCCAGCCGATGTTGGTGGTGATCCCGGCGATGAGGTACTCGGAGAGCGCGCGGTCGAGGCGCGCGATGGCCGTCTCGCGATCGGGCCCCCGCGCACAGAGCTTCGCGATCATGGGGTCGTAGTACATGGGCACCGTCCAGCCCGAGTACACGCCGCTGTCCACCCGGATCCCCGGTCCGCCCGGCTGCCGAATGTAGGTGATCGCCCCGGGCGTGGGCATGAAGTTGCGGTCGGGATCCTCCGCATAGATCCGCGCCTCGATCGCGTGGCCCCGTGGCGCGATCTCCTCCTGCTGCAAGGAGAGCTTCTCGCCGCCCGCGATCAGGATCTGATGCCGGACGAGATCCACGCCGTCGTTCACCATCTCGGTGATGGGGTGCTCCACCTGCAGGCGTGTGTTCATCTCCAGGAAGTAGAAGTTGCGGTCGGCATCGACCAGGAACTCCACCGTACCGGCGCCCACGTACCCCACGGCACGCGCGGCCTGGCGGGCCACCTCGCCCATGCGCGCCCGCATCTCGGCGTCGACGATGGGGCTCGGGGTCTCCTCGATCACCTTTTGGTGGCGGCGCTGTACCGAGCACTCCCGCTCGCCGAGATGGATCACCGTTCCGTGGGCGTCGGCGAGCACCTGGATCTCCACATGCCGGGGCTTGTCCAGGAACTTCTCGATGTACACGCGATCGTCGGAGAAGGAGCTGGCCGCCTCTCGCCTTGCGCCCCGCCACGCGCTCGGGAACGCCTCCTCGGTATCGACCTTGCGCATCCCCTTCCCGCCGCCGCCGGCCGCTGCCTTGAGCATGACGGGAAAGCCGATGGACCGCGCATACTCGAGCGCCTGCGCCTCGTCTTCGATGGGATCCTCGGTGCCCGGCACCACGGGAACACCGGCGGCGATCATCTGGCGCCGCGCCCGGGTCTTCTCGCCCATCGCCTCCATGGACTCGGCCGGTGGACCGATGAGCACCAGCCCCGCCTCCTCGAGGGCGCGGGCGAAGTCGGGGTTCTCGGAGAGGAAGCCGTAGCCGGGATGCACGGCCTCGGCACCGCTGGCCCGGGCGATCTCCACGATCTTGTCGATGCGAAGATAGCTCTCCCGGGAGGGCGCAGGGCCGACCCGGTAGGCCTCTCCGGCGTACCGTACGTGGAGCGACGCCCGGTCGGGGTCGCTGTAGATCGCCACGGTGCGGATGCCCATCTCCCGGCAGGTGCGCATCACCCGCACCGCGATCTCTCCTCGGTTGGCGACGAGAATCTTCTTGAACGGTCTCTTCATGGGCTTGGGACCTCGGCGCGCACGAGCGCCATGCCGCGGTGGGTGGGGAGGAACGCGCCGGCCCGACGGACCTCGACCCGCGCGAACCCCGCATCGGTGAGCATCGCCCGCCATTCGGCGAGGCCATGGAGGTGCACGTGGTGAAGCTTCAGGAGGCGCCGCTCGGCGATCTCGATGAAGGCCCGGACGAGCAGCGAGTCGGCGCTGGGATCCACCAGGACGAGGCGACCGCCGGGGCGCAGCACCCGCCGCATCTCCGCGAGCGCACGCTTCGGATCGGGGTAGTGGTGGAAGGAGTTGGTGCAGAGGATCCCGTCGAAGCTCTCGTCGGCAAAGGGCAGCGCGAGCGCATCTGCGCAGACGCGGTGGATGGGGGCCTCGAAGCGCCGCGCACCACTTCGCTTGAGCATCGGCAGCGAGAGATCGAGGGTGACCACCTCTCCATGCCGCCCGAGCCGGGTGGAGAGCCGCGCCGAGCCGACGCCTGTGCCCCCGCCGAGGTCCAGGATGCGCTCTCCCCAGACCGGATCCAGCTCCACCACCGCCTGCCGCTGCAGCTGCCGCAGCAGAGGCCCGAGCAGAGGCGTCGCCTCGTAGACCTTGGACCACAGCTCGAAGAGGCGCTGGTCGCGGACCCGGGCTTCGTCGTGGTGGGTGGCGCGTTCGCTCATCGATGGCTTGGGGTCAACAGGTTCGGGGCCGCGGAGTGATTCACGACAGCATCGGTCACAGCACACGAGAGTGCGCGTCTTCGGATTCCAGCACTGCGGGCGACCTGCAGCCGTGCCGGGGTCGCTCAGAGCGGGATGTTCCCGTGCTTCTTCGGCGGGTTCTCCTGGCGCTTGTCCGCGAGCATCTCTAGGGCGACGATCACCCGGGCGCGTGTCTCCTCGGGCCGAATCACCTCGTCGATGTAGCCCAGCTCGGCGGCACGGTAGGGGTTGGCGAAGCGCTCCCGGTACTCGGCGACCAGCTGGGCCTTCCTCTTCTCCGGGTCTTCCGCCTCCTTCAGCTCGTTCCGGAAGACGATGTTCACTGCGCCCTCGGGACCCATCACCGCGATCTCGGCGGTGGGATAGGCGTAGTTGATGTCGGCGCGGATGTGCTTGCTTGCCATCACGTCGTAGGCGCCGCCGTAGGCCTTGCGGGTGATGACGGTGACCTTCGGTACCGTCGCCTCGGCGAAGGCGAAGAGCAGCTTGGCGCCGTGCTTGATGATGCCGCCCCATTCCTGGTCGGTGCCGGGCAGGAAGCCGGGCACATCGACGAAGGTGACCAGGGGAATGTTGAAGGCGTCGCAGAAGCGCACGAAGCGGGCCGCCTTGATCGAGGCGCCGATGTCCAGGCACCCGGCGAGGACCATCGGCTGGTTGGCGACAATCCCCACGCTGCGCCCACCGAAGCGGGCGAAGCCGATCACCATGTTCTGAGCGTAGTGCTCCTGGATTTCGAAGAAGTGGCCGTCGTCGACCACCCGCCGGATGATCTCCTTGATGTCGTAGGGGCGGTTCGGGTTGGCCGGCACGATCTCCTTCAGCGCTGGATCGCTTCGATCCGGCGGATCCTCGGTGGCGACGAAGGGGGGATCCTCGGCGTTGTTGGAGGGCACGAAGGAGAGCAGCTCGCGGATCTGCCGCATCACCGAGACCTCGTCCTCGGCGACGAGGTGCGCCACGCCGCTCTTGGTCGCATGCGCGCTCGCCCCCCCGAGCTCCTCTTTGGTCACCTCCTCGTGGGTCACCGTCTTGATGACGTCAGGGCCGGTGATGAACATGTAGCTGGTCTTCTTCGCCATGAGGATGAAGTCGGTGATCGCCGGCGAGTAGACGGCGCCCCCGGCGCACGGCCCGAGAATGGCGGAGATCTGGGGGATCACCCCGGAGGCGAGCGTGTTGCGCAGGAAGATGTCGGCGTAGCCGGCCAGTGAGACGACGCCCTCCTGGATGCGCGCCCCGCCGGAGTCGTTCAGACCGATGACCGGCGCCCCCACCCGCATGGCCAGATCCATCACCTTGCAGATCTTCTCGGCATGGGCCCCGGAGAGGGACCCGCCGAAGACGGTGAAGTCCTGGGCGAAGACGAAGACCTGCCGCCCCTCGATGCGGCCGTAGCCGGTGACCACGCCGTCGCCGAGGATCTTCTTCTTCTCCATCCCGAACTCGGTGCAGCGGTGGGTCTTGAAGCGATCGAGCTCGACGAAGGTGCCCGGGTCGAGGAGCAGCTCGATCCGCTCCCGTGCGGTGAGCTTCCCCGCGGCATGCTGCCGCTCGATGCGCTCGGCGCCGCCGCCCTGCTCGGCCTCCTTCTCGCGGAGGGCGAGCTTCTCGCGCAGGGTTTCCAGATCGGGACTGCTGCTTTCCGTCGTCGCCATGGTGTCGCTCCTGCCTGCGCACCGGCAGGCCTTGCCGAAGCCTCCGGGGCGAGGGCTGCCGGGGCTGGGCCGTCGGGGCCCGTGTGGGAGGGCGGCGATTGTTACCGGCGCAGGGCGGCGGCGGGAAGGGGCGCGCGGCAGCTGGCCCCCCGACGCCGCGCTCACTCGGGGGGCACCTCACCGGCGCCGAGCACCTTCTCTCCCTCGGGCGGGGGGAGGGAGAGGCGCGCCTGTACCTCGATGTGATCGCCCACCGGCTGCGCGCGAACGAGGATGGGCGGCGTTCGCCGCAGCGACTCGCCGAGGCGGATGACCACGCCGCTGAAGGCCCCTCTTAGATCGAAACGGTCGGGGAAGGCGGAGCCGCCGTCGTCGATGAGGTCTCGGGCGAAGATCCGCGGCTCGATGCGCAGTGAGAAGGCGGGACCCCCCGCCCGCTCGCTCACTGCGAGCGCCGCCTCGGCGGCCCGCTGGCTGCTGCCGAAGTAGAGGCGGTCCCCCCCGGCACCGAAGACCACCGTCCGGGCGGGGCGCGTGCCCTCCTGGGGGAGCACCACCGCAAAGTGTGCCCCAGGCCGGGGGCTTCGGACGGCCTCGACCGGCCAGCCGGCGCTGCGGACGAGCTGGGCGAGGTCCCGGGCGAGCGCCGCCGCCTCCTTCGCCTCGCGCGTGCGGGCCACGAAGACGTGGCGGGCGAAGAAGAAGAGGTCTCGCGGGCGCACGGGCTCCTGCTGGACCTGCTGCAGGTCGAAGCCGAGGACCAGCACCGCCACCTGCCCATCGAGGGCGCGGCCCAGGCGGCGCGCGAAGGCCTCCACCGCCTTGGGGGCGCACGCGGGGCACAGGTGGGGCAGCGCCTCGCCCGGCGTGAAGTCCACCAAGAACGGGAGATCGCGCTCCAGCCGCGCGCGGACCACCAGGGCGGCGTCGAGGCCATCGAGGGCAGCAAAGGGGGCGGGGCCCTCGGCCAGGGGGACCTTCTCCCGGGTCAGGCTGCCGCGCACACGGAGGCCTCCTGCATCGGGCATGAGCCCGAAGTGCAGCGTTCCGTCCCAGACGCCGGGAAGGAGACGGGCGAAGAGGGTGAGGGGCGCGGCGGGTACCGGAAGCGCGGTGAAGGCATCGCCGGTGGCCAGCGAGGTGGTCACCGCCCCCATGGCGGCGGCGAGGCGCCGGTCCACGGCCAGCTTCTCGCCGCCGGCCACGTAGACGTACCCATCGTGAAACGCGACCACCCCGCCGAGGCGCCCGCCGCAGCGGCGGAGGGTGAGGGCCACGCCGGCGAGGTTCCGGTCCTCCCGGCGGCAGACCTCCGCCGGGCTGTGGCTTTGCCCCGGGCGGGGCAGCAGCGAAGGGGGGCGGGCCTTCGCCTGCAGCGCAGCGACGAGGCGGCCGGTGCGGGCAAAGCGCTCGAGCGTGCGCCGCGCCGCGTCTTCGTCCCGGACCTTCAGCCCGGCCATCCACCGCCCTTTGCCCCACCACGCGAAGGCCGGGGCGTCGAGGTCGAAGCCCGCTTCCTCGAGGCGGTCGGGATCGAGCACATCGGTGCCAAGGACCTTCTCGAGCACCGAGCGGAGGGCGGCGCCCGAGAGCGCGCCCCCCTCGGTGAGCCCCTCGACGAGGCGCGCGACGCGCGTGACCACGTCTCGGGGGTCGGCCACCAGGAGGGCGGCTGGTGGCCGACCCCCGAG
>CAYYHA010000026.1:320-32203 GCA_964471535.1 uncultured Myxococcia bacterium | reverse complement strand
CCTCCACCGCTGGCGAGGTTGCTGAAGAGGTCTCCGGTCACCGAGTCGACACCGGAGAGGTCGATGACCCCGGCCTTCCCGTCGCTGACCACCGCTGCCGAGGGTCCGAGGGCATCGGCAACCGCTCCCATCTGCTGCTCCATCCAACCGGCGAAGGACGCGGCGACATCCTGTCCCCGGGGCACGTGGCCGCCGAGGGGCGATGTGCTCTCCGAGCCCGGCCGCACCGTCCCCACACCACCGAACCAACGGGGCTGATAGTGCGCGAGCGTGTCAGACTCGCTCCAGCGGCTCTCCCACTCGGGGTCGAGGAAGAGCCAGCCGACGTTGCGATCGAGGACTGCCTCACGGCGCTCCTCCGGAAGCGTCCCCAGCTGTCTTGCCTCCGCCCAAGCGCGCTGCACGATGTGGCGGTAATAGGCACGCGTCTCCTCGAGATCGAAGCCGGCCATGCGGTCGGCGGTGTGCTCGATGAGGCTGCTCAAGGCGTCCTTGAAGTCCTTGGCGGTCAGCTCGATTCCGCGAGACTCCCAGATGGCATCGAGGAAGGGCTGCTCCCACGGATGGATCGTCTTTCCCACCGCGGCGGCCGCGGCGAGCCGGTCGTCGGGGCTCGCCTTGGCGATGTCGGGATGCAGGCGCAGGCGCAAGATGCCCGTGCCGGTGCGGACCACGAGACCCTTCTTCAGAAGCCCCAAGATGACCAAGGTGAGGACCTCGTTGAGGGGGCGCTCGAGCACCACCGCTGCTTCCGGCGCGGTGAGTCCGCGTTTGATGCCGCCACCCTCGACGTGGATGATGGGCGGCAGGTACCTCTGCCGCCGGCGTCGCAGAGCCCATTCCATGAGCCCCAGGAGGGGGAGCCACACAAAGGCGGCGCCGAGGTGGGCTGCGGGGCTCTTGCTCCACCACAGGGGGAAACCGACCATCATCAGCACCCAGACCACGCAACCGGTCCGCCCGGTGAAGCGAAAGTACACGAAGGTCAACAGCGCGAGCATGACGATGGCGCTCACCATGCGCAGCCCGGGCCGCGCCTCCCACCAGCGCAGGAGGAGATCCCAGGCGGTGATCTCGATCACCCGGTCCACGGCACGCCGGGGGAAGGAGAGGCCCACCCGATGGGGACCAGTCAGCAGGGTATCGTCGAAGCGCCAGTAGGCGATGGCCCGGTTCCCGTCGCTTGCGACCTTCTGATAGGGCACGTCGTGGTAGCGCAGCTCCTCGGGCCGGACGCCCTCGGGGAGCACGATGGCCAGCTCCAGCCGACTGGTGCCGACGACTGCGCCAGGGTCGAACCAGGTCGGCGTGAACTGCATCGAGGCCATCGAGGCGTCGGTGGTGTCACTGTAGATCATGTCCGGAACCTCGGCCTCGAACTCGAAGACGCCGAAGGCACCTGGTGCGATGCGAAAGGGTGGGGGAATGGGGACCTCGACGCCGGTTTCGATGTAGCTCGACGGCCGAATCTCGGGGAGTGCGACCCGGCGCATCCGTGACAGAGCCCCTTCGAGGTCCGCTTCCACCTCCTCGGGAGGCATAGCGCCCTCTGGCAGGTAGATGGCCGCCTGCATCTTGGAGAGGTCGTAGTGCTCGTGTGGCAGCCCGATGTCCACGATGTCGATCGCCTGCGCTCGGCGTTCGTTCCGAAAGAGGATCCGGTAGCCGAGATGCACGCCCCCATCCTTCTGGACGACCACCTTCGTCTGCATCACCGGAACCCAGAACCGGTAGGCGGCATGCGCCGGGTGGGCGAAGGCCAGGCAACAGACGATGAACAACCACCTCACGGCGTCACTCCTTCCGCCCACCCCGATCGCTCCTTGGGGCAGCCCAGATCACATAGTGCCAGATCGGGACACGTGTCACATCGGGGCGCCTCCGTCGATTCCCGCAAGGGGCGGAAGGCCTCGTGTCCCCAGATCGTTTCCCAGGGATCCTCGAGGAGGTTGCCCGCCGGTGCAGGCGGGCCAGTGGGCGGGAGCACCTCGCCTCCTGGAAGCACCCGGATCGTCGCCCGGCTGCCGGCGCGGGGACCGGCGCGCATCGCCTCGGCGATGGGTGTGGACGACCCGAGGTGGCAGGGGGGCATCCACACGACGGGGAGGTTGGCGGCATCCGCAGCGGCCTCCACCACTGCTGCGACCTGAGGGATCGCGGCAGGGGGGAGCGCCCCTTCGGCCTCGTCTCCGACCACGGCGAAGACCGCGCCTGCCCCTACTCCACGCTCGGGGAGTTCCGAGAGCGCTCGCTGCACCGTCCCCACGGCGCTCGCGGCGAGGGGCAGGCAGGCGACGAGGAAGAGGTCGAGGTCGCCGGCCGTCTGCGCGGCGGCGGTGAAACGCTCTGCATCTCCTTCGCCGTAGACGGCGTCGTGGGCGGCCGCCTCGCCCAACCAGTAGAGATCGACGTGGTCGAGTCCCGCGCCGGCGAGGTCGAGGAGGCGGTCGTCGCGCAAGAGGTCGGTCGCTCGGGCACGGACCCCTGTGACCAGACCCAGGTCCTCGGCACACTCCACGAGCCGGAAGAGGTCCGGCCCCACGGGGTCGGGGGGCACCACGACCACCACCTGCGGGACGCCGACCTCGAGGAGGCGCCGGAGGATCCGTTCTCCCTGCGCTGCGGTGGGAAGAGAGAGGTCGGCGCAGAGGGGGGCAGAGAGTCGGCGTTCGAGGGGACCGCTACGCCGCGACAGGTCGGCTACGACAGCGCCCGCTCGCCCATCTAGCATCGCGTCCATCGCGCGCCGCAGCGCTGCGAGGTCCTCGGCGAGGCGTCCTGCGCCGGCGAAGCGGCGCCGGCCGGCCTTCACCACCGCCGCGTCGGAGTGACCCGAGAGTATGGCGTGGGCGAGAAAGACCCCGACCGGGGAGAGCAGGAGGACGCGCGAGGCGTCGACCATGAGCAGGCCCGCTCCATCGGGGTCGACGCGCAGTTGGAAGCGCGCGAGCCGGCCGTCGTGTTCCCGCTCGAAGGGGTACAGGCCCGGCGCCAGCGGCGAGCCACCGCCGGTCCCGGGCAGGACGAATCGGCGCAGGGTCTCTTTCAGCACGAGCAGCCTCCCAGCCTCACCAAGATCTCGTCGTGGTTCTCCGGCGCGGGAGTGTGCCCGCCACAGACGCGGGCCACGGGCATGCCGCTCGAACGGACGCCGCCGGTGGCGCAGCTCTGGCAGCCGCCCGGCGCCTTCCCGGCGCGGCTTTCTCGTTCGATGCGGCAGCCCCCACCGCACAGCGGCAGATCGGGACAGGTCCAGCACTTCTCCGGCAGACCCGCCCACCGCGGATCGGCGTCGCGCTCGCGGAACTCCCGGAAAAGCTGGCCGTTCCAGATCTGCTCCCATGGATCGCGCAGGAGGTTGCCGGCGCTGACGTAGTAGCTCTGGCAGGGGAGTACGTCGCCGTTCGGCTCGATGCAGATGGAGTACTCCCCAGCGTTGCAGCGCTTGGCACCCAGTTCCAACTCCACCGGGGACATCTCGCAGTACTCGGTCACCGTGTACCAGAGAAAGCGCATGCCCAGCGCCTCGGCCCGCGCCTTCACCCGAACGAGGATGGGAGGCAACGCCGCCTGGGGAATGGCGTCGGGGTTCCGGTCGCCGCCGCCGGAGTAGATCATCCCGTTGAGCGCGAAGGTGGATATCCCGAGGTCGTGGAGAAAGGTGAGGGTCTCCTCGATCTCGCCGCTGTTCGCCTGGGTCAGCGTTCCGTTGGTGATGACGTGCAAGGGCGTCTCGAGCGCGGTCCGGATCCCCGCCACCGTCTGCTCGAAGCTCCGCGCTGCAACCATGGCGTCGTGGACCTCGGGGCGGTGGCTGTGCAGCGTGACCTGCACGTGGTTGAGCCCCGCCTCGTAGAGCGACCAGGTGTACTCGGCGTGCTTCAGGCGCCGGCCGTTGGTGTTCAGTCCGCAGACCAGGCCGAGGCCGGTCGCATGCCGCACCAACTCGGGCAGACCGGGATGCAAGGTGGCCTCGCCTCCGGTGAAGATGAGATGGGGAACGCCCACCTCCGCCAGGCGATCGATGATTCGTTTCCAGGCGTCGGTCTCGAGGGAGGCGAGGTCGAAGCGGCCGGGATCGTTGTAGCAGTGGGGGCACGCGTTGTTGCACGCGTAGGTCAGTGCGAGATCCGCCTTGTGGGGGGCGCCCGCGGGCAGGGAGAAGAGCGGCATGCGCTCGAGCTCGAGGCGGCAGGTGCGACAGCTCGGGTCGTCCCGTCCCAACGCCTCGATGTCGCGTCGAATGCGCGCGTAGGTCGCGGTCAGGCGACGCCGGTCCACGCCGTGCCACCGGGCGAGCATCCACGGGATCGCCCGGTTTGGCGGGACCTTCTCCAGCGCCAGCCAGGCCATGTACGCGGCCGAAGGGGTGAGGTGGAGCACGTCGGTGACGTCCACGAAGAGGAGCGCCGAGCCGTCCCGCTGCACACGCAGGTGGAGGCGGGTCGTCTTCTGTCCGCCTTCCACCTCGTAGGTGTGGAGTCCCGGCGAGGGCTCCGGGGCCCGCAAGAGACCGGCGCGAGCCGCGAGTCCGGCGAAGTCCTGGCGAACGAGGGCCAGCAGGTTCACCACTTGGGAGCCTCCTCGAGCTGGTAGTGGGCACCGCAGTAGGGACAGTCGACGAAGACGGCCCCCGCCTGCACCGTGAGGTTCTTCTTCGAGAGATTGCCCCCGCACTTCGCGCAGGTGAGCGCCTCCAGGGAGACGTCCCCGGAGAGTTCGATGCGCTGCGTTCGCTGGACGATCTGGGGGCGCAGTCGCGGAAGCGCCAGGAGGGCGATCGCAGCGGCGAGGAGCACCACGCCCACCACGATGCGCAGCACCTGCCCCTGGCTGCCCACCACGAAGACGAAGGCGAGCAAGCCGAGCACCGCGGCCAAGAGATAGGCGACCACCTTCACGGCACGATCCTCCTGCTCTGGCAGCATGCCAGAGCGCGGGCAAAGGGGCACGGGCCAGGGGGCGGTCAGGGAAGCCCGCCCCGCCGGCGGTAGCGGAGCGCCGGCGCCTCGATGGGCCCGATGGGAATCCGCCGCCGCGCACTGTCGGGGCGAAAGCCGAGCGCCTCGTAGAAGGCCCGCGCCCGACGGTTGTCCTCCACGACCCACAGGGTGTAGGGCCGGTCCGGGTGGAGCCACAGCGCCCGTTCGAGCAGCGCCCGGCCGATGCCCCGCCGCAGGCGATCGGGTGCCACGTAGAGCGCGCGGATCTCCTGGCCGGCAGCGTCGGCATCGCGGCTGGGTGCGAGCGAGAGCACGCCGGCCACCGTCTCGCCGGTGACCGCCACCCAGGCGCCGGTGTGGCGCCGCCGCCTCGCTTCGGCGAAGAAGCGGGTCCAACGGTGGGCGAAGGCCTGGGCCGACAGCGCCGCCCTTGCCTCGGGACGGATCCAGCGGGCGTGGGCCACCTCGAAGGCCGCGGCATGAACGGCGGCGATGCCGGGCAGGTCCGAGGGCGCGGCCGGGCGCACGATCTCGCCTCCCCGGGCGCGCGACGGCGTATGGACGAGGCGGCGGAGGTGGGGGCCGGGTAGGCGTGCGTCGATGGCGCCCCGGATGAGAAGCGCGAGGTACTCCGCGGTCGGCCAGGTGCCGTCCTCCCGCTCCCAGCGGGGCGTCACGCGGTACACCCAGGCCCGCCGGGCGGCGGCGCCCTCCACCCGCACCGGCAGAGGCCGGTCCCCCCGTGAGTACCGCACGGGGTGGCCCTCCTTTGCATCGAGGGCGGCCAGCGTCCGCTCGTCCACCTCGAGGAGGAGCCCCGGTACCACGCGCCCCGGCGCCGGGACCACGTTCGCGGCCCCCGCCCCCCGGGCCGGTGAGCGGTAGTTCCAGGCGAGGCGGTGCCCTGGCAGGGCAGCCCGCTGCATCCTGTGGATCCCCGGACGGCCGAAGCGGTGGGCGTGCATCCAGCGGGCGAGGTCCGCCAGGTGCATGTTGGAGCCGTAGGCAAAGACCCAGGGCACGGCCAGAGCGTAGAGCAGCGTGCCCCGGCATGCAGGGGCACGCGCCTCACGAGGCAGTGGGGGCGCAGAGCGGCCGGCGGGCCCCTCAGTGTCGGCGCCGGAAGAGCCCGATGCCCAAGAGGAGGAAGGGCAGGAGGCCCGCGGTGCCTCCCGTACCGGCAGCACAGCCGCAGCCGCGCGCCGCCTCCACCGGGTTCACGTCGTCGCCGGGCGCCACGTCCTGCGTTCCTAGGACCCGCACCTTCACCGTGCCGTTGACTGCGTAGGTGCCGTCGTCGGCCACGAAGAGGATCTCCCAATCCCCCACCTGATCGAGCGATGGCTTCCAGCTGAAGGTGGTCCCGTCGAAGGTCGCGCCTTTGGGCAGGTCGGGGGCGCTGATGGCGACCTCGTCCCCGTCGGGGTCGGTCGCATGCACCTCGAAGATGAGCGGCCCGTAGCCGACCCGTACCATCTGCTCCTCGAGGCCGTCGAAGACGGGGGGCTCATTGGCGTCCTCGACGAGGATCACGGCCTTCTCCGTATCCGTGTTGGACCCGTCGGTCACCGAGAAGAAGACCTCGTAGCGCCCGGCCTGCTGGTAATCGGGGGTCCAGGTGACCACGCCGGTCGCGGCGTCCACCTCGAGGCCCGGCGGTGCCTCCGTCGCGGAGAAGGTGAGGGGCGCGCCACTGTTGTGGGTGAGCACCTCGAGGGTCTCTTCCATCCGCTGACCCTCCACCGCGTTCCAGGTGCCGATGGGGGCGAGGTCCAGGTCCTTGGGCGGCGCCTCGCCGAGGCAGAGGCCGAGCACGGGCGGGATGGAGAGGCCGCCGGTGCCATAGCCAGAATCCCAGCTCATCACCGAGTTGCTCGGTCCCACACCGCGCACGCGGAGGGTGAGGTACTCCCCGGTCAAGAGATCGCCGGGGATCTCGATCACGTTCTTCCGGCCTGCGCCGACCTCGGTCTCGCCGATCACCGCCACCGCCTGCCGCAGCGCGCGAGCGCCGGTGACCGCCTGGTAGGTGGTCGCACCGCGCAGCGGCTCGAAGTCGACGACATCGATCTCGAAGCTGCCGCCGGCAAAGTACTGCGTGGTCTGGCCGGTGAGCGTGACGGTCATCCGCTCAACCGGACGGGCGGGATCGAGACCCTGCACCTTGAACTGCACGATGCCCACGTGGGTCTGGCCCTGGAACTCACCGGCATAGATGTCGTCGTCCCCGATGTGGTGCACGTCCTGATCGTCGTTGCGCACCCAGCCCACCTGCGAGGCGTCGGGAATGGCCGTCAGGTCGGAGCACGCGGTGGGACCAGGCCCGGGGCCAGGCCCGGGGCCTGGCCCGGGATCGGGGTCGGGTGTGGGATCGGCCTGCCCGTCGACGACGATGGGGCCCGAGCCCACGAGGGCGAAGCCCTGGGGACCCTGTGGTACGTCCTCGGCGACCACGCTGACCGTGTAGGTGCCCGCCGCCGCCGAGGGCAGGTAGACCACCTCCTCCACGTTCCGCCGGTCGGGGCTGCCCCCCGGTTGTGACGCGCCGCCCACGAGGTAGTTGCCCAGGTACTCGGTGCCGTCCGGGGCGCGCACACGGAGGTCGAGATCGTTGACCAGCGCGCGGCTGGATCCAGTCTGACCCGCCTTGTCGGTCCACACGAGGACGATACGAAGCGGTCCCGCCTGGTCGAGCACCACGTCGTAGCTCGCCTGCTCGCCCACGTCGAGGCCGACGCGCGCATCGCTCACCATCAGGCGGGTGCTCGCTGGATCGCCGGCGAAGTAGAGGGAACGGTCGAGGTTGATCCGCCCGAAGCCCTGACCGTTGGAGGGGTAGTCGCCGGCGTAACTGCCGGTCATGATGTCGGCGCCGGCGATGAGCGTCGCCCGCAAGAGCGCCGCGCTCGGCTCGAAGGCATCTTGAGGGTTTCTCTGTCCGCTCGGATAGAAGCCCTCGGTGAAGTACTGGCGGGCGAGCACTGCACCGCCGGCGAGGGTGGGGGTCGCCATGGAGGTGCCGCTCTGGGTCACGACCGAGCAGTCACGACCCGCTGCGGCGGAGGTCACGCCATGCCCGGGGGCCGCCAGTGTGGGCTTGATACGCCCGTCGGCAGTCGGGCCGTGGCTGGAGAAGTTGGCGAGGTCGTTGGCCTGGGCGCCGTTGACGGTGGCGCCGACGGAGAGCACGTTCTTGGCGGTTGCGGGGCTGCCCACGGTGCCCGAGCCAGGACCGCTATTCCCGTTGGCGACCAGGACGAGCATCTCGGGATTCTCGGCCACGAAGACGTCCAGCGACCGGGCGGTGGAATCGTAGCGGGAGGTCTCCGATCCCCAGGAGTTGGAGTGGATGCGGGCGCCGGCGGCGAAGGCGGGGCGGAAGAGGTCGCCAAGGTCGTAGGGGATGCCGTTGAGGCCCCCGAAGGAGGAGCCGCCCACGTCTTGCACGTACAGCTTCGCCGCGGGGGCCATGCCGTCGTAGGCATCGTAGGTGCCGTTGTTGTTGCGGTCCCCGGCGATGGACCCCGCCACGTGCGTGCCGTGACCGATCTCGTCTCCACCCCCATTGCCGGCCCAGTCCTCATACTTCACGATCTTGTCGGGGGGGAAGAAGCAGCTTCCTGTGTCCACGCCACTGTCGGCCAGGGCGACGATCTGGTTCTGACCCCGAATGTCGTGATCCCAGATCGGTGTGCCGCCACCGCCGAGGCCGCTTTGGATGATGACGTGTGACTGATCGTTGAGCACCTTGAAGCGAGGCGCGGGACCGACCCAGGCCACGTCGGCTCGACTTGCCAGTTCTGCCGCCTGTTCCGGGGTCAGCCGCGCGGCCACCATCCATCGGCCCGCCACCTCGGCCCTGCCCGCAAGCGCCTCGGCGGCCTGGCGCACCGCCTCCACGGCTGCGGGCTCCACCACTTCCACGACCATCTCTTCGGCCGTGGTGCTCGCCCGCGGCCGGAAGAGCCCCGGTGCCACCGGCTCGAGCAATGCGGGATCGAGGCGGAGCACGGGCGTCTGCTCCACCACCGCCCGCACACCGGGCACCTGCCGCGCCGCGGCGGCAGCCTCGGCCGAGCCGCGGACGACGTAGGCGTTCTCGGGGAGGTAGCCGTCGATGACGAGCCCTGCCGCCTCCAGAGCGGCGCGCTGCTCCGGTCGAATCCGGTTGTCGAAGTGGACCAGGTACCGGGAGCGGCCGTCGATGGGGATCGTGCGCCGAAGCGAGAGGCGGGGCAGCGGCTCCCGGGCCACGTCGATGAGCCCGTGTTTCGTGTACACGTAGCGGCCGGGCCCAGAGAGGGTCTCGCCGCTGTGGCTTGCCTGGCTGCAGGCGCCTGTGGTGAGGGCAACGAGGGCGGCGGTGAGCAGACTTCCAAGGGGGGGGCGGCGCATGGGGCGTTCCTCTTCGGTGCGCAGGGGAGGTCGGGGTGTCCAATAGAGAACGGGGTACGTCCGCGTAGGAGCATGTCGCATGCCAGTGGTCGCCCCCGCGGTGAGCCCCGTCCAAGATCAGAGAGATCAGGGACTTGGCCCGCGTAAGGTACCCACAGGCCGTGTGGATTTCGGTCGCTTTGCAGGATTTGCAAATGGCCAGCCTGCATCGAAGGGGAGCGCAGTCCGGGGGGAACGCCCCCCAGGGACCCGGCCTGGCGGCCTCTTCCGAGGGCGGGTAGCGGGGACCACGGCGCCAGCCCGCTGGAAGCCAGAGGGAGGTCCCCGCGGGCACACGGGGCCGCCTCGGCGCGGCGCCGCGGAGTGGTGCGAAGCGGTCCGGTCCCCCCTTCCGCAGTCGATACGGCGGCGATAGGAAGGGGGCCCACCCATGTGCCTTCGTCTCTATGCCGCGACAGACACGCCCCTGCCTCTGGGCCGCTGGGTGAGCGCGGCCGGGCTCGATTGCGAGGTGGCTCCCCTCGAGTGCCCGCTTGCAGCGGACGCTCCGGCCTGTCTCGTCGAGCTTTGCTACGGCGCCTGTGCCTGCCACCTGGCGACCGGGCGGGCCCTCGGCCGGCGCGTGGCCGAGGTGGCGGAAAAGGTGCTCGCCGCGGGCGCACGGCTCGAGCTGCTCCTCGTGGACGAGCAGGGGCGGTACCGATGGGAGGCGGCCGATCCTCGCCCCTGGCCCCTCACCCGCCTCGCGGATCAGGGCGTCGGGGGCCTCCCAGAGGGGCAGGTCGTCTCGATCTACGCCCCTTGAGCCCCACGCTGCGGTCCGTTCCCGACCTCCTTGCACCGAAAGGCGCTGCTGCCGCGGCCCGCTTCCGCTATGGTGCGGCGCCATGAACGATGCGTCGCCCTGGCGCCGGGCCGCCCGCCTCCTCGCACTCGCATGGGGTGTGGGGGGCGTCGCGCTGCTCCTCCTGCAGGCGGTGATCCGGCTCACCCCTCGGGCCGTAGAGCCCCTCGTCGACGGCAGCGCCGGGCCCGTCCACCTCGGGCTCTACCTTTTGAGCGTTCTCTTCAACGGCTATGCAGAGGGCTATCGCGCCTTCCAGAAGCAGTTTTCGCCCCGGGTCGTCGTCCGGGCGTTCTGGCTCGCCGAGCACCCGCGCCCTGTGCTCCTCCTCGTGGCACCGCTGTTTTGCATGGGACACCTCCACGCGACGCGTCGACGCCTGATCCTCGCCTGGGGGGTGAGCCTGGGGGTGGTGGGGCTCATCCTGATCGTGCGTCACCTCCCCCAGCCCTGGCGGGGCATCGTCGACGCCGGGGTGGTGGTGGGGCTCCTCTGGGGACTCGTGACCCTGCTCGTCTTCTTTCTCCGCGCTCTCGCCGGCGCTCTGCCCGCTGTGCCCACCGACCTGCCGGTGCCGCCGCGCACGCTCGGCGCGCCCAGCGTCCCTGCTCCCTGAGTGCGCGCGCCTGGTGCCTGGTCCACCCGCGGCCGACCCTAGGCAGCGGGATCGACCTCTGCTTCGTAGGCCTCCTGCTGCTCGATCCGGGAGAGGAGCCAGTCGAAGGCGCCGCGGGCAACGTGGGCACCGCAGTGGGCGCAGCGCCCGGCACGCGCGAGGGTGAGAGGGGCGCCACAGCTCGGGCAGGCGGTGTCGGCGGCGGCGTTCGGGTCTGCGGCCGCGCCGTCCTGCATGCCGGCGCGGCCCCGGATGAGCGTCCAGTACTCGGTGTGGGCTCGCGCCTTCTCCACCGGCTGCCCCGGCCGGCGCTGCACGCAGAAGATCCGAACGGTGACGTGGTCGAAGAAGCGGTCGGAGGCCACCTCGATGAGGTCGATCCAGGTCAGCTCCAAGTCGCAGATGGCCCCGCGCACCCCCTCCCTCGCCTGGCGGGCGATCCAATAGAGTTCGTAGTTGAGGAGCCGGTCGGTGACCAGAGGTTGAATCGGGGTGGGGTCGCCTTGGTCCCAGGCCTCCTGCAGCCGAGTGAAGAGGGTGCGAACCCGCTCGGTGAAGCGCTCCCACGAAAGCCCGGGCGTCCGCCGGCAGAGCTGCTCGAAGCGCCGCCGCACATCCACCGGCGCCTCGCTGGGGGTGGCGAGCCCGGGGGTGAGCCGGCCGAAGAGCGGGGCGGGCCCCTCGGTGTCCCGTTCGAGAAGCGCGATCCCCTCGACCACCCAGTCGTAGCCGCCAGTGTCGACGCGGGTCCCGCAGTAGCCGCACTCGGCACCCGCCATCCGATCGAGGGCAGCGCCGCAGTGGGGGCAGACGAAGACCTGCACGCGCTCGGGGGGGCGCGACGGGGTCGACGCATCCCGCACCAGGGTCCACGCTTCGGTCGTATAGAAGATCGCCTCACCGTCCGGGGTCGCTTCGGTGTGCGCCGCGTCGAACTCGACCACGACCCGGACCCGGTTTGCCTCCCACTCCACCGCGCGCACGAGGACTCCTCCGACGAGCACGGTCTTCGGTGCCGGTCCCGCCCAGCCGTCGAGCACCTTCCGTGCTGCGGGGCGGAGGAAGGCAGAGAGCTGCTCGAGACGCCGCGGATCCCCGCGCGAGAGGTGCGCCTCGCTGTAGAGCGCCAAGGCGAACTCCTCGAAGAGGACCGTGGAGAAGAGGGGATCGGTCTTGCGCAGCGCCTCGAGCCTTCGCCGCAGGTAGGCGGCAGAGAGCCCAGGCAGACGGCGGCCGTCGCTCACGTAGAGGCTGCGCCCCTTCGGGCCAGGCCGCGCCCGCAGCAGGTACCAGGTGGCGACGAAGGCCGCCACCACCACCGCCACCACCACGCCGGCCGGTCCGAGTTCGCTCACGCTCGCGCCTCCAAGGCCGCGCGCACCGCGGCCGCCGCCCGCGTGCCGTCGAGGCGTCCGAAGTCCTCGGTCACTTCCCAGCTGAGCCCACCGACGGAGCGGCGGGCCCAGGGATCGCCCGAGAATTCGACCCAGAGCCCTCCATCCACCCATTCGGCCCGGGAGATGCGGAAGTGGGCGCTCCCTGCCGCGCTCAGGCGGTGCTCGGCCTCCTCACGCAGGGGCCCGTCGATGCGGATCTCGAGGTGATCCTGGATCCGGTCGGAGAAGTGTTTCTCCAGGCTCTGTCCGCGGCGACCTCCGGCCTGGGGACGGGAGATGTGGATCACGTCGACGCTGCGGCGGCAGTCGGCCCGGTAGGCAATGCTCATTTGGCGACCGTCCCGCAGGGTGGCCGTCACCACGCCCCACCGGGCCCGCTCGCGGGTCTGTCCCGCCTCAGCGAGCAAGGGGGAGGGGAAGAGCGCACTGTAGAAGCCCAGGTCCGCGTGGCAGGCGACCTCTGTCGCCTCGGGACCGAGGACCGAGAGCGTCTGCCGCACGGCATCCACCCGTACGGGATCCCGCGCGGAGGGGCGCTCCAAGCGGAGGGCGAGGCCCAGCCCGGCGACGAGCAGGGGCGCGACTGCAAAGGGCAGGAGCCGATCCCGTTCTGCGGCCGCGGCGTAGCCGACCAGGACCATCGTCCCCACGGTGCCCAGAGCGAGGAGCACGCCGCCCAGGCGGCGGCCCGCCGGCGAATGGGCCTCGTCAAGTTGGCCCGCCACCGCCTCGGGGGGACCGGCCGCTTGCACCGTGGTGTGTGGATTCTTCGGCTCGGCGACGTCGGGCTCGTAGTGCTGCATTCTCCTCCTCACGGCGTGCGCCCCACGACGGCGGAGGCCTGCGTGGCTGACGCCTCGCACACGCCCCGCAGCGATCCTACAGCTTCAAGCGCTTGAAGAGGGGCTCGGGAATGGCGCGGATGGCCGCCATGATCCCCCGCCAGAAGCGAGGCAGGTACACTTCGTCGAGGTGCCGGTCGAGGGCCGCGACGATCGCGTCCGCCACGGCCTCCGGGCTCGCGGCCGCGAAGACGCCCGCCTTGCCGAAGGTCATCCGCGTGTCGACGAAGCCCAGTTTCACCGTGAGCACGTGGACGCCTGCCGGCGTGAGGCGATTTCGCAGCCCCTGCAGGAGGATCGTGAGGCCCGCCTTCGCGGCGCCGTAGACGTAGTTGCTCTGCCGGCCCCGGTCCCCGGCGACCGACGAGAGACCGACGATGAAGCCGCGGCGCCGGGCCTCGAGGGCATCGGCGAAGGCGGTGAGGAGGGCCGCGGCGGCGCCGAGGTTCACCTCCACGATCTCGCGCACGTGGGCCGGATCGTGGCGGGCGCGCTCTAGGTCACCGGTGGTTCCGAAGGCGAGCACCACCCCCTCGATGGCGCCCGCAGAGGCGCGGAGGACCTCGTCCACGAGAGTCCGGTGGGTCTCGGGGCGCGTCGCGTCGAAGGTGGAGCTGCGGACCTCGCCCCCAGTGCGGATCGCCAGGTCGGATGCGATGCGCCTCACCTCCTCGGCGTCACGCGCCGCGAGGTGGACTGCGTGGCCCCGCTCGAGGAAGCGCCGTGCCAGGGCGCGGGCGATGGGTGAGCCGGCACCCAGGATCACGACCGTGCTCATGGGATCTCGAGCCTCCGGGAGAGGGCGGAGGCGAGGCGGCCCTCGGGGTCGACGCGCCGCCGGATGGCGAGCCACCGTTCGTACTCGGGGTACATGCGGCGAAAGGTGAGGGGATCGAGGCGCGCGTCCTTGGCCAGGTAGACCCGGCCCCCCGCGTCGAGCACGATGCGGTCGAGGCTGCGCAAGAGTGCGAAGGTTTCCTCGCCCCGGTTCGGCAGATCGAGGGCCAGCGTGTACCCGGGGCGGGGAAAGGAGAGGAGGGCGCCGGGCTCGGCCGGTCCGAAGCGCTTGAGCACCGCGAGGAAGGAGGCGGCGCCTGCGGCGGCGAGTCGCTCCAGGATGCGGCGCAGTGCCAAGGCCCCCTCCGGCTCGGGGACCACGAGTTGGTACTGAAGGAAGCCGCGTGGGCCGTAGAGCCGGTTCCAGTCGGCGACGCGATCCAGGGGGAAGAAGAACGCGTCGAGGCCGACCAACCGGTCCCGAGCGTGCTTCGGGTGGGCGTGGTAGTAGGCGGTGTTGAAGGCCCGGACCGTGGCCGGACGGAGCAGGCCCGGTGGGGCGGTCCAGGGCACCCGCCACGGCGCGCCCCCGGGTGCCTCGAAGGGCCGCGTGGCGCGGCGCCGGTCGAGGTCGCTTCGCCGGGCGAAGTTGCCCCGGAGCAGCACGCTGCGGCCGAGGGCGCGGCCCCGCGCGAGGCAGTCGATCCAGGCAACGGAGTAGTCGTAGGAGGCGTCGGAGGCATGGAAGCGCTCGAGCGCCTCCTCGAAGTCCTTGGTGCGCTCGGTGTCCACACGCATCCAGGCGCTCTCCACGGGGAGCAGGCGAAGCCGCAGCCGCGAGATGAAGCCCGTCAGCCCCATGCCCCCCGCCGTCGCGAGAAAGAGCGCCTCGTCTCGCTCTCGAGTCACCGTGATCCGGTCGCCCGAGGGGAGGAAGAGCTCGAAGTCGAGTACGTGCCGGGAGAAGCTGCCTCGGCGGTGGTGATCCTTGCCGTGGATGTCGCAGGCGAGGGCGCCGGCGACGGTGACCTGCCGCGTGCCGGGTACCACGCTGGGGAAGTAACCCCGCGGGAGGAGGACGCGGATGAGTTCGTCGATGCGGACGCCCCCCTCCACCTCCACGATCCCCCGCTCCGCGTCGAAGGAGAGGAAACGGTTCAGGCGCAGGCTCGAGACGGTGCGGCCGCCCGGCGCCACGGCGGCGTCGCCATAGGCACGGCCGAGGCCGCGGCCGATGACCGGCCCCCGCGAGAGCGCCTGCGGTACCTCTCGGATCCGCTCCGGCCGGAGCAGGTGGGTCTCGACCCAGGGGAAGCGGCCGAAGCCGGAGAGACGCTTCGCCTTCTCCGGCAGCGCTTCCGACAGGGGGGGACCCACGGGTCCATGCTTCAGGGGATCCACTTCCCGCAGCTCGTGATGTTCCAGACGATGTCGCGCCGATCGAGGCGATAGATCACCTCGCGGTCGAAGCCCGCTCCGTTCCACGTATAGCGCCGCAACTCGTCCTGATCATCCGGCGTGGCGTACAGCTCCGCTCGACCGTCGCCGTCGAGGTCGAAGGCGCCGGCCGCGTGCTCGAAGCCGGTGCCCGAGTCGTCGACCAGGATCTTCTCCCAGCGCCCACCGGCGGTGGGACGAAGGCGGAAGATGCCGCTTCGCATGGTGGTGAGGACGAGTTCGGTGCCGCTGCCCGTGAGGTTGGCCGCCAAGAGGACCCGCGCCTGCAGCGCGCCGGGAAACTCGGCGAGGACGACGTCCTTCCAGGTGCCGCCTGCCTGGGGGAGGTACTGGTGCACCGCCACCGGATGGGCGGTCGTGAGCTTTCCGTCCTTCTGCTGCAGCTTCGCCTCCACGGCCGCGTAGAGCTCGTCGCGTCCGTCCCCATCGACGTCGGCGACCAGGATCTCCTTGGCGTGGCTGTCGGACATCTGGACGACCCAGAAGTGATCGTAGCGATGACGCTTCGGATCGTATCGAAATCCCAGGATGCTCCCGGGCTGCGAGACGCCCACTTTGTTCGGTTTCGATGGCGTCATGTAGAACTCGAGCTTCCCGTCGCCGTCGACGTCCCCGACCTCGACCTCGTGGATGAAGGTGTCCTTCTGACGGAAGATCTCCGTGGCCTTCCAGGCGCCGTTCTCGCGCTCGACCACCGCTGCCACCCCTTGGTCGTGGGTGCCGATGAGGATCTCGTCCTCGCCGTCCCCATCGACGTCGGCCACCTCGAAGTCGCGGAGCCGGTCCCACTTGCCACCGAAGGAGGCCTCCCACAGGGTCTCGGGCCGAAAGCCGTCTCCCTGCCGTCGCCACAGGCGGAGCAGCGCCTTGTTGCCGCCAATGGTGAGGATGCCCTCGGGTGCCTTCGCAGGAAAGCAGGCAGCCTTGTGGAAGACGAGGCTGTCCGGGTCCTCGATGCGCTCCACCGACCAGCGCCCGTTGCGGGCCTCGACGATCAGCGCCTTGGCGGGGCCGGGCTTGGCGCCGTCCTCGAACTGGGCGAGGGCGAGGAAGAGTGCCCCCTCGGGCGCTCGCGCCTCGTGGGCGGATCCGGTCTCGGGGCGCAGCTCCTGGCGGCCGTTTGGCGCCGCCGAGCCGGCGGCGTGAGCCTGGGGGCCCGCCTCCGCGCCTGCAGCTGCCGCGCTACCAGCCGCCTCCGACGGAACCTTGCCCGCCTTGGGTTCGGCGGCGCCGGAGCCGCCGGTGTCGGGACAGCCAGCTGCCAGGAGCAGCGGCACGAGCAGCAAGAGAGAAAGTGCGCGGGATGCCGGCGGAGGGAGAAGCGGTCGGTGTGGATGCATGGCAGGCTCCGGGCGGGGCTGCGGGGGCTCGAGTGGGCCGGTGGAGTGGGCCGCCGGAGTACAACCTAGGTTCCGCCGCTGGCAAGGGATCGGGCGGATCCGAGCCAAGGGGAGCGCCCCCGCCGAACGCGTCTCCACCGCCGTGTGGCCGGGGGGGCCTCTCAATCGTTGGGGGCGCCGGCCTCGATCCAGGCGCGGAGCGTCGCCACCAGCGCATCGGGCAACAGCCGCGGCGAGTTGAGGGGCATGTTCGGCAGGCTCCTCCCTGCCTCGTCGCGAGGGTCGCACTGGGAGACGAGCTGGTAGAGGAGACTGCCCTCCGGGTCGCCGGGCGCGACGAGGGGGCGCGCGGTCTTTGCCTGTACGATGTGGCCGAGCAGCTCGCCGTGGAGGTCTTCGGCGGCCAGGTCGAGACCGGCGGCGGGGCGCGTCCCTCCGTGACAGGCGTTGAAGCTGCACCGGGGCCGGAAGATGGTCTCTCGAAGCGTGCTCAAGCTCGCGGGCTCGAGGGGTGCGGCAGCAGGGTCGCTGTCGCGACACTCGGGGGTGGGATCGACCGAGGGATCGTCCGAGGGTGGCACGTAGAGGGGGCCGGCGCGCTCCGCCTCGCTGGGGAGCACCTGCGCCTCGCTGGGTTCGATGGCCACTGCCGAGCAGGGGGCTTCGTTCATCAGGACGCCGCCTTCGTAGCCGACGACGCGGTTGTCGCTGCGGCGCTGTGCCCCGGCATCCATGAGCACGGGGCTCTCTGCAAGGCCCAGCATCTCGCACATCTCGTTCTCGCCGATGCCCCAGACGAGCGTCTGGTCGCTGTCGTTGAGATAGCCGCAGGTCATCGTCAGGCCGTGCGCCCCTTCGAGTTCGATGGGCGGATCGAATGCGATCCCTCCGGGATCGGCGGCGAAGCCATGGAGTTCGTGGATCACCTCACCGTCTCTCGGCCCACCGAGGATCTCGAGCCGCCAGAAGTTGGCCTTGTAGTGGAAATGGGGCAGGACGTAGCGGATGCGCATGTGCAGAGGCTCGCCCGCTACCTGCTCGAAGGCCTCGCGCAGGTCGCAGCGCAGGCGGAACCTCGACTCGGTCTGAGGTGGGATCTCGAGCGCCCGGTTGTCGAGGTGGAAGGGGGCGAGGATGGCCTTCACATGCCGCGGGTGGATGATCTCCAAGGCCATCCGGAGTTCACTCTCCACCGCGATCGCGCTCGTGTTCAGGAGGTGCGCTCCGGCGACCAGCTTGTGATGCGGCGGGATCACGACCACCACGCCGGGAGGAAAGACCTGCCGCTCCTCCACCGCCTGCGTGCTCTGTGCCATCAGCACCGTGCCGGCGATGGCGGCGGTGACCTGGTTGAAGCCACGGGCGTCGCAGTCCCAGAAGCCGTCGGGTCCCGGGTACATGTCCTCGGGCACGACGGTCCAATTGCTGTGGTGGTAGAAGCCGTCGTTGGAGAGCGTCGCCGCCTGCACGTAGAGGGGCTCCTCGTTCTGCAGGGTCCATGAGATACAGGGGAGCACCTCCTCGAAGGGCTTCAGGGCGTAGGTCCCGAAGCTGTGGCGGACCACCGCGCCTTCCACGGGCGGTGCGCCGCCATCGCCGCCGTCGCCCGGCCCCTCGGGGGTGGGGGTGCACGCGAGGAGGAAGGTGCCCAAGAGAAGGGCGGTGAGGTGGGCCCGGTGGGAGGCAGCGGACATGGCGCCCATCGTAGCAGGTGGCGCGGCGCGCAGGCGGGCTGGATGCGCCCGTCAACGCCGCGGCGAGAGCCCGAAGGCACGGTGGTCGGCGAGGGTGCACCGGTCCTGCACCACGTCGATCCCTGCCTCGCCGAGGGCGCGGGCCACCGCGTCGTTCTGGATGCCGAGCTGAAACCAGACGAGGCCCGGCAGGGGCCGCATGGCCAAGATTTCGGGCAGGTGAGCCGGCAGGTCTTCGGCTCTGCGGAACACGTCGAGGATGTCCACCGGCTCGTCGATCTCGCGCAGGCTGCTTCGCACTGGGGACCCGAAGAGCACCTCGCCGGCATAGACGGGGTTGACCGGCAGGATGCGGTAACCCTGCGCCGCGAGGTAGGCGGGCACGTAGTGTGCCGGCCGGCCCGGCTTGGCACTCGCACCCAGCACCGCGATCGTCCGCGCGCGGGCCAGGCGCTCGGCGATGGCCGCGGGCTCACGAAGCTCTGCCATGGAGCACCGGCGTCGGAGGCCGACCCCGTCCCCTCAAGCCCGCTTGTCGATGGGTACGTAGTCGCGTTTCGCGGGTCCCATGTAGATCTGCCGCGGGCGGGAGATGCGCTGATTCGCCTCGATCATCTCCTTCCACTGGGCGATCCACCCCGGAAGTCGCCCCAGGGCGAAGAGGACCGTGAACATGTTGGTGGGGAAGCCGAGCGCCCGGTAGATGATCCCGCTGTAGAAATCCACATTGGGGTAGAGCTTGCGCTCGATGAAGTACTCGTCCTCGAGGGCGGCCTGCTCGAGTTCCTTGGCGATGTCGAGCAGCGGGTCGTCGAGGCCGAGCTTCTCCAGGATCAGGTCGCACTGCCGCTTGATCACCTTCGCCCGCGGATCGAAGTTCTTGTAGACGCGGTGGCCGAAGCCCATGAGGCGGAAGCTGTCGTTCTTGTCCTTGGCGCGGGCGATGAAGCGCTTGGTGTCGCCGCCAGCCTCCTTGATCTGCTGCAACATCTCGAGGACGCGCTGGTTGGCCCCGCCGTGCAGCGGACCCCAGAGCGCGCAGATACCCGCGGAGATGGAGGCATAGAGGTTGGCACGAGAGCTACCCACCACCCGCACGGTGCTGGTGGAGCAGTTCTGCTCGTGGTCGGCGTGCAGGATGAAGAGCACGTCCAGCGCCCGCCGCACCGTCTCGTCCACCACGTAGGGCTCGGTGGGGAAGCCGAACATCATCCGCAGGAAGTTGCTCACGTAGTCGAGAGCATTGTCCGGGTACATCAGCGGCAACCCGCGGCTCTTTCGGTAGGAGAAGGCGGCGATGGTCGGCAGCTTGGCGAGGAGCCGATGGATGGTCATCTCCCGCGACTCGGCGTCCTCCACGTTGTGGCTGTCCGGGTAGAAGGTGGACAGCCCGCAGACCACCGCCGAGAGGATGGCCATGGGGTGCGCGTCCGGTGGAAAGGGGTCGAGGAAGCGCCGCATGTCCTCGTGGATGAGGGTGTGGCGGATGAGGCTGGTCTCGAAGCTCGAGAGCTGCTCTCGGGTCGGAAGCTCCCCATAGATGAGCAGGTACATCACCTCCACGAAGGTGGATTCTTCGGCCAGCTGCTCGATGGGGTAGCCACGGTAGCGCAGGATGCCCCGCTCGCCGTCGATGAAGGTGATCGCACTGCGCGTGCTCGCGGTGTTCGCGAAGCCTTCGTCCAAGGTGACGGCGCCACCGGTCTGGCTCCGCAGGGTGCTGATGTCGATTCCCCGGTCCTGCTCGGTGCCGACGACGACGGGGAACTCGTAGGTGCTGCCGTTCAGTTCGAGCTTCGCGGTGTCCTCACTCATGGCGCGGGAATCTAGGACACTCCGCGCCGATGGGCCAGCATGTGCGTCGGAGGCACCCTGCGGCGAGATTTCGCTTCAGATCTCGGTGGCTTGGGTGCGTGCGTCCCGACCCCCGTCCTCGCGCAGGTGCTCGGGGATCTCGGGCCGGCCTCCGTCCTCGAAGACCCACCGCCACACCGGGTAGCTGAAGGTGACGAAGACGACGAAGGTCCCGACCAGACGTGCGAGCACGTAGGGAATGGGGGTGAGGGTGACCAGGAGGTGGAAGGCGAGGCCGTTGAGCAGGTAGGTGCCGATCTCGGCGAGGACGAAGCCGGTGAGGTGGCGCACCCAGGGTCCGTCGCCCGCCTTGAAGACGGCGTACTTCGCGCCCAGAAACTGCACCAGGACCCCGAGGAGCAGGCTCGGCCAGTTGGCCACCAGCTTCGAGACACCCAGGACCTCCACCAAGAGCGTGAGCGTCCCCAGATCGACCCCGGTCGCGACGATGCCCACGGCGCTGGCGCGGAGGAAGCGGGTGCTCCTGTGGTAGAAGCGGAGGATTCGTTTCTTCATCGGACGTCCTTCGGTAGTCCCCGTTTCGCCTCGCGTCTGGCACGTCTCGTCCGGCGAGCCATTCGTCGCAGGCAAGATGCCCTGCTGCCGCACCCGGCCTGCTGTGCAGAACGCCACCAGCAAGAAAGGTGCCGCTGGAGACGCGCGAACTCGTGCCGCGTTCGGCGATTCGGTCGGTCAGGGGTGTATCGGGTCCGTCGCACCTGAGTCGAGTCTTTCACGCAAAGACCGCGTAGACCGGCGCGTGGTCGCTCGGCCGCGGCTGGCCCCGGGGACCGCGGTCCACCCCGGCATCGGTGCACCGCTCGTAGAGGCTCGCGCTCGCGAGGACGTGGTCGATGCGAAGACCATCGTCACGGCGGAAGGCGTTGAGCCGGTAGTCCCACCAGGAATAGACGCCTCCCTCCGGGTGGTGCTTTCGCACCGTGTCCCCGAGTCCCCAATCCAAGAGGCGCTGGAACGCGGCCCGAGCTTCGGGGTGGCAGAGCACCGACTCGCGCCAGCGCTCGGGGTGCTTCACGTCGCGGTCGTCGGGTGCCACGTTGAAGTCGCCACAGACCACGATATCGTCGCTGGGATCGCAGCGCCGCTCGAGGTAGGCCCGGAGGCGCGCGAACCACTCGAGCTTGTAGGCCCACTTCTCCGAGCCCACCTCCCCGCCGTTGGGGCAATAGACGCACAGGACCTGAACGCCCTCCACGCGCGCGGCGACGAGGCGCGCCTCCACGTCGTCCTGCCCGTCTTCGAGGCCCATGTGGATGTCCTCCGGGGGCGCCTTCGAGAGGATGGCCACTCCGTTGTAGCCGGGCTGGCCGTGGACGGCGGCGTGGTAGCCCGCCTCCCGAACCGCCTGCCAGGGGAAGTCCTCCTCCCGGACCTTCAGCTCCTGCAGGCATGCCACGTCGGGCGCGAACGACCCTAGCCAGGCGAGAAGCTGCGCCTGCCGCGCCCGGATCGAGTTGACGTTCCAGGTCGCCACCTTCATGGGCGCCTCATACCACCGGCGGGGGCCAGGCGCACCCCAGGGCCGCTTGCCGGTCGTGATGCTGGCCGGGTCATGCATGGGGCGGCGTGACGCGGCCGGAGGATGCAGGCCATCGGCTGTACCCTGCCGCCAAACGGCTGGACCCTCGTGCACCTCATCAGGGAGCGTCCCATCGTCGCCCTCGCGAGTGCCGCCACGGTGCTCGCCGGGATCGGAGCCTGGGCGCTGCTGCGTGACTGAACTATCCTCGGCGCTCCATCGCCCGCCGAGCGCGCCGTCCACTTCGCCCGCTGACGCCCAGGAGGTGCCATGGCCCCGTCGCACGCCCTCGATCCCTTCTTTCAGCCCCGCTCGGTCGCCGTGGTTGGGGCCAGCGCGCGGCCCGAGTCGGTGGGGCATGCCCTCCTGAAGAACCTGCTCTTTGGCCGGGCGGACGGAGCGCGCCGCGAGGAGGGGTTCCCGGGGCCCGTCTACGCGGTCAACCGGAAGGGGGGCGAGATCCTGGGCCAGCCGGTCTACACCTCCCTCTCGGAGATCGGCCAGCCCGTGGACCTCGTGGTGATCGCGGTGCCGGGCCCCTTCGTACAGGCGGTCGTGGAGGAGGCGGCGGAGATCGGCTGCCGGGCGGCGATCGTCATCAGTGCCGGCTTTGCCGAGGTGGGGGAGGAGGGGCGCCGCCGACAGGAGGCGCTGGTGGCGGCGGCTCGAAAGAAGGGCCTGCGCCTCATCGGTCCCAACTGCCTCGGTGTAATGCGGCCCTCGGCGCGTCTGAACGCGAGCTTCGGCCACGCACCACCGCCGCCAGGACCCATCGGTCTCCTCTCCCAGTCCGGGGCGCTCGTCACCGGTCTCATCTCCTATGCGGAGAGCGAACACTTCGGCCTTTCGGCGGCGGTCAGCCTCGGCGCCAAGGCGGACATCGACGACGAGGAGGTCGTCGAATGGCTCGCCGACGACGAAGAGACCCGCTGCATCGCCGTCTACACCGAGTCCTTCACCCGGCCCCGCACCGTCTACGAGGCGCTGCGGGCGGCGGCCGCCAAGAAGCCGGTGGTGGCAATCAAGGGGGGCACCTCAGCGGCGGGGGCGAAGGCGGCCAGCAGCCACACCGGGGCCCTGGCCGGATCCGCGGCCGCCTACTCGGCGGCCTTCGCACAGGCCGGGGTGGTCGAGGTGCGGAGCATCGGCGATTTCATGGCGACAGCCCGGGCGCTCGCGCTGCAGCCCCCCGCCCCTGGGCACCGGCTGTGCATCGTGACCAACGCGGGGGGACCCGGGGTGCTCTCCGCCGACGCGGCGGAGCGCCACGGAATCCGGCTCGCCGAGCTGTCGGAGGAGACGCGGGCGAAGCTCGACGAGGTGCTCCCGTCGGTGTGGTCCCACGGCAATCCGGTGGACGTCATCGGCGACGCGGGCCCCGAACGCTACCGGGATGCGCTCAACATCCTCGGCCGCGCGCCCGAGGTCGATGGGCTGGTGGTGATCATGACCGTGCAGGCGATGACCGCGCCCATGGAGGTGGCCCGCGCCATCGCCGAGGCCCATGCCGACCCGAGCTGGTCCAAACCGCTCCTGGCCAGCTTCCTGGGGATGCACGGAGAGGTGAGCGGCTACCTCGACGCGAGGGGGGTGCCGGAGTTCGTCTTTCCAGAGCGGGCGGTGCAGGCGATGGGCGCCCTGATGCGCCGGGGCGCCCGGCTCCGGCAGAGGCCCGTCCCGCCAAAGCCTCTCCCCCAGCACCCCCGTCCCGACTACGAGAAGGTGCGTGCCTGCCTCGCCGAGGCGCGGGCGCAGGGCCAGCAGAACCTCGACCTCTCTCTGGCGCGCGTGCTCCTCGAGGCGGCGGGCATCCGGTACAACCGGAGTGGCACCGCTGCCGACGAGGAGGAGGCGGTGGCGCTCGCCGAGTCCATCGGCTTTCCCGTGGTGGTGAAGCTCGTGAGCCCCGACGTGATCCACAAGAGCGACGTGGGCGGGGTGGTGCTCGACGTCGTGGACGCCCAAGGCGTGCGGGAGGCTTGCCGGACGATCCAGGAGGCGGTGCACGCGCACCGGCCCGAGGCCCGCATCACCGGCTACACCATCGAGGAGCAGGTCAAGGGCACCGAGATCATCGTGGGGACCTCCCGCGACCCTGGCTTCGGCCCGCTGCTGATGGTGGGCATGGGGGGCGTCTTCGTCGAGGTGTACAAGGACGTGGCCTTCCGCCTGATCCCCCTGACGCGCGAGGATGCCCGGGAGATGATTGGCGAGATCCGCGCGCAGCCGCTCCTCGACGGGGCGCGGGGGCGCCCCGTCCTCGACCGCGGCGAACTCGCCGAGTTGCTGCTGCGGGTCTCGGAGCTGGTCGGCCGCTTCCCCGAGATTCGGGAGCTCGACATCAACCCCCTGGTCCTCACGAAGGAGGGGCTGGTCGCCATCGACGCGCGGGTCATCCTCGAGGAGGCCGGTGCATGAGGCTTCGGTGCCAGGCGTGCGGCGCCGGGTTGGAGGTGGAGCCCGAGCTTCGCACGGCCACCTGCGCCTTCTGCGCCTCGCCCCACGTCATCGAGCAGCCAGAGGCGGCGGGCCGGCCCGAGGCCACCTTCGCTCTGGGTTTCGTCGTCGACCGGGCACGGGCGGTCGAGATCGCCCGGGCGTGGAAGAGAGGGCGCGGTCTCTTCGCACCGCGGCGCTACAACCGTGCCGACGTGGAGGAGGTCCGGGGCGTCTACGTTCCCGCCTACCTCTACAGTGCCGAGGCACACGCCCGCTACCAGGCAGAGATCGGCGAGGACTACCGGGTCGAGGTGAAGGACCGCGAGGGCCGGCGCCGCACCGAGCGGCGCACCGAGTGGCGGCCCCTCGAGGGCCAGTGGGCAGGGTACGTGGAGGGCCGGGTGGTGACCGCCTCCCGCGGCGTGCCCAACGACGCGCTCGAGGCGGTGGAGCCCTACGACCTGCGGGCGCTGTGCCGGTACACGCCGAAGCTCATCGCCGGGTGGCTCGCCGAGGAGGCCTCACGCTCGCCCGAGGAAGGGGCCGAGCTGGGGCGACGCGAGGCACTCACCGAGGTGCATCGGAGGCTCGCGCGCTTCATGCCCGGCGACCGGCACCGCGGCCTGCGCTCGAAGGTGGTCCTCGAGCGCGAGGACGTGGAGCTCCTCCTCCTGCCGCTGTGGATCCTGCCCATCCGCTACCATCCGGAACGGGGGCCGGCGCGGATCCTCGTCAACGGGCAGACCGGCGCCGTCTGGGGGCGCGTGCCCGTCTCAGGCGTGAAGGTGACGCTGGCCGTGCTCACGGTCCTGGCGATCGCCGCCGCCCTCTTCCTTGTCTGGAGCGGAACGCCATGAGGGGCTGGCGCCGATGACCGAGGTGCGGGGCGGGCCACCGGCTGCGGTGTGCGCGCGCTGCGCGAGCCCCTACGAGCCGGGGGATCTGCGCTGCGCCATCTGCGGTCTGCCCGCACCCCCGCCGGTGCGCCGCGACGACGCCGGCGAGGGTGAGGCGCCCCACGCGGAGATCCTCCGCTGCCGTGGCTGCGGTGCCGCGGTTGGCTACGACGTTGCGGCGCAGGCGCCGCGCTGCGGCTTCTGTGGGGCCGTCATGGAGGTAGAGCGGCCCCTTGACCCCATCGAAGAGGCGGAGGCCTTCCTTCCCTTCCGGCTCTTCGAGGCGGAGGCGAAGGCGGCGCTGCGCAGCTGGTTGGGGCGGCAGGGCTTCTTCCGGCCCTCGGACCTCGCCTCGGCGGCGGTGCTGGACAGCCTCCTGCCCCTCTGGTTCGCCGCGTGGGTGGTCGAGGCGCAGGCGCTCGTCAGCTGGACGGCCGACTCCGACGCCGGGGCCCGCCGCGCCGCCTGGGCCCCCCACGCCGGCCAGGCGCCCCTTCGCGTCGATGCGCTGCTCGTCTCCGCCTCCCGGGGACTCACCCACGCCGAGGTCGCTGGCCTGGCGCCTGCCTATCGCCTGGACTCGGCCGCTCCCACGCCAGAGGGCCCGCCGGGGGCCCGGGTGGAGCGCTTCGACGTGCAGCGCTCGGCGGCGCGCAGCGTGCTGGCCTCGGCGCTGCGGCACCACGCCGAGGCGGAGGCGCGCGCCGCGTGGATCCCCGGCAGTCGTCACCGCAACGTGAAGGTGGAGGTGCTCCTGCGCCGGATGGCCACGCGGCGCCTGGCGCTGCCCGCCTGGGTGCTCGCCTACCGGTATCGGGGTGCGCTGTACCGGGCGGTGGTCCACGGTCAGGACGGGTCGGTGGTGGTCGGCCGCACGCCCCTGTCGTGGTGGAAGGTGCTGCTCGTGGCCGCAGCGGTGCTGGCGTTGGTGACGGGGCTGGCTCTGCTCCTCTTCTACTTCCTCTAGGCCCCCATCGGACGGGGGTGCCTTGGGCGGGCGCCGGGCCCGATTCCCCTCGGCGCGGCAAGACGCCGCGCGGCCGTCGGCACCGGATCGGGGCACAGGACCCGTGCTGCGCACGGCCGCGGCGCGAGCACATGGCGGGGGCGCGGGCCCGGCACCTTGCCGCAGCAGGCCGGCGACGGCATGCGCGGCAAACCCGCGACAGCCGTGTCAGCCCCTGGCAAAAAGTGTGGCGGGGGACGCTGCGATCGGGACGCGCCCTACGCGGCCCGCCGCGCTGCGAGACGCCGGTAGTGATCCTGCTCTGCCTGGGCGATCGCCTCGTCCACGTGCTGCGGCCTCGGCGGAGGCAGGTCCGGCGCCGGCGTCTCGCGCACCGTCTTTTCCTGGGTGTCGGCCATGACGCCCGAGCGGCATGCATCCACGATGCCAGCGCTGGATAGCCAGGGGCGACGAGCCCCGGCGCGCCCGCTTTGCCGTCCGAATCGGGCCTCCTCCCGCCGGGCGCGCTCTCCGTGCCTGCGGGCCGCCGCCGCCGCTGCGGCGATGGCTGCGCACCTCCGGCCACGGAGGCGTGTAGCGGGGTACGCACCCGCGGCGACACGTCGCCCGCGGCGGGTGTAGACTCGCCGCCGATGCCCGAGATGCAGATTGTGGAGGCGGCGGTCGCCGCCTGCCGGGGTGACGGCGGGGCGAACCTCCTCGGCCTCCTCATGGGGGCGCTCTCCTCGCGGCTCCTGCCCCTCGTCCTGGGCGTCTCCCTCCTCGGGGCGGCGGTCCTCCGGCGTTCGGTGACGCTGGGCCTTTCCGTGCTGGCCGGAGGCCTGGCCGGTGCCCTCACCGACCCGCTGAACCACTACGTGCTCAAGCCCCTCTTTGCGCGGCCACGGCCCTGTCACCTCGACCCGGCGGTGGCGCTCTTCCAGTGCGGGTCGGGGTTCTCGCTGCCCAGCAGCCATGCCGCCAACGGTCTCGCCGTCGCCGTGGCCATCCTCGTCGCGGTCCGTCCGCCCCTTCGCCTCGCGCTCCCCATCCTCCTCCTCGGCGCAGCGGTGGGAGTCAGCCGGGTCTTCCTGGGCGTGCACTACCCCAGCGACGTCCTCGCCGGCTGGGCCGTGGGCCTTGTCCTGGGCTGGGTCGCCGGCACGCTGGCACGCGCGCTCGCCCGGCGCTTCAGCTCACGCCTCGCCCTTCCCGGAGGCGGGGCATGAGCTCGACCAGGTTGCAGGGGCGGTGGCGGATGTCGAGCTGCCACTTCAGGATCCCATCCCAGCCGTCCTTCACCGCACCGTTGGAGCCGGGAAGGGCGAAGAGGTAGGTCCCCTTCGCGATGCCGCCCACCGCACGGGAGGCGAGGGTACTCGTGCCCACGCTGGCATAGGAGAGCATGCGGAAGAGTTCGCCGAAGCCTTCGATCTCCTTGTCGAAGACGGCGCGCATCGCCTCGGGCATCACGTCGCGGCCGGTCAGGCCGGTGCCGCCGGTGGTGATCACCACCTCCACCTGCGGGTCGTCGATCCACGCGCGGAGCTTCGCCTCGATGGCCTCACGGTCGTCGCGGAGGAGCACCCGCTCGTGGAGCACGTGCCCCGCCTCCTCGATGCGCGCCTGCAACAGGTCTCCGCTGCTGTCCTCGGCGAGCGTGCGCGTGTCGCTGACGGTCATGAGGGCGATGCGCACGGGGACGAAGGCCTTCGACTCGTCGAGCTTGGGCGTGTAGTCGAACATGCGGCGAACCCTAGATGCCTTGACCGGCCCTGCCTAGAGGGGTGGGATGGGCGCATGGCCCTCTCTGCCGAAGTGCTGGAGATCCTGGTGTGCCCCAAGAGCCGCGGGCCCCTCGTCTACATCGAGGAGGCAGAGGTGCTCTACTCCCCCGAGGCGGGGCTGAAGTACCGCATCGAAGACGGCATCCCCGTGCTCCTCATCGAGGAGGCGGAGCCGGTCACCGAGGCGGAGGCCCGTGCCTGGGCGGGCCGGCTCCCCTCCCAGTGAAAGCCGGACGCTTCCGCGGGGCCGGCACCCGTCCACCCGGCGCGGCCGCACCGCGCGGAGGCTCGACCTAGTCGGCGAGCGCGGCTGCGATCTCGCGGGCGAGCGCCTCTGCGTCCTGGTGGTCGAGGGGCTGCGCCGGCCAGCCGATGCCCAGCCCCTGCTCGGGATCGGGCTTGGGAATGATGTGGAAGTGGACGTGGAAGACGGCCTGGTGGGCAGGTGCCCCGTTGTTCTGGAGGACGTTGTAGTGCTCGACGCCGGTGGCCTTCACGACCGCGCGGGCGATGCGGGGCAGCACCCGCCCGAGCGCGGCCGCCGATTCCTCCGAGAGCTCGTGGAGGTAGGCCGCCTCCTCCTTCGGGATCACCAGGGTGTGGCCCCGCGACAGTGGGTTGATGTCGAGGAAGGCCAGCACGCGCTCGTCCTCGTAGACCTTGTGGCAGGGGATCTCGCCTGCGATGATCTTGCTGAAGATCGTACTCATCACGCCTCCTTGATGGCCTCGTAGAGCAAGGGAAGGGAGGTGTCGAGTCGGTAGTCCACCGAGGAGTGATCGTCGTCGAACTCCTCGTAGACGTGATCGATGCCGTAGGCCCGCAGCCGCGCGACGAGCTGCCGGGCGCCGTAGTGGAGCTTGTACTGATCGCGGCGACCGCAGTCGATGAAGAGGACGCGCAGCGCGCGGAGGTTCTCCTGCACCTCGGGCGCATCGACCAGACGCACCGGATCGTGCGCCAGCCACCGCGCCCACCGCTCGGGATCGAGGGTGCAGGTGTGCAGATCCACCGGGAGGCGGATGCCCCGGTAGGCCTCGGGGTCGGGATCGTAGGTGGCGGCCATCGCCAGGATCATGAGCACGTGGAAGAGGCTGCCCCGCATCTTGGGGGCGGCCTCGAGCTCGGTGAGGAAGCGCTCCACCGATCCGTCGTAGGCCGCCAGCGCATCGAGGACGCCGGGGAAGTCGGGAAGGTAGCACAGGTCGAAGGCCATGTCGCCGCTGTGGCAGGCGACGGCGCCCCACACGTCGGCGTGCCGCATCCCGTGGACGAGGGCGCCGTAGCCCCCCGAGCTCTTTCCGTAGACGGCGCGGTGCGCCCGTCCCCCCAGGCAGCGGAAGCGCCGCTCGAGCTCGGGTACCAGCTCCTCGCAGAGAAAGGCCTCCCAGCGGCCCATGGCCACCGAGTCGACGTACTGGTTTCCGCCGAGGCTCGTGAAGCAGTCGGGAAAGGCGAAGATCGCCGGGCCCATGCGGCCCTCGGCGACCAGGCGGTCCACCCGCTGGGGCACGCTCTCCCCGAAGGCGGTCCAGGCGAGTCGCTTGAGGCCGCTCCCGGTGTAGCCGGCGAGGTCGACGAAGAGGGGGTAGCGCGCCTCCGTGCCTTCGTAGCCTTCGGGGAGGTAGACGGCGACGCGGCGGCGGGTCGGGTCGCCTAGGAGGTTGCCAGCGAGCGCCTTCGAGTCGATTTCGATCTCGAGCAGGGTGCCGCGGGGGGCCTCGAAGTGGTGCTTGGGCATGGCAGGAGCCTAGCAACGGCCCACCCGGGGCGTCAGCCCCTGCTCCTGCGGTGGGGCGGCGGAAACGCGAACGAGCCGGCGGTCTGGCAAGGTGCACCGCCGCCGCCGCCGCGCAGCCAGCCGCCGCTCCGTGGTGCCGGTGCCGCAGGCTCGAGCCGCGCGCCCACCGGCCGAGGCCCAAGGGGCGTCGCCCGAACGGGGGAGGCGCCCTCGCCCCGTCCTGCCCGGCCCGCCGCACCGAAGACGGCCTGCGCCAGACGTTGGAGCCCCGTGCCCGCTGCGCTAGGGTGCAGCCGATGCGTGCTGCCCGTCTCTGTTGCCTGGTGGTTCTCTCGCTCTCGGCCCTTGCCGCTTGCCAGGGGAAGGGTACCGAAACACCGGCCTCGGCCGAGACGCCGCGAGGCGAGGGCAAGGTGGTCTTCGAGCGGCCGGACTTCGCCACGCCAGAGGTGCTCGAGACGCCGCCCGCGGGCGCGCGGCATCTGCGGGTCGAGGTGGGCCCCAAGGGCTACACGCCGAACACCTTCGAGGCGGCGGCGGGCGAGGCGCTCGTCCTCGACGTGGTGCGGACCGCCGAGTCGACCTGCGGCGAGTATCTGACTGTCTACAACACGCCCGTGAAGAAGAAGCTCCCGCTCAACGAGGTGGTGCCCGTCGCCATCCGCATGCCTGCGACAGGCGAGGTCGTCTTTGCCTGCGGCATGGACATGATGCACGGCATGATCACCGTGCGGCCCCAAGCGACGGACAAGGAGAAGGGGACAGGCGCCGCCGGCGCGCCGGGTGCAGCCGATGCACCGCCGAGCTCCAAGTCCGATGCATCCAAGCCTGGCGCAGGCTAGCCTGCCTGCGCAAGCGCCTGCCGCCGGCCGCCGCTCCGATGCGCCAGCCTCGTCAGAGGATCACTCGACGTCGAAGTCGATGCGGTGCACGGTGGTCGCCCGGAACCGCGATCCGGTGACGCCGCCGGCGAGCTGGATCTCGTTGTACCGCTCGACGTGCAGCGTCTCGTTCGCCCCCGGTTTCAGGCGGTTCACCTCCACCTCGTGGAAGCCTGGATCGTTCTCGAGGGTCCGTTCGTAGTCGGCGCGATCCAGCTTGATGTGCACGAAGCGCGCCGAGCGACCTCGTGCGTCCTTCCACTCGATGCGCAGTGCCTCGTGCTCGGTGCGCCGAAACGTCGTGTTGGCGATGGGCTGGGTGATGGTGGTGATGCCCGGATGCTCCAGGTAGGCAAAGAGGTGATCGCTGCCCCGCTCCACCTCGAGCCGTGTCCCTCCCTTGAAGTCGAAGTCGGTATCCGCGTACACCCCGGCGGCGAAGTTGCCGATGCTCACGCCACTGAAGTTCAGGCGCCGCGCATTGCCCTCGTCGTCCGTCACCGTAACCACCGCATCGTCGACGATGGCGCCGTCGCTGCTCCCCTCGCGCACCTCGACGACGATCCACGTGCCGTCCCGAGAGCCGTCGCTTGCGGTGGCGGCGTTCACGTAGAGGGTCTTCGTCCCACCGCCGGGATCGCTGCCGCCACAGGCGGCGAGGAGAAGGAGGCTGGCGGCGCCCAAGAGGCCGATGCCGCGGGGCGTGTGAAGGGGGAGGTGGCTACGCATCGCTGACTCCTTTGGCTTCGACCCTTATCGAACCAGGCTCGGAGGGGAAAGCCCGGACTCCGGCAGCCCGGGGAGCGCCGCCGGCCGCCGGCGCGGCGCAAGGAGGTGGGCAAGCAGCGACGGATGTGCAACGAAGAGGGGCCATGACCTTCGAAGAAGCCGCAGAGAAAGTGAAGACCCTCTCCGCCCGGCCCTCCAACGACACCCTGCTCGAGCTCTACGCCCTCTACAAGCAGGGCTCGGAAGGAGACGTGCAAGGGAAGCGGCCGGGGATGCTCGACGTGAAGGGCCGCGCGAAGTACGACGCGTGGGCGAAGCTTGCGGGCACGCCGAAGGAGGAGGCAAAGCGCCGTTACGTCGCTCTCGTGGAGCGCCTCCTCGCCGAGGACGCCTCCTAGCCGTCGCTCCCGCGGGAGGGGGCCTTCGCCCGCACCGGCCAGGGGCCTTCGAGGAGGCGCTCGCAGCTCGAGTCCGGCGCCACCTTCCGCCAGGCGAAGGTCCCCTCCGCAGAGGAGACCGAGTCGGAACTGAGCATCTTCAGACAGAGCCCCTCGGCGCCGAGGATCCGCTGCTGGACGCGGACCTTCAAGCGTCCCACGATCGTGCCGTCCGTCCAGCGGGCGCGCGCGCGACTTTCGCTGCGGCTCGCCAGGTAGAGCCGCCCCGAGCAAAAGGGGGCCTGCACCGCCACCGTGACGCCGGGATGCCCGTCGCCGTCGACGTCCTCGGCGTCCCAGCCGGCCACCCAGGGCACGGCGTAGTAG
>CAYYHA010000026.1:0-310 GCA_964471535.1 uncultured Myxococcia bacterium | reverse complement strand
GCGTAGTAGCGTCCGCCTTCGTGGGGGAGGAGGGTCATCTTGGCGGGCGGCAGTCTGGGCGGGGTCTTTGGATCGAAGCGGATCTTCACCCCGGCGGCCTCGTGAACGTCGATGCGGCACGTGATGGGCAGAAACTCGAGGACCCCCGCCGGCCGGTGCCAGACCTTGGCCAGGAAGTAGTGTTCGGTCTCGGTCTCGACGGTGCCCACCACGGGCACGTCCTTCCGGCCCACGACGATCTGGTGTCCCGCCCAGAGCTCGTAGGCCGCCTCGTCGTTGCCGCCTGCCGCGTCCGGGCCGGGCGACGGGG
>CAYYHA010000025.1:6585-32304 GCA_964471535.1 uncultured Myxococcia bacterium | reverse complement strand
GCCCGAAGGGGCCCGATCGCCTCCTCCGCGACCCGGATCCCCACCCCGGCGCCGCCCCGCGGTCCGGCCTCCACCACGCGCACCACCTCGCCCCGCACGGCCAGCGGCGCCGAGCGCCAGGCCAGGTCGAGTTCGAGGGCGAGGCGACTTCCCACGGGGATTTTTGGTTCGCAGTGTACGAAGAGCCCACCCGCGGAGAGATTCTCGAGGCGCCCGGACACCCCCGCGTCCCCTTGCCCCTCCCGCCACACGCGGATGGGCAGCGCCGCCTCGACGCGCCGGTGCCGGCGCCGGTTCCGCACGCCCGCGACCCGCGCCTGCGCTTCGAGCCGGGGCTGCGCCCCGCCGGCGGCCGGGGCCATGCCCACCCCCCGCCGTGACGACCCTTTCTCCGTGGCCGGTGGTACGTCCGAGGTGGGCACTGGGAGGAGATCGTCGACTTCGACCTCCACGCCATCGGCCGCGACAGCCACCTGCGACGACGGATCAGACGACACCGGGGCCGGCACCGGACGCAGCGGGCGCGGCAGGGCCTCGAGGAGCCACGTCTCTTCCACGCCATACCGCCGCGCGAGCGCGGCGAGGAGTCGAATGAGGTGCGCAAAGAGGCGGCGGGCCCGGGCACGGGCCGCGGCCCGCTCGAGGCGCGCCCGCAGGAAGGCTGCGCCCTCGACGTCCCAGGCGACGTAGTCGGTCGCCCCGGCCTGGATCGCTGCCAGTGCCAGGTCCAGATCGGCTGCCTCGCTGCAGACGAGGATCTCGAAAAGTGGGCTCTCCTCCCGCAGCCGGCGCACCCAGGTCAAGGCCTCGGGGTGCGCGGCGCCAAGGACCACGGTCAGCGGCGCACCGGGCCGCCGCCCCCAGGCCAACGCTGCCTCCAGCGAATCGATGCCCGTCACCACAGTCCCCGAGCCTCCGAGGAGACGCCGCACCCCTTCGGTATCCGCGTCCAGGTACGCCACCGAGGGGCGCTGCGCGAGCACCCGCCGCAGGGCGAAGAGGCGCCGGGCCAGCGGGCCTTCCATGGGCGGTAGCCCGGCGCGGCGGAGGGCGGCCATCACCTCCCGGAGGAGGCGCTCGTGGAGCCGGCGCAGGACGCCTGGGTCGAGGAGCGCGGCGAGTCGGGCGACGGCGTGATCGAGGTCTTCGAGGGGGCGGGGGAGGTGCTCCACTGCGCCGGCCCGCAGCGCATCGCCGGTGGCCTCCAGGGACAGCGAGTCTCCCAGGAGCAGGGCCTGCGGTCCCGGCCGGGTGGCCGCAACCCGCTCCACGAGCGAGTGCCTGCGGCCACGGCGGAGGGTGCGATCGACTACGACCAGGTCCCAGCCGGCGACGATCCGGGACTGCGCCTCGGACAGGCTCGGAGCCACCTCGAGGCGGATACCCAGAACCCGAGAGGCATCGCGAAGGAAGGCCACCGCGTCCCGCTCCGCGCTGGCGACGAGCACGCGCACCGAGGCCTTCACCTGTTGGTGGAGATCCTGCCAGCGGGGCCCGAGCGTCTCGAGGAGCATGCGGCGGGCATGATCCCCCCGGGTGGGGCCCTCCGACAAGGCTCGCTCAAAAGGGGTAAGCCGCCGGGCCAAAACGTGGCTCCGCCGAAGGCGGCATCGACCCAGGCGCCCGGCGGCGGGGCGTTCCGGTGCCCAGCCGGCCGGCCCACGGGCGGCGCCCGGCGCAGATCGCGAGAGGCGGGCTCCACCCTTGGATCCTCCTCGCGAAGCCCGGGCGGCGGCGGCACCCCGTGTGGATTCACGCCTCCCCGCCGGTGTACCCTCTTGCCCATGGTCGGACCCAGCGACGATGCGCGCCTCCGCCCGCCCCAGGACGAACTCGAGGGGGACTTCGAGGACGACGACTTCGCCGAGGTGACGCGCACCACCACCATGATGGTGGAGACCCGCACCCTCCTGAAGCTACGCAGGGTGCGCCTGCAGGCGAGCGGCGGGCCGGCGAAGGGACGATCGCTGGTCACCGAACGGGAACACATTCGCATCGGCTCCCACCCCTCCTCGGACTTCGTGCTCGAGGATCGCACGGTCAGCCGCCGGCACGCGGAGATCCGCTTCACCGAGCGCGGCTATCTCTTGTGCGACCTCGACTCCACCAACGGGACCTTCCTCGACGGCAAACGCATCGAGCGCGCCTACCTCACCGACGGCTGCACCATCCGCTGTGGCGAGTCGTGCCTTCGCTTCGACGTGGTGGACGAGGAGATCTCGGTGGAGGCCGATCCCGAGAGCCGCCTCGGGGGCATGATCGGCCAGTCGCTCAAGATGCGTCAGATCTTCGGGCTCATCCGCAAGATCGCCCCCATGGACGTCACCGTGCTCATCACCGGAGAGACGGGCACGGGCAAGGAGCTGGCCGCGCGGGCCATCCACGCGCTCTCTGGTCGGCGCGATGGCCCCTTCGAGGTGCTCGACTGCGGTGCGATCCCGCCGAACCTCATCGAGTCGCAGATCTTCGGGCACGAAAAGGGTGCGTTCACCGGGGCCGACCGCGCCCGAGCCGGCGCCTTCGAACGGGCCGACGGCGGGACGATCTTCCTGGATGAACTCGGTGAGCTGCGCCTGGACCTGCAGCCGCGCCTGCTACGGGCGCTCGAGAACGGTGAGGTGCGCCGCGTCGGATCGAACCGCGTCAAGCACGTGGACGTCCGAGTGGTCGCCGCCACCAACCGCGACCTGCACAAGGAGATCCAGGCGGGAAACTTCCGGGAGGATCTCTTCTTCCGCCTCTCGGTGATCAACATCCACCTTCCCCCGCTTCGGGAGCGCCGAGACGACATCCCGCTCATCGTGGAGGACCTGGTGGAGCGTGCGCGCCCGAAGCTGGGGCCGGCGCGGTTCACGGACGCGGCGATCTCCGCGCTCATGGGCTACGACTGGCCCGGCAACGTCCGCGAGCTGGTGAACGTGGTGCAGCAGGCAATGACGCTCTCCGACGACGGCATCGTGGATCTCGAGGACCTGCCCGAGCGCATCCACGGCGCCGACTACGCGCTCTCCGAGGAGCCGGCACCCGCCGGGGGCCTCGTCTTCGACGAGGCGGTGCCGTTCAAGGACGCAAAGGAGTCCCTCCTCGAGGCCTTCGAAAAGGAGTACCTGGTAAACATCCTGCGGCGCTGTGGCGGGAACATCTCGGAGGCCGCGCGGCGCAGCGGGCTCCATCGCAAGAGCATCGAGCGCCTGGTGAAGAAGTACGGCCTGGACGCAAAGGCCATCGGGCGGGGGGCATGAGCAATGGCCGGGGCGGGACCCTCGCAGGAAGCGCTGGAACGGCTCATCGAGGCCCGCCTTCAGCCCGGCGCGGACCGAGAGGCCATCGACCGAAAGATCTGGGAGCGCTTCGGAGAGACCTGGGCGGTGGTCTTCACCGACCTCGTCGGTTTCTCCAAGCGAACGCGGGACTTTGGAATCATCCATTTCCTCTCGGTCATCCACCAGAAGAGGCGTCTGCTCGCGCCGGTGGTCGACGAATACAGCGGCCTCATCCTGAAGCAGGAAGCGGACAGCTGGCTCGTGCTCTTCCGGAGGCCCGAGCAGGCGCTCGAGTGCATGATCGAGGCGCAGCGCATCTGTGAGCGTTACAACGCGGGGCGGCCCGAGGAGGACCGTGTGATGCTCTGCGTTGGGATTGGCTACGGCGAGATGCTCCGGATCGGTGACCACGACGTGTGGGGCGAGGAGGTCAACTATGCCTCGAAGCTGGGCGAGGACATCGCAAGACACGGGGAGATTCTCCTGACCCCGGCTGCCAGCGACGCGGTGGAGGCACCGGCCCTGGGGGTGGGCGTCTCCCGCGTAGAGAAGGCTGACGGATTCCCGCCGGTCTACTACAAAGTCGACTACACACTCTGAGCCGCAAGGGCGAGACGGAGGGAACAGATGTTCATTTCTCTTCTGGACCGAGAGCAGCAGGAAGCGCTCTGCAAGATGGCGCAGTTCATGGTGGCGGTAGACGACGACCGCGACGGCCGCGAGGAGCTGGTGGTGCAGGGACTCTTGCAGGAATCGGCGCTCGAGGAGGTGCCGGAGGGCGCGAAGACGGTCGACGAGGTGCGCTCCCTGGCCAAGAAGTTCGAAGAGGGGACGGCAAGCCGTGCGCTCCTCCTGGAGCTCTTCGGCGTGGTCCTCGCCGACGACGTGGCGCACCCTGAAGAGATGAAGGTCATCCAAGCACTGGCGGAGGACCTGGGCATCGATGAGCACTGGCTGGAACGCGCCCAGGACTACGTGCAGCGTCAGCTCGAGCTGCAGCGCGAGGGGCTCGAACTGCTGCGAAGCTGACCCCCGCAGCCGCCAAGCTACCAGCGCACCGGGCGCTCCGCGATGACGACCAGCCGGTCGCCGGCCTCCACCTTCATCTCGGTGGGTGGGTTTACCTTCACCTCGAAGTGCTGACCCTCTCCCCGCTCGAGGGAGACGAGAATCGCCTCGTGGGCGGTGCGGAGCAGGTGGGCCAGCTCTCCCACCGTCTTGCCCACGTGCTCCGGCGGCAGGTCGGCCTTGTAGAAGGCGTTGCCGTAGCGGATGGAGAGAATCTCGTCGAGCGTCTTGACGAGCCCGCGGTTGCGACTCACCGAACCCATGATGTAGCCGCTGTACTCGTCGGCGATGACGATCTCCTCGACGCCGGCCATGCGCAGGAGCGATTCGTTCTCCCGGCTGCGCAGCTCCGCACAGGTAAAGATGTGGGGCGCAAGGCGTTCGATGGTGAGCGCAGCGAGAACGGTCCGCGCATCCCGATCTTGATCGCTGCGCTCCACCGTCTTGTCGGAGAGGAGGATGGCTGTCGTCGCCTTGCGAATCGCAGCTTCCTCGAGCACCTCGACCCGGGTGTAGTCGCCGCTGACGTGGTAGAGCAGCTCGGGGCGAATGCGCTCGCGCCGCAGGTCGGCCGGCGGACGGCTGTCCTCGGTGACGATGACCACCGCCTGCCGCGCATCGATCGAGAACAGCTCCTCCACCACCATCGGGCCGCTGTGATTCCAACCGCAGACGACGACGTGGTCGATGAGTTCGTCGAGATCCATTTCGTTGACCTCCGAACGCTGCGCCAGCCGCTGCGCCATCGAAGCGGAGACGGTGCCGACGAACATGCCGAAGACGGTCAGCCCACCCAGCATCAGCCCCAGCGTCACGACGTGTCCGAGTTCGCTGGCCGGCGTGCCCCCGATCGGCTCGCCACCTATCAGGGTATAGACCGCGAACCACACTGCGGACTCCAGATGCCGGAAGTCCGGGTTGGCGCGGTTCTCGGCGAGGAAGATCGTGACGGCACCGGCCAGGACGAGGATCACCGTGACGGTGCCGAGCAGGGTGAACTCAGTCCCAGCGAAGCGAAAGACGCCTTGGAAGGCAGAGATGCGGCGGTTGAGAAGGAGCCCCGCCCGAAAGAGACGCAGGAGCCGCACCACCCGCAGGAGCCGCAGCGGCCGGACCACCGGTAGAACCGAGAGGATGTCCAGCCAGTAGCGACGAAAGAAGCGACGCTTCTTGCGCGCCACCCACAGGCGCAGAGACAACTCGATCACGAAGAGCCACGTGATGAGATCGCCGGCGATTCCCAGCATGCGCGCTACGGCGGGCTGGCCCTGGTAGCTGGACTCGGCGATGAGCAGCGCCACCCAAACGAGGATGAGGAGAAGGAGCCCCAGCTCGGTCCACGGATGGTAGAGGAATCGACTGACGGCGTCCTTCAGCGCTTCGTAGGCCGTGAGTTCCCGGTCGTCGGCCACGGCACGAGTCTCACTTGGGTCGCCATCCTTGGCAACCTCCATTCCCACCGCGGCGATGGCGCCTTGGTGCTACAGTTCCGCCGATGAAGCCGCGCATCGCCATCAGCCGCTGCCTCCTTGGGGACGCGGTGCGCTACGACGGGGGACACGAGGAGGCCCCCTTCCTTCGCCAGGTCGAGGTGGAATGGGTCCCCGTTTGCCCCGAGGTGGAGCTGGGGATGCCCGTTCCGCGAGAGCGCATCCGCCTCGAGGGAGCGCAAGGCTGCGAGCGCCTCGTCGGCGAGTCGAGCCGCCGGGACTGGACCGAGGCGATGCGGCGCTTTGCCCGCCGGCGCATCGAAGCGCTTCTGGCCCTGCCCGTGCACGGCTTCGTGCTCAAGTCGAAGTCTCCGAGCTGCGGCCTCGGCTCGACGAAGCGCTGGATCGGAGGGCAGGTGGTGCGCGATGGGACCGGCCTCTTCGCCGCCGAGGTTCGGACGCTGGCGCCGGCGCTGCCCCTCGCGGAGGAGCGAGAGCTCGAGGACCCGGCAGCGCTCGCCGCCTTCCTAGACCGCTGCCGCGCCCGCCTGGCATCTTGAGCGTCCATGGGCTCCCTCTCGGACCGTCGCCTCCTCCTCGTGGTCACCGGCGGAGTGGCCGCCTACAAGGCGGCCTTCCTCGCCCGCCTGCTCCTGCACTCGGGCGCCACCGTGCGGGTGAGCATGACCCGAGCGGCGCAGGCCTTCGTGGGGAAGGCGACCTTCGAGGCGCTCACCGGCCACGCGGTCCTCACCGACCTCTTCGACGGCGCACCTGCCCTCGCCCACATCGAGCTGGCGCGGTGGGCGGAGGTCGCCGTCGTCGCCCCCGCAACGGCCCACTTCCTGGCCAAGATGGCCCATGGTCTCGCCGACGATGCCCCGTCCACGGTGCTCCTCGCACTGCGCGCGCCGGTCTTCGTGGCGCCGGCGATGAACGACGGTATGTGGGAGCATCCTGCCACCCAAGCGAACATCGAGACGCTCGAGGCGCGGGGCGTGCGGCGGGTGGGCCCGGTGGTTGGACCGCTCGCCGAGGGCTACGAGGCGGTGGGGAGGATGGCCGAGCCGGAGGCGATCCTCGAGGCCGTCGCACGGTTCCTCGGTGGGCGCGGAACCTAGGCAGCGCCGACCGGGCGCACGCCTAGCGCGCCTCGGGCTCGGGGGGCAGCGCCAGGTGCGCAAAGAGCTCCCGGGCCTCTGCCTCACTCAAGAGCGCATCGAGCGCCGGGTAGAGGAGCGATCCCTCCCGCGCGTCGTGGTGGGAGAGCAGCTGCTTGAACGCATACTCCTGCTCGAGGAGGGAGAGGCGGGCGCGGAGATCGTCGGGACCCAAGTTACCGAGCGCCGACCGCAGCGCTTCGAGGCTGGAGAGGAGCTTTTGGTGTTCCTTGTGAAAGAGTTCGGGGCCGCCCCCGGGCGGCGCCCCCTTCGCCGCCATGCGCTCGGCATAGAGGGGGAGCACCCAACGCTCCTCGTCGGCCATGTGGGCGCGAAGGAGCGCCTCGAAGTCGTCGAAGGCCCGTCGCGCGTCCTCGAGGTCGCCGCGCAGGAGGGCGAGCTGGTGCGATTCGAACGCCTCGTCCAGGCGCGGGTGGATCCGCATCAGATCCGAGGGGCGCGGCGGCGGACGGGCGGGCATGACGCGGGGATGGCAGCGCTGGCGCGGGGGCGCGGCTTACCTAGTCTCGCGACGTGAGCACCGCCCGCAGGAACTCCTTGTTCATGCGGGCGATGTTTTCGATGGAGACGTTCTTCGGACACACCGCTTCGCACTCTCCCTCGTTGCTGCACGAGCCGAAGCCCTCGGCATCGTGCTGCGCCACCATGCGTTGCACCCGCCGCGTCCGCTCCGGATCCCCCTGCGGGAGGAGCGCGAATTGGGAGATCTTGGCGCTGGTAAACAGCGCGGCGCTGGCGTTCTTGCACTGCGCGACGCAGGCGCCGCAGCCGATGCACGCAGCCGAGTCCATCGCCCGCTCGGCAAGATCCTGCCCGATGGGGATGGTGTTCCCGTCCGGCGCCGAGCCGGTGTTGAAGCTCACGTAGCCGCCAGCGGAGATGATCCGGTCGAAGGCACTGCGATCGACGACCAGATCCTTGATCACGGGGAAGGCATGCGCCCGCCAGGGCTCGAGCGTGAGCGCATCGCCATCCTTGAAGCGACGCATGTGGAGCTGGCAGACGGTGGTCTCCGGATCGGGGCCGTGGGCCACGCCGTTGATCATGAAGCCACAGGAGCCGCAGATGCCCTCGCGGCAGTCGTGATCGAAGGCGATGGGTTCCTTGCCCTCCTTGATCAGCTCTTCGTTCACCACGTCGAGCATCTCGAGGAAGCTCATGTCGGGAGAGACGTCACGGGCGACGTAGTCCTCGAAGTGGCCCTTCGAGCGGCCGTCCCGCTGCCGCCAGACCCGGAGCCTGATGGTCATCTTCTTGCTACTGCTTCCAGCCACGGTGTCTCCCCTGCTTGCTCGAAGTGCCTACTTGTAGCTGCGCTGCGTCGGCGTGACGAACTCGAAGTCGAGCGGCTCCTTGTGCAGCACCGGATCCTCGCCCACACCGGCGAACTCCCAGGCGGCGACATAGGAGAAGTGTTCGTCGTCGCGTTTCGCCTCGCCGTCCTCGGTCTGGTATTCCTCGCGGAAGTGCCCACCGCAGCTCTCCTCGCGGTGGAGCGCATCGATGGCGATGAGTTCCCCGAACTCGAGGTAGTCGGCCACGCGGCCGGCGAACTCCAGCTCCTTGTTGAAGTTGTGGGCTTCGCCGGGGATCTTCACCCGCTCCCAGAACTCGGCCCGAAGCGCCGCGATCTCCTTGCGCGCCTCGATGAGCTCGTCCCGGTTGCGGCTCATGCCCACCTTGTCCCACATGATCGCGCCCAGCTCGCGGTGGAACTCGAGCACCGTCTTGTCGCCCTTGACCGACAGCAGCTTCTCGGTCCGTGCCTTCACCTCCTCCTCGGAGCTGCGGAAGGCCTCGTGGTCCGTGTCGACCGGCTCGGGCTTCTCGGTGGCGAGATAGTCGGGAACCGTGTAGGGCGCCACGAAGTAGCCGTCGGCGAGGCCCTGCATCAGCGCGGAAGCGCCGAGGCGGTTTGCTCCGTGATCGGAGAAGTTCGCCTCACCGAGCACGAAGAGCCCGGCGAGGTTGCTCATCAGGTTGTAGTCCACCCACAGGCCACCCATGGTGTAGTGGACGGCGGGGTAGATGCGCATCGGCACCTCGTAGGGGTTCTCGCCGGTGATCTTCTCGTACATCTGGAAGAGGTTCCCGTACTTCCGAGCGACCTCCTCCTTGCCGAGGCGTTGAATCGCGTCGCGGAAATCCAGGTAGACCGCACGGCCCGTCGGCCCCACCCCGCGACCCTCGTCGCACACCGCTTTGGCCGCGCGACTTGCGACGTCGCGGGGCACGAGGTTTCCGAAGCTCGGATACCGTCGCTCGAGGTAGTAGTCGCGCTCCTCTTCGGGGATCTCGTTGGGCGGGCGCGTATCCCCCTTCTTCTTCGGCACCCAGACGCGCCCATCGTTGCGCAGCGACTCGCTCATCAGCGTGAGCTTGCTCTGGTACTCCCCCGATTGGGGGATGCAGGTGGGGTGGATCTGCACGAAGCAGGGGTTGGCGAAGTACGCGCCCCGCTTCGCCGCACGCCACGCGGCGGTCACGTTGCTGTTCTTGGCGTTGGTCGAGAGGAAGTAGATGTTGCCGTAACCGCCGGTGCACAGCAGCACAGCGTCGGCGGCGTAGCGCTCATAGGCACCGCTGTCGAGGTTGCGAGCCACGATGCCCCGCGCCTTTCCATCGATGACGACCAGGTCGAGCATCTCGCGCCGCGGCATCATTTTCACGCGGCCGAGATCCACCTGCCGCATCAGCGAGCCGTAGGCGCCGAGGAGGAGCTGCTGTCCCGTCTGCCCGCGGGCATAGAAGGTGCGGGAGACCTGCACGCCGCCGAAGGAGCGGTTGGCGAGATAGCCGCCGTACTCCCGCGCGAAGGGCACCCCCTGGGCCACGGCCTGATCGATGATGTTCCCACTGACCTCGGCCAGGCGATAGACGTTGGACTCCCGGGCCCGATAGTCACCGCCCTTGATCGTGTCATAGAAGAGCCGCCAGACCGAATCGTTGTCGTTCTGGTAGTTCTTCGCCGCATTGATCCCCCCCTGGGCGGCAATGGAGTGGCTGCGCCGCGGGGAGTCCAGGATGGTGAAGGCGAGGACGTTGTAGCCCTGCTCCGCGAGTGTAGCGGCGGCAGAGGCACCGGCCAGACCCGTTCCCACGACGATGAGCGTGTGCTTGCGCCGGTTGGCGGGCGCGACCAGCTTCAGCTTCGCCTTGTGGCGGGTCCAGCGCGACTCGAGGGGACCGTCGGGACACTTGCCGTCGAGAATCATGGGAGGTCCTTCAGAGCTTCAGGTAGATGACGACGGGAATGGTGATGAAGCCCGCGGCAAGCACCGCGGAGAGCAGCCAGGCCCCGATGCGCAGCCAGCGGTTGGCCCGCGGGTGCGCGACACCGAGGGACTGCCATGCGCTCCAGGCGCCATGCCACAGGTGCATGCCGAGCAGGACGAGGGCGACGACGTACCAGAGCGTGTACCAGGGATTTGCAAAAACCTCGTAGACGAGACGCGCCAGATCCCGCATCGAACCGTCGGCCGTCTCGTACCAGGGTCCGAACTTGAAGGTCCAAACGTGGAGCGGCACGAAGATGAGGATGACCAGGCCGCTCGCGATCATCAGGGTGCTCGAGAGGGACTTCTTGGACCGTGGGTCTCCCGTCCATCGTCGGACCGCGTAGCGCGCCGATCCCCGAGCACCGCGGTTGCGCACGAAGTTGCGGCCGGCGGTGATGAAGTGGAGGAGGAAGACCAGAAGCAGCCCCGCCTCGGCCACATAGATGAGCGGATTGCTCACCAAACTGTGGCTGTATGCGTTGAACTTCTCGGCATCGATGAGGATGAGGAGGTTGCCTGCGAGGTGGACGATGAGGAAGAGGATCAGGGCGATCCCCGTCACCGCGATCAACACCTTCTTACCCACGCCGGTGGTCAATGAATCGAGTAGCCTGCCCACTGCTGCGCTCCGTAGGGTTTGATTCGTCGCGTTGGGTCTGCTTGGAAAGACGAGTTCGGGGGGTCTCGAGGACGAGAAGCCAGAGCGGAAGCGAAAACGAGCCAACCGTGCCCGCTGGATAGCACCAATCAGGGAATCTGCATACCGCCGCTCACGTTGAGTTCCTGCCCGGTCACGAAGTCGGAGAGCGGCGAGGCGAAGAAGAGCACCGCACCGGCGATGTCCTCGGGCGTGGCGAAACGCCCGAAGGGGATCTTCTTCAGTGTCGCCTGCCGCTGGGCCTCCGGGACGCCGAGCACGTCGCCCTCTCCTTTGGGCGCCGTCAGGCGTGTCTCGGTGAAGCCCGGCGCCACCGCGTTGACGCAGATCTTGAACCGCCCCCACTCCTGCGCCACGGTCCGGGTGATGCCGACGTTGCCCATCTTCGCCGCCGTGTAGTTGATCTGCCCCGGATTTCCCCGGATGGCCGCCGTGGAGTAGAAGTTCACGATCTTCCGCACCCGCGTCACGTCGCCATGGCGTGCGATCTCCTCCTTGGCCACGTCCCGCATGTAGGGCGCCGCCGAGCGAATGCAGTTGAAGGTGCCCTTCAGGTTTACGTCGATGACGAGCTGCCACTCCTCGTCGCTCATCTTGTGACACATTCGGTCGCGCGTGATCCCGGCGTTGTTCACCAGGATGTCGAGATGGCCGAAGCTGTCGACGGCGCACTTCATCAGCGCGTCGGTGTACTTCGGGTCGGCGACGCTCCCGATACTCACCACCGCCGATTCGGGACGGATCGCCTCGCACTCGGCTCGGACCGCCTCGGCAGGCGCCTCGTCCACGTCGTTGATGACCACGCGGGCTCCTTCCTGCACGAAGCGAAGCACGATGGCCCGCCCGATGCCCCGTCCCGAACCGGTGACGACGGCGACCCGATCCTCGAGCAGCCCTGGCCGGCCCGCCGCCCCCGCGGGCGCGGTGCCGTCGCTCGCGCCTTCGTTCACATCTGTCATCGCGCCTACCTCCCATCCCCCCACTCACTCGGGCGGGAATGCCGTCCTGTGCTCTGAAGCGCGCATCGTCTACCGCCAACCGACGCGCATTTCCAGGGGGGTCGTCACCGCGCGCACGCCGGTGGAGCCGAACCGCGCCCCAAGGGCCCGCCGGGCCAGGGCGCGGAGTGCTCGCCACGAAGCGGTCTGCGTGTAGCCGAGACCCTCCCAGCGTGGTACTCACGCCCTCCCATGGCCGAGGAGAAGGACTACAAGGACACCATCCACCTCCCGAGGACCGCCTTCCCCATGAAGGCCAACCTGCCAAAGCGCGAGCCGGAGCGGGTGGCGTGGTGGGAGGCCGAGCGCACCTACCATCGCATGGTGGAGGCACGCAAGGACGCGCCGCGCTTCCTCCTCCACGACGGCCCGCCCTACGCGAACAACCACATCCACCAGGGGCACATCCTCAACAAGGTGCTCAAGGACATCGTGGTCAAGCATCGAGCCCTCGCCGGCCACCGCACGCCTTTCGTACCTGGCTGGGACTGCCACGGTCTGCCCATCGAGCTTCAGGTGGACAAAAAGCTAGGGGCAAAGAAGCGGGAGATGAGCGTCGCCGAGTTCCGGCGGGCCTGCCGCGAGTACGCGGAGCGGTGGCTCGACGTGCAGCGGGAGGAGTTTAGGCGCCTCGGTGTCCTCGGCCGCTTCGAACGGCCCTACCGCACCATGGACTACGCCTACGAGGCGCAGACCGTGCGGGAGCTGGCGAAGTTCGCCCGCGCGGGGAGCCTCTACAAGGGCAAGAAGCCGGTCCACTGGTGCATCCGGGACGCCACCGCGCTCGCCGAGGCAGAGGTGGAGTACGAGGAGCACAGCTCCCCGTCCATCTACGTCGCCTTCGACGTGGCCGAGGGCCTCGGCGCCCTGCCGGAGGCGGTGCGGAACCGGCGGCCAGCGCTGGTCATCTGGACCACGACGCCCTGGACACTCCCCGCGAACCGGGCGGTGGCCTACCACCCCGACTTCGAGTACGTCGCCTACGACCTCGACGGACGGGCGCTCATCGTCGCCAAGGCGCTCCTGCATCGCTTCCTCGCCGAGGTCGCACCGGACGCACTGAAGCTGGCGGACGTGAGCGAGGCGACCAGCGGTGTCGTCTCCGACCCCGTCGCCGCCCTCGCCGAGCCCTCACGCATCCTCGCGCACCTCGACGGCGAGACCCTAGGCCAGCTGAAGTACCGCCACCCCTTCAGCGACGCCCTCTGCCCCGTCCTGCCCGCCGAGCACGTGACCCTCGAACAGGGCACGGGCCTCGTCCACACCGCGCCGGGCCACGGCGTGGAGGACTACCAGCTCGGTCTCGCCTTCGGCCTGGAGATCTACAACCCCGTCGACGATCGCGGCCGCTACATTCCGGATCTCCCTCCAGCCATCGCCGACCTGGCGGGGGTGAAGGTCTTCGAGGCCAACCCCCGCATCATCGAGAAGCTGGCGGAGTCGGGCGCGCTGCTCTCGCCCAAGGATCTCACGATCACCCACAGCTACCCCCACTGCTGGCGCTGCGGGCAGCCGGTGATCTTCCGCGCGACCTACCAGTGGTTCATCTCCATGGAGCACGGCGCGCTTCGGGAGAAGGCGCTGGCCGAAATCGAGCGGGTGCGGTGGATCCCCGCCTGGGGGAAGGAGCGCATCCATGGCATGGTCGCCGCGCGGCCCGACTGGTGCATCTCCCGGCAGCGCGCCTGGGGCGTGCCCATCCCCGTCTTCTACTGCGAGGCCTGTGGGGAGGCCATCGCCGACCCCGAGGTGATGGAGCGCGTGGCCGACCGCTTCGAAGAAGAAGGCGCGGACGCCTGGTTCGAGCGGAGCGTGGCCGAGCTCGCCGGTGAGCTCCGCTGCCCGAAGTGCGGCGCGTCGGAGCTTCGCAAGGAGGAGGACATCCTGGACGTCTGGTTCGACTCGGGCGTCAGCTATGCCGCGGTGTGTGAGCGGGACCCGGAGCTGGGCAGCCCGGTGGACCTCTACCTCGAGGGGAGCGATCAGCACCGCGGATGGTTCCACTCCACCCTCCTCTGCGCCGTGGGCACCCGGGGCCGGGCACCCTACGAGGCGGTGCTCACCCACGGCTTCGTCGTGGATGGGGAGGGGAAGAAGCTCTCCAAGAAGAAGGGCAACTACACCCCGCCGGAGAAGGTGCTGCAGACGCGCGGCGCCGAGATCCTTCGGCTCTGGGTCGCCGCCGAGGACTACCGGGGTGACATCCGTTACTCGGACCAGATCCTCGATCGGCTCTCCGACGCCTACCGAAAGATCCGCAACACCCTTCGGTACGCGCTGGGCAACCTCCACGGCTTCGACCCCACGCGTCACGCGGCGTCGCCACAGCAGTGGCACGATCTCGACCGGTGGGCCTACGGCCGTCTTCAGGATTGGGTGGAACGCATCCGGGCCGCCTACGACGCCTACGAGTTCCACCTCGTCTACCACGCCACCGTCGACCTGTGCGCCGTGGACCTCTCGGCAGTGTACTTCGACGTCCTCAAGGATCGACTCTACTGCTCGGGCGAGGACTGGCCCGAGCGGCGCGCCGCGCAGACCGTGCTGTGGCAGGTGGCCACCACCCTCGCCTCGGGGCTGGCTCCCATCCTGTCCTTCACCTGCGAGGAGACCTGGCAGACGCTGCGCGAGGAGCATCCCGCAGCGAAGCTGCCCGAGTCCGTCTTCCTCTCGGAGCTTCCCGCGCCCGACCGATCGGTCCCGGCACCCGACTTCACGCCGCTGCTCGAGGTGCGCGAGGCGGTGCTCCGCGAGCTGGAGATTCGGCGGAAGGCCAAGGAGATTGGCAAGAGCCTGGAAGCGAAGGTGCGGCTGACCGTCCCGGCGGCCCTCGAGGCGAAGCTGGCGCCCTGGCGCGACTTCCTCCCCGACTGGTTCATCGTCTCGCAGGTGGAACTTCGCGCCGGTGAGGCGCTGTCGGTGGAGGTCCTCCCCGCGGAGGGCGAGCGGTGCCAGCGGTGCTGGAAGTACGCCGAGCTGGGCAGCGACCCGGCGCACCCCACCCTCTGCCCCCGTTGCACCCGGGCGGTCACTGGCTGATCGCATGCGCCGCTCTTCCGTGCTCGCGGCGGTGGCGCTCCTGGTCCTCTTCGCCGACCAGACCACGAAGTACCTCGCCGTCCGCGATCTCACCTTCCTCTTCGAGCGCGCCGGCGCACAGAGCCTGCCCGAGCGCCTGGCGCTTTTCTACGGCGAGCGTCACCTCGAGCACCTCCGCCAGCCCCCCATCGAGATCGTCCCCGGCCTCTGGCGACACCGCTACGCGGAGAACACAGGAGCCGCCTTCAGTCTCCTGGATGGCCTTCCGCCCCCGCTGCGACGACTCTTCTTCCTGCTCGTCACCGGGGTTGCGGTGGTCTTCGTGGCCCTCCTCGCCCGCCGCCTGCCCCCAGAACGACGGGCTGCCCACGCCGCGCTGGGCGCGCTCCTCGGCGGCGCACTGGGCAACTTCGTGGACCGCATGACCCACGGCTATGTCATCGACTTCGTCGATTGGTATGTGAAGGCGGTCCCTCCCCTGAACTTTCCCACCTTCAACGTCGCCGACGTGGGCATCACGGTGGGCGCCGTGGTGTTGTTGGCTCACCTGGCCAGGGAACAGCTCAAGCGTGAACGACCCGAACGACCACCCGCCGACCCGTCCGGCGAGCCCCACCACCACTGAGGACGCCGCCCCCGAGGCTCGCGGCGCCCCGAGCCCGGGCGCTGCGGGCCCCGAACCCGGACGCTCGGAGTTCCGGCGATCGATCGGCTTCGTCGCGGCGCTCGGCTTCGTCTGGCTGCTTCTCGATCAATGGACGAAGTACCTGGTCGTGGCCCATCTGACCCGTCTCTTCCCCGACGGCTCCTCCTTGGGCGAACGGCTGCGTCTCTTCGTCGAGAGCCAGGGGCTCGCCCGTCTCGCCACACCTCCGGCCCAGGTGATCCCCGGCCTCTGGGAGCACCTCTACGTCGAGAACCCCGCGGGGGCCTTCGGACTCCTCTCGGGCCTGCCCTATGGCCTGAGGCGCTCGATCTTCGTCGTCTTCGCCCTCGCCGCCGCCGTGGGCCTCCTGTGGCTCGCCGGGCGCACCACGGCGGATCGGGAGCCCGAGCGCTGGAGGCGGTGGGCCCTCCGCGGGGCGCTGGGGCTGGTCCTGGGCGGGGCGGTCGGCAACCTCCTCGACCGCTTCGTCCACGGCTACGTGGTCGATTTCATCCACTGGCACTACCACAGCTTCTCGTGGCCCCCGTTCAATCTGGCGGACGTCGGGATCGTCTGTGGTGTGATCGGGCTCGTTCTCCTGTACAACACAGGTCCGCACCGGCACGGGGGCGAGGCGTCCTCCGAGGCGCCCGCCGCGCGGAAGTCCGGCCAGTCGGAGCCAAAGAAGAAAGAGCCCCGAAAGAAGGTGCGCTCTTCCAAGAAAAAGCGATGAACCGCTCGCTCGCCATCGTCGTCGCCATCGGCATCCTGTGGGCGCTGGCCGACCAGGTCACGAAGTACCTGGCCGTGGCCCACCTCACGGCGCTCTTTCCTCCCGGGGCGAGCCTCGGCGAGCGGATCGCGCTCTTCTATCGAAGCGACCACCTCTACCACCTGGCCACCGACGCGGTGCCGGTGATCGACGGCTTCTGGCAGCATCGCTACGTGCAGAACCCCGCCGGCGCCTTCGGACTCTTCTCCAGCGCCCCGCTGTGGGCGCGGCGGGCGCTCTTCCTCGGTGTTGCAGGTCTGGCGCTGGTCGCCATCGTGTGGATGGCGCGCCGCGCCCGCGCCGCGGTGACGCGCCTCTCTCTGGGCCTCGTCCTCGGCGGCGCCATCGGCAACTTCATCGACCGGGCGGTCCACGGCTATGTGATCGATTTCATCGATTGGCACTACCAGCGCTGGCACTGGCCGGCCTTCAACCTCGCCGATGTGGGCATCGTGGCGGGGGTCATCGGCCTGTTGCTCTTCCTGCACCGTGACCCGCTCTTGGGTGGGAGCGAAGCGAGAGGTGAACCCGACGGGCTCCCGCCCGAGGTCGGCTGCGCCGACGGCGCCCCGCCCGATTCCTGATCGCCGCTGGCGGGCGGAACGGCCACGAACCCACGACATCGCGCATCAAGGAACGATCCCATGCTTCCAGTCCTCTACGACCTCGTCCTTACGCCGAAAGGCGCACTCGCCCTCTCGCTCCTCGTCGCCCTCGTCCTGGCCGGGACGGCCGCTTGGCGGGCGAAGAAGGACAACGAGGCGCTGCAGGCCGAGGGACGGGACGTCGACCCGAAGCGGCCCCTGAAGACCTTCGCCTTCTGGGCCCTCATCGTCGCCGGCGCCGCCTTCCTGCTCTTGCCCCCGCTCGACTCCGACCAGACGGTCGAGCTGCCGCTGCACACCTACGGGCTGATGATTGCGCTGGGCTTCCTGTCGGCCATCGTGGTCACCACGCGGGAGGCGGTACGCAGCGGGCGAAGCCCGGTCTACGTCCCCGACGCCGCCGTGATCCACTGGTGGAAGAAGGTGAACGAGACGAGCAAGGATCCGCCCCCAGCCGAGCGCAAGAAGATCCTCACCCCAGACTACCGGGCGCACGTCGCAAGGCAGCACGTGTTGGATCTCGCCTTCTGGGTGCTCCTCGCCGGGCTCGCAGGCGCGCGCATCCTCTTCATCATCGTCAACCTCGACCAGTACTTCGGCGACAACTTCATGGGCACGCTCGCGCTCGGTAAGTTCCACATGCCCTTTCCTCGGATCCTCATCGTCTGGCAGGGGGGGCTCGTCTTCTACGGTGGGCTCATCGGCGCCGCGGTCGGGGTCTTCTACTACCTGTGGCGCAACAAGCTGCCGCTGTGGCCGTGGACGGACATGATCATCCCCGCGGTGCCGCTGGGGCACTTCTTCGGGCGCCTGGGCTGCTTCTCCGCCGGCTGCTGCTGGGGGAAGGCCTGCCCCAGCGATTCGCTCTTCGCCACCTACTTTCCCGAGGGGTCGCTGGCCTTCGCGCAGACCGATCCCAGCACCCACATCCATCACTTGGGGCAGCTCACCACCCAGGCGGTCTATCCCACGCAGCTCTTCGAGAGCGTGGCCACGCTGGGGATCTTCTTCCTCCTCGTCTACATCCGCCGCAACAAGCGCTTCCACGGCATGGTGCTGGTCAGCTATGCCATCGTCTATCCCCTGTTCCGAACGATCAACGAGACCGTTCGCGGCGACTGGGGCCGGGGCATGCTCCTGCGCTGGCCCGCAGGCGATCCCGTGCTGCTCTCCACCTCTCAGCTCATCTCCTTCCTCGTCGCCTGCGCGGGCATCGCCCTGCTCGTGTGGCGCATCAAGCGGGCGCGGGCCGAGGCGGGGGACCGGGAGCCCGGGCCCCGTTCTGGCGCGGTAGCGGCGTGAGGGGATAGAATCGTGTCCCCTCGATGGCGCGCCCTCCCCAGAACAAGAACGCAGAGATCGCTGCGACCATCGATCAGCTGGACGAGGAGCTGAACGAGCTGAAGGTCCGCTACGAGCAGTACTTCCTGGGGATGGAGCTGCGGGCACCCACCCAGCGCAAGGAGCAGCTCCGCCAGAAGCTCATGGCGCTCAAGCGGGAGTTCATCCGCAACACGGCGCTGAAGTTCAAGCTGAACACGCTGTGGAACAAGTACCTCTCCTACGAGCGGATGTGGGAGCGTACGGTGAAGGAGATCGAGGAGGGCCGCTACCGCCGGGACGTGTTCAAGGCGCGCCTGCGCAGCCGCGCCCGCCAGGAGCAGAGCGCTCGGGAGACGGCGAAGAAGACGCGCCCGGCTGCGAAGCAGCGGGGGGTCGACGGACTGCCCGACGAGAAGCTCGAAAAGCTCTTCAACGCCTTCGTCACCGCGAAGAAGCGGTGCAAGGAGGACACCTCCGGGCTCTCCCTCGAAGCGATGCGCCGGAGCCTGGCCAAGCAGATTCCCGCCATCAAGAAGAAACACAACGCCAAGAGCGTGGACTTCAAGGTGGTGATCAAGAACGGGAAGGCGGTGCTGAAGGCGGTGCCGCGGTAGGCGGCCCGCCCCGTGCCATCGCTCCGATCGCGGCGTGCCATGGGCGGGCTCGGGCACGGCCTCGTGCCCCGGGCGTGCGGGCGGTCACAGCCGCGGCGTCCCGGCCCCGCTAGGGTAGACGGCACTGGCGCCCTCTGCAGCGAGCGACTCGGGGGGGTCGCAGCGCGCAGGGGGCGCTAGTTCTCCTTTGGGGGGTCTGTTCCAAAGCCCCCGGGCAGGAGGCCGGGTGGGATCTGCGACCCCCGCGAGGGGGCAATCGGGTGCGACTTGGGGAGCATCGGGCACGGCGGACCCACCGGGGCGGAGAAAAGTAGAAGAAATCCCCCAGGGGGTGTATGGTAGCGGCCACGGAGCCGGGAGGACGCGGCTCCGGCAGTCTGGGCCCCCGGAGGGAATACGGGCCTTCGGCATGACGCCCCCCCGCATGCCGAGGATTCGCCCGCTCTCCGGGGGCCCTCTTCTTCCTCACGGCGCTCCGCAGAATCCACCGGGTGGCCTCGGAGGCCAGCCCCGCGCTATGGATCGCTTTCCATGTGCAGCGCACGCCGAATCCCTCTGCCCGACGTCTCCTTCTCCGATCCCACCGCACCGAAGCGAGAGCGGGAGCTTCGCGCCCTCGCCGAAGCCCTCCTCGACTGCGCCGCTGCCGCGGACGAGGTGCGCTACGCGGACCTGTGCATCGAGGAGGTCACGAAGGTCGAGTACAACCGCCTTCCTTCGGGCGAAGAGATCGTCAAGCCCTTCTCGGCGAAGGGGGCGCTGCAGCTTCGCCTGGTGGGCCACGAAGGGCGGAAGCTGGAGCTTTCGGTGGGCCTATTGCCCTTCGATGCCCTCGAGGAACGCCTGCGCTACGCGATCGCGGCGCTCGCCCTACAGGAACCCAACCCCGACTTCGGACTGGCGCCCGTCCCCAACAAGGCGCGGGTGCGCTACGGAGATCCCGCGCCCTTCGACCTGCGCTCCGGGGATCTCCTTCCCCTCGTGGAAGCGCTCGCCCGCGAGATCGATGGCCTCCTAGCCGCCGCCGCGGAGACGGAAGCGAAGGACCATGGCTACGAACTGAGCAGCGAACTCTGGGCGTACTTCCAGACCGAGGAGAAAATCATCGCCGACACCGAAGGTCTCTACAAGACGCAGGTGCTGCCGAGCACCTTCCTCTCCCTCACCACCCGCGTGCGCGACCCCGCGACGGGGCGCACCACCGAGCAGCGGGAGCGCATCGGTGAGATCCGCGCCCTCGACTTCTTCTTCGAGCCCGGCTCGGAACGCCTGCGCGGGGAGCATCGAGAGCAGCTCGGCCGCTCCGTCCGCAAGGCGATCGCCTTGCATCGCGGCCGTAAGCTCGAGCAGGACGAGATCGACCGGATCACCCACTTCGTCCTCGACTCCACCGCGATGGTCTTCGTCCACGAGGCGCAGGGCCACAACTTCGAGGCCGACATCGTGAAGGAGGGCGGATCGGGGCTCGTGAAACCGAGCGGCGAACCGGCGCGGGACCCCCTGGGCACCGAGGTGGTGGATCTCTACGACGGACAGATCCGCAATCCAGATGGAACCTTCGATCCCGATCGCGGCTTCGGGACCCACTACATCGACGACGAGGGGGTGGAGGTTCAGCCGGTGTGTCTGGTGAGGGGCGGCCGGATCGTGGGCATGCTCCACAGCCGGGAGACGGCCCATCACTTCGGGCAGGCCCCCAACGGACGCGGCTTCTCCGAGCTCGGGGATCCGCGTATCCCCCGCATGACGAACACCTATCTGTACCCTGCCGAGGGCGCGCCCTGGTACGACACGGTGGAGGAGCTCATCGCCGAGATCCCCTTCGGCGTCTATCTCGAGGGCTCGAAGGGCGGTGCGGTGAGCAAGGACGGCATGGCCACCAGCATCCAATACGGCCGCCTCATCGTCGACGGGGCCTTCACCGACGACGTGCTCCTCCCCGCCAACCTCACCGTGCGCACGGTGGACGCCCTCGAAGGGGTCGAGGCCTTCGCGGGCCCGCTGAAGTGCGACGACCCCGGCTTCTGCGGGAAGGGGCAGACGAAGACGGTCACCGACGGCGGCCCCGTCACCCGCATCCGGCGCACCCCCGCCATCACCATCGGCTGGTAGAGGAGACCTGCGATGCAGACTCTCGAAACCCTCGTGGAGCGCGCGCGCGACATCGTGCGGCGCGGCCTCGCCTTCGCCGGCGACGTGGAGGTGCGCATCGTTCGGACCGATGCCTACGGCTACGAGGTGAAGAACCGCGAGCTCGCCCCCCAGATGTCTCTGGGCCGGGTGGAGGTAGGGCTTCGTGCGCTGACACCCAAGGGCCTAGCCATCGCCGCCACCACCACCCTGGACCTCGACGAGAACGAGGCGGCGCTGCGCGCTGCGCTCCCCGCCGCCCGGCCATCCCCCCTCGAGCGTTTCGGTGCGACGCAGGTCGAACCCACCACCCGGTGGCACGATGCCACCTGGGAGCCCTGGATCACCCAGCCGGAGAAGCTCCGCGATCTGGCGGCTGCACTGCGCGACCGGGCCTTCGCCGAGGGCAGCGGGCGCCTCGACAGCCTCGAGGGCGGCGTCTCCCTCTCCACCACCTGGACGGTGCTGGCCTCCCGGGACGGGCTCGCCGCGTTCAAGCGCACCACCGGAGACGCCGCCGCCTTCGTCAATGCCTGCCACTACCAGCTCGCTCACCTCGACCGGGCGCCCGACGAATCGGGTCTCGAGTCGATCCGCGACCTGGGTAGACGCACCTTGAGTGAGATTCCCGACCGCGTGGTGGCGCCGGCCGATCTCGGGGTGCGCGGGAAGGTGACCGCGATCCTCCACCCGCGTCTGGTGGAGAGCCTCCTGCGCGTGGTGGGGCAGGAGAAGTTCCTCGGGTCGAGCCTGCGCACGGGACTGACGGAGATCGAACCCGGGCGGCGGATCTTCCACCCCTCCATCACCCTCGTCGACACGGGCACCGATGAGGGGCTCTCCTGTGCCCGCCCCTGCGACGACGAACTCTCCCCGACGGGCTCGACACCACTCGTCGAGGAGGGTGTGGCGAAGGGACTGGTGTGGAGCCGGCGCTCGGCGGCGGAGGCGGGGCGCGAGACGACCGGAAATGGGTACCGCCGCCCCATGCTCGTGGAGGACGAGAGCGAAGCCCCGGTCCGCGACACCCTCTCCGGCCTCGTCATGGCGCCCGGCGAGATCTCCCGCGAGGCGCTCTTCGAAGGGGTGGACCGGGGTGTCTACCTCCTCGCCTGCCTGGGGCTGCACGGCGCCGACCGGGCGCGGGCGGCGTTCACCGCCTCGGTCTTCGACGGCTTCGCCATCGAGGACGGCCGCATCACCGCGCTGTTGGCGCCGGGCCGCTGGAACGTCTCCGGCCGGATCCTCGACGGGGAGGGGGAACAGGGGGTGTTCTCGGAGGTGACCCTCTCCCAGGAGACCCACGTGGGCCCCCGGGCGCGCCTTCCGTGGATCCGCACCACGGTCACCGTCTAGGTGCGCTCACCCGCGGCGTGCCACCGCTTCACGCCGGCGCCAGCGGCCCCACCACTCCTTCCCCTCCCGGCCGGGCGCCGAGTGCGTGACCTTCGACATCTCCTCTTCCTCGAAGAAGGGTGCGAGGTGGGCCCGGTAGAGATCGGGATGGACGGGGAAGGGCGGGCCTGCCTCGGGATCGCAGCCGCGGGGCGGCCACTTCGGCTCGCGCACCGGAAAGACGAGGGTGATGAGCGTGCCGCCGGGACGGAGGAGCCGGTACATCTTCTCCGCCCACGCCTCCCGCCGCTCGGGTGGCAGGGCGCAGAAGAAGGTGTAGTCGAAGACGAGATCGAAGGGCGCTTCGGGTTCGAAGGAGAAGAAGTCGCCGGTCTCCACCCGCGCCCGCTCCGGTGGGATGCCCCGCTCGGCGCGGATGCGCTCGAAGAGGCGGCGCGCCGTGGGGGAGAGATCGAGACCCACGACCTCCCGGTCGGGCCGGGCGAGGGTGAGAACGTCCCAGCCGGCGCCGCAGCCGGGCACCAGCACCCGGCCGCCGGGAAGCGACTCGGCCCGCGCTTCGAGCACGGGAGGACTCCCACCGAGATCCCAGGGGGTTTGTCCCGCCTGCCAGCGCGCCTCCCAGCTCATCGCCGGTGCTCCTTGGGCACCACGAAGCGCCAGGGACGCTTCGCCCACTCACCCGCGTAGTCGACCCCGATGCGACAGGTCGCCTCGAAGGGCGGCGGCGCCTCGCGGGGCGCCTCGATCCACAGATCCGCCTCCGGTGCGGTCAGGTCGGCGCCGTTGTGGGTCTCGACGCGTATGGAGAGGAGCCTGGTGAGGCGCCCCGGCCCCACCGCGTTCCCGCGGACGCCTTCGAGATCGTCGAGGCCGCGGATCAGGACCGCCGAGGGAAAGCCCTCCTCGCCCGTCACGACGTTCAGACAGTGGTGCATCCCGTAGATGAGGTACACATACGCGATCCCGGCACGCCCGAACATGATCTTCGCCCGGGGCGTGGGACCCCGACGGGCGTGGGAGGCCTGATCGTCGGGGCCGTGGTAGGCCTCGGTCTCCACGATGCGCCCCGAGAGGCGCCGGCCGCCGACCTTGCGCACGAGGCGGCAGCCGATGAGCGCCTTGGCCACGGTGCGCGTGTCCCGGGCGAAAAATGCTCGATCCAGTCGCTTCATACGCCGTAGAGCTTCGCACAGAGCCGGTCGATCGCCGCCTGCCCCCGGGGATCTCTGTGCCCGCTCATCCATCGGCCGAGGCAGTCGAGGACCGCCTCGGGGGCGGCCTCGATGTCCCGGTGCCATGGCGCACCGGCGAGGTAGGCGGCGAGGGCGGGGAGGGCGTTCAGGCGCGCCGAGAGGGGCTCGGGCCGCGGCGGCGGCACGGGCAGGCGGCGCACCTCGCCCGCCTTCACGTGGGGGCCCGGATGGTGGAGCGCGTACCACCGGCAAAGCGGCGCCGAGTTGAGGAGGGCACACCAGCCGTGGAGGGAGCGGCCATTCGGGCCCTCGGCCCGGGGGTAGAGGGCGTGGAGGGTGTCGAGGGGGATGCGCGCCTCCGTGTCCACGGCGGCGATCAGCCGCGCGCCGGAGGTCTCACGGAGGAGCAGCTTCATGGGACGCAGGAAACTCTCCGGGCGCCGGGGGCGGGCACCGTGCACCGCCCGCAGCCGCTCGGGGCGGTAGTCGATGTAACACCGATCGGTGATGGAGAAGGGGCCGACGTCGCGGCCCCGCACGCAGCGCCGTGCACTCCGGCCCCGCCGCCGCGGGGAGACGAAGCGCCCATCGTCCCCCGTCTTCACCCCGAGGGAGAGTTCGAGGAAGTCCGAGAGCGGCCTCGCCTCGGCCTCCAGCGCCTCCGCCCAGGCGAGCTGCCTCGCATCCTCCGGCAGCGCGGCGCTGCGAGCGGCCCGGCGGCGGAAGATCGCGTGGGGCAGCGCGTGTCCTGCCTCGACGCGTCCCGCCGCATCGATCCGCCCCAGAGCCACAGGGACCGCCGCGTCGGGCGGGCGCGCCTCCACTTCGAGGACCACCGCGCGCACCTTCGCCCCGAAGGTGGCTCCCGCGAGCCGGTCGATGCGGCGCACCCGCCGTGCCTCCGACGCGAAGAGGAGGCGGCGCAGGGGGGCGAAGCTGTCGGTCCCGAGAAAGGAGTCCGAGAGGATGAACGACAGGCGCCCCCCCAGCGCGAGATGGTCGATCCCCGCTTCGACGAAGAGGCCGTAGAGGTCACACTTGTTTCGGAAGCTTCGGTACCGCGCCTTCAGCGCCTGGCGCTGCGGCGCCGGCAGGCGAACGATGTTCACGAAGGGGGGGTTGCCGAGGATCCGATCGAAGTGTGCCCTTGGCCACGGCGCAAGGAGCGCGTCCTGCTGCAGCAGGTGATCGCGGGGGACGGCGATCCCCTCGGCGCGGAGCGCGGCACGGCACAGGGCGAGCGCGCCGGCGTCCCGATCGATCCCCCACAGCGCGCACCCGATGGCTCGGGGGGAAACGCCCCGGCGGCGGAGCGCCCGCGCCGCCGCGAGGAGGAAGGCGCCGGTCCCGCAGGCGGGATCGATGATCCGAGGGACCGGGCCGCCGGCGTCGACGTCTGCGAGGAGGCGGCGGGCGATGGCCCGGGCCACCGGCTGCGGGGTGTAGAAGGCACCGAGCGCCTTCCGTGAGGCGGAGCAGGTGGCGAGGAGCTGCTCGTAGAGGCGGCCCGCCTCCTCGGGGCCGAGCCGGCCCGGCGGCAGTCCGAGGACCCCACAGCCCCGCTCGAGGGCGAAGGCGAGTTCGAAGGCCACCTCCTCGACCCCTCGGCGCTCGGCCGCCGCCCTGGCGCGAGCCAGGAGTGCCCCGCCCGTCACTCGGTCGCCCGACCCCACGTCTGGCGAAGATAGCGCACCAGCGCCCAGCGCTGCTCCGGGGAGAGCTGGTACTTGAAGGCGGGCATGGGCGTGGCCCGCTTCCCCTCACTGATGCGCCAGTAGAGGTAGGCGTCGCTGCGGGCGGAGAGGAAGCCCGGCGCGGCGAAGGCCGCCGGCGGGGGGTGGAGTCCCACCGAGGCGGGGCCGTCGCCCCGGCCGCGGGTGCCGTGGCAGGGGGCGCAGGTGGAGGCGAAGATCGCCGCCCCATCCACGGACAGCTCCGGCGGCATTGCGAGGTCGCGGTAGGCAGCAGGAACGGGCTCGAGGTCGGGCCCGGTGCCCTCCCCAGTTACCGCGCCGGCAACACGCGCGCCCGCAGGCCCGCCAGCGGCCGCCTCCGCGGGAGCGGGGGCTTCGGCGGCCCCGTTGCCGGCGGCGTTCCGATCGGAACGCGCCGCATCATGCCCAGCGCCATGAAACCGGTGCCGATGGCGAAGTGGGCTGTTT
>CAYYHA010000025.1:0-6575 GCA_964471535.1 uncultured Myxococcia bacterium | reverse complement strand
GCTCCGGGGGCGTCCGCGCCCCCGGCGCAGGCGGGGATCGCCCCACCCAAAAGAAGCAGCACCGCAGCGAGACCGAGCCGGCTCATGCGTGCGCCGCGCCTCCCTTCTCGGCGGTAAGCGCCGGGCTTTGGTGCCGGCGGCGCAGGAGAACCACCCCCGCCACGGCCGCAAGCAGCAGGAGCAGGAGCTGCGGGGCGACCGTCTCCAGGTAGGGGTGGATACCGAACCAGCTTTGCAGCGTGGCGCTGTCGGGAAGCCAGCCCAAGGGGGTCTCGCCCAGGAGGCCTCCGGCCTGCAGCTCCCGCACCCCATCGCCGGCAAACTTGACGGCCAGGAGGTAGAGCAGCCCGCCGGTCGCGCCGAAGAAGAGCCCAAAGGGGAGCTTCATCCCCGCCAGGCGGATGAGGGCGTAGAGGGCGAGGAGCACGGCAAGGCCCGAGGCGAAGCCCGCACCGACGAGGGCCGCCTGCCCCTTCGAGGACTGCAGGAGTGCCTCGTAGAAGAGGACCGTCTCGAAGCCCTCTCGGAAGACCACGAGAAAGGCCACACCGAACATCGCCAGCGCCCCTCCGCCGGCCAGCGCGGCACCGGCAGTCCTGCGGATGAAGGCGTCCCACTTCGCGTGCTGTGCCTTCGAGACCAGCCAGTAGGAGACGTAGAAGAGGACGGCGCTGGCCAGGAGCATCGTGGCGCCCTCGAGTACCTCCCCCTGGGCCCCGGAGATGGAGATCAGGGTCCGTGCGGCCGCCCACAGGAGCAGGCTCGCCAGCGCCGCCGCCGCCGCGCCGCCGTAGAGCCAGCGCACTCGGTCGCCTCCGCCCGCGCGGCGCAACCAGGCGGCCAGCGCAGCGACAACGAGGAGCGCCTCGAAGCCCTCCCGCAGGATGATGAGGAAGGCGCCGAGGAAGGCGGCGAGTAGGCCGCCGCCGCCCTGCACCTTCCTGTGCGCCGCCTCGAGCGTCGCACGCACCGTCTCGAGCCGGGTCTGAACCGTGGCTGCGGGTGCCCCCGTCTTCATGGCGCGGCGGAGATCGAGCCACACCTTCTCGAGGCGAGCGTAGAGATCGGGATCCTTGGCGGCGATCCGATCGCGGAAGGTGGACTCCTCGAAGCGGTAGAAGAGCTCCCCGACTTCGGCAGCGGCCAGGGGGTCACCTTTGGCGTGGGCCTCGACGGCCGCCACGAGCCCGGCATCGAAGGCGGCCACCTCGGCGTCGACCGTCGCCGTATCGGCGGTGTGGCCCGCGGCCGCGCCTCCGCCGGTGGGTTCCGTGGCGTGGGCCGGGGAGGGAAGGCCCGTCGCAAGAAGCCAGAGACAGAGTACCGGCGGAAAGACGCGCATCACTTCTCACCTCGATTCCAGTGGAAGATGGCCTCGTGGGTGCCCTCGAAGCGGGGGCCCCCGAGGGTTGCGAAGGGGGGCGGCTCGATCTTCGCCCGCACCTCGTAGTCACCGGGGGGCACCGCGACGGTCGCACCGTAGTGGTAGAAGGCCGAGGCGAGCGGGTGGAGGGGGATGCCAAGCGGCGCCCCGCCGCTGCGGGGCACGAGGGAGAGGGTGACCTTCGCCCCGGGGATCATCCGGTTGCTCGCCTGCTCCATGAGCGCGATCTCCAGGTGGTGGGTGTCCTTTTCGGTGGCCGCCACGAGGGAGGGCCCGCCGTCCTTCCACAGCCACACCGGCTCCGGCCGCTCGGCGATGAAGCCCACCCGATAGGGTCCGGCGGTCGTCACCTCTCGCGCCTCGGCAAGCGCCTGCAGCACGTCGTCGCCGAGGTGGTAGTCGGCTGCCGCGGGCGCGGGCGGCTTGCCCTCGAAGCGGACCACCGCCCCTTCCCGGCGGCCTCGAAAGACCACCGTCGCCGGCTTCGTCCACTGCGTGAGCATGTCCCCGTGGCGGTCGTAGGCCATGGGGCCGACGGTCACTGCGAGCTCGAAGGGCCCTTCGGGGAAGCTGAGGTGCCCCCCGTAGTGCTGGAAGTCGCCCCAAACCCAGGTGAGCCGCTGCGGCTTCCCCTTGCCGAGGCGCACCTCGACCGGGGTGGCGGGGAGGAAGCGCTTGGTGCGCGGCTCACGGACCACCACGCCGAGGTAGTGGGTCGCCCCTTCGGGGGGCGGGGTCTCCTTCAGGTGGCCATTCTCGTCCCGGAGCCACAGGGTGCGCGGCGCATCGGTGAACACGCCGATCCGGTACCCCTCGGCCTGCACCTCGGCCCGGATCGTCGCGTCGGCCCGCGCGACGGCTTCCACCGTGCCCTCGATCTCCTGGGGGATCTCCTCGGGATTGAGGGCGGCGATGCGCTGCACGAGCGAAGCGACGAGGGTCTGGATCTCCGAGAGGGGGGCTTTCGCGGCGATGCGCTGCATCAAGAGCCCCAGATCCTTCGCCACCCCTTCGGCGATGGCGGCTGCCTCGCCCTCGAAGGCCGATTCGATCCGGCGGAAACGAAGCGCCGCCTGCTCGGCGAAGATCTCGGCCTCCTCGTACTCGGTCGCATTGATGACCTTCCCGTCGCGGACGGCCGCTTGGTACTCCTCCTTCACCAGCTTCAGCCGACCCAGGATCGCGCCGATGGCGCGGGGCAGCGGTGTCTCGCCCTCGGGGGCGGCCGCCGTGCCGCCTGCGGGGGTGGGTGTCGGTGCCGCTGAGGCGCCCGCCGGGCTCGGCTGCGCCGGCCCCTCGTCGGGGCATCCCGCCGCTCCAGCGGCCAGCGCAGCAACGAGAAGGACGGCGAGGGAGGCCCTAGGGCAGGCAAGGCGGGAAAAGATGCGTTGGGGCATGGGCGGCGGCTCCGGGTGAGGGCTCTAGTTGAGAATGATTCTCACTAGCATTGGCCCCAAGATAGTGCGTCCCGCCAGCGGCGTAAAGGGTGGATCCTTCCGATGGGTGCCGTTAGGAGTGGGACCCCAAGGAGGCACACGATGGGTTCCACCCGAGATCAGAACGGAGACGCAGCGGCCGGCGGATCGCCGGCGGCGAGCGCGCACGGGCCCGGGACGCGGGGGCACGTCGTCCTCGATCCCGCCACGGTCGAAGGACGGCGGGGGACCGCCTATCCGCCCCCCTTCGATCGGGGCTTCGAAGGGCGCGTCAAGCGCCGGCTCACCGCTCCATTGGGGCTGACGCAGTTCGGGGTGAACCTCGTGACCCTGGAGCCGGGGGCCTACTCCTCGCAGCGGCACTGGCACGCGAAGGAGGACGAGTTCGTCTACGTCGTGCGGGGACCTGTCACGCTCGTCACCGACGCCGGCGAAACGGTGCTCGAGACGGGATGGGTGGCCGCCTTTCCCGCCGGCGTCCCCGACGGGCACCACCTGACCAACCGCGGCCCGCACCCGGTGACCTACCTGGAGATCGGCACGCGCGCCCCCGACGAGGTGGCCGAGTACCCGGACATCGATCTGCGGGCGGTGAAGGAGAGCGGCACCTTCCGTTTCACCACGAAGGCGGATAAGCCGCTGCCCGAGTGACGCAGCGCGCCGCTGGGGAGGTGCCCGGCGCGGCGCCGCCAGGAAAGGGCCGCCTTCCCGGCGGCTCGACGACCCGCCGACACGGTGAGCGCCCCGAGGCGGGCCGGAGACGGGATGGCCGCCCGCCGATGGCCGGCGGCCGCGGACGGCGGCACCGGGCTCGGCGCGACGCGAGCGGGCTCCCCGAACCAAGACGCACGGTGGCGCGTTGACGGAGCATGGACCGCATCGTTGGAGCCGCTTTCGTTTTCCTCGCCCTCGCGACGGTCCTCTTTGGATCGGTGCCGCTTCTGGCGTCGCTGCCGATCCTAGAGGTGCAACTGCGCGGCACGCGGATGGACGCTCTCTTCTACGATGCCGCAAGTGGTGAGCTCCTCGTGCCCGACAGTGCCTGGGTCGAGGTGCAGGCGCCGGACGCGAGAACCCCGGAACGCATCCCGCTCGTGCCACCTCCCGGACCGCCCAGAGAGCGCTCTGGAAAGGCCTGTTGGAGCGCGCCGGTCGACCTTTCGTGGCCCCAACGGGCACGTGCGGTGGCCGTCCGTGGCGGCCGCCGCTACGTCACGGCATGGTATGGACCCCGGCGTGGGCAGCCGCTGCCACGCGCGTCGCGCATTCTCGCTTCGTCGCCGTGGACCGAGAGGCTGCGCACCCTGTGGAGGTTTCGCGTGCCACAGGGCGCCGCGGCGTTCCTCATGGCTTTCGTGTTCGTGTGGATCCTCGCACGGCACGCGAAGGTGCTTCCTATTTGGGCCCTTGCCCTCGGGCTCGCGGCGTCATTGGCGGTGCTTCCCCTCTACGCTTTCTTGCCGCAGATCACGGCAGGCCGTGGGCTCTGGGGTTGGCTGGGACTCGCGACCCTCGGTGTCGGCGGGATCGTGCCAGCGGCGGCACGCCTGCCGAGCGACGCCCCCTCTCCACTCGGACGGGCACTAAGCCGCGCGCCGGTTCTGCTCACCGGCGTGGTGCTCCTCTTTGCGCTCGCCGTGGGTGACTGGCTCCTTCGGCCGGCTGGACACGATTGGCCCTACGCCTCCGAGACGCACTGCCTCCTGGCTCCTCGGACCGTCCCTGGCGCTAGGTAGGCGGCCGGCGGCGGGCACCTGCCGGCCGTGCACGGGCCTCCCTTGAGGTGTTGCGACCGGACCGCAGCCGCCCAGGCACCTCGGCGCTGCCCACCCTGGGCCACCCCCGCGCCGAGCCCCGTCCGAAACGTCACGCCGGTTGTGCGCCAAAGTCTCATCCGTCCTGAACGAGGATCGGTGCTTGACGAAGGTGGGGGCGCGACGCTAGGCGCGGTGGCCATGTCGACGGACGATTCGGCGTCAGGCGTAGAACCACCGGACGGCGCCGCCCGACCCGAGGGGCCCGGGGGCTTCTGCGCCGCGCACCGGGGGCGCCGAGCCACCGGAACGTGCGAGCGCTGCGGCGCCTTCTACTGCGCCGACTGCTGCCATCTGGTGGGGGCCGCGGACGCAGCTCGGCGTGTGTGCGGCGCGTGCGCGAAGCGGCCCGACGTCGACTACCTCGGGGCCCTGCGCAGCCGGCTGTCGGGCCGGCGCGATCTCTTCATCTGGATGCTGGGCATCCTGGGCCTTTTGGGCAGTCTGGCGGGGCTGGTGGTGGTCTTGGGCGCCGCACTCGCGCCGGAGGTGCCGGCCGCCGCCGGGATTGCCGTGCTTCCGGTGCTCTATTCGCTCGTGGTCTTCACCTGCTACCTCCTCAAGCAGCGCTGGACCCGCTGGGCGCTGTTCACTCTGCCCGTGGTGGGTCTGACGAGCGAACTCGCCTGGGGCGGCACCGGGCCTGTGCCCGCACCCTCGGATCTCGTGCGTCAGGCGCTCATCCCCACGCTGCTCTATCTCGCCGCCTGGCGGAGCCCCCGCAACAAGCTGGCCTTCGGCCTCGAGGTATCGCGTGCCGAACTCGAACGGCTGTGGCGCCGCTCGGCCAGCAATCCGTTGGCGCGCGCCGGTTACCTTGTCGCTCTGCTCTCGATCCTCGTGCCGGGCCTCGAGGTGGTGTCAGCGGGCCTCTCGATCGCCGGCCTGCGGCGGGTGAACCCGCGTGCCTGGCCGCCCGTCTACGGCCGCGGTGAGGCGATCAAGGGAATCGTCTTCTCCGTTGTCGGCCTCCTTGGGACGGTGCTGCTCGTCTCTGCGCTTTTCTGAGCACACTGGCCCCGCATCGGGTGCGCAGGAGGGCGCCGCGTGGCCGGGCGGCGGCGTGCTCGCTGGCGCGACGTCCGCTTGGCCTCGGGGGCGCGCCGCGCGCCCGGCCGCGAAGCACCGCAGGGAGACGGCGCGCTGTCCGGGGCGCGTGGTAGATCGTGGCCCACCCGCGGGCGGGGATCCCGTCGCGCGTTACCCCCCGGCGCCGCCGCACGCCCCACTGCCGCACCAAACCGTCCGGGGCTCACCCGTCCTGGGCACGGCGCACGTTGTAGACGCCCGTGCCCGTGGCGATGGGCGCATCTTCGGCCCCCGGATGGAACGCGTCGAGATGCACCACCGCCACGCGGTTTCCGATGCGCAGCACGCGGCCGTGGGCCCGCACCGTCTCCTGGCGGCCGGGACGCAGGTAGTCGACCCGCAGGTCCACCGTGCTGGTCCGGTCCCCCACGTCGGTGAAGGTCGAGAAGACCGCCGCACCGCCGCAGGTGTCGAGGAGTGCCGAGATCACGCCACCGTGGAGCGCCGGACGGAAGGGATCACCGATCAGCGCATCGCGGTAGGGGATCTCCAAGGTGGCCTCGCCTTCGCGAAGCTCGAGGAGCCGAATCCCGAGATGCTTGTTGAAAGGAATTTGCTCCTCCATGAAGGCCTTCACGAAGGCCATGAGCGCTTCGTCGAGCATGGCGCGGAGATAGCACAGCCCCCGCCCAGGACCCAGCTGCGTCCGCCAGCGATGCGAGCCCAAGACCCGCTGCCGGCCCAGACCTGCGGGCGTCGGGCCCCAGAGTGCTCCCACCTGGCGGGAACGTGGTATCGAAAGGCATGCGCCCTCTTCCCTCGCCCATCCAGCGGCGCCCCCAGCGCGCGCCCCTCCGAGGTCTTGCGGCCCCTCCCAGCCCCCGCCGTCCTCTCGGCCGCCACTGCCTACGG
>CAYYHA010000024.1:0-33629 GCA_964471535.1 uncultured Myxococcia bacterium | reverse complement strand
TCGCAGTTGTCGACCAGGAGCACCGCCTCCTCGACGCCCAGCGCCGCCGCGAGCTGCCCCGCCACCCGGGTCTCGCTCTCGCCTTCGGTGAGACGGGTCGAGAGAACGCCGGCGAAGGCGGCGGCGACATCGGCCCAGCCCCGCGCCTCGGTCAGATCCACCCAATAGACCGAACGCCCCTGCTCCTGAAGCTGCCGGCCGAGCGCCCGGACCAGATGGGTCTTCCCCGCTCCGGCCGGCCCGAGCACCGTCACCAGCCGTGAGGCCTCGAGACACCGGTGCAACTCGCCGCTCGCCTCGTCCCTTGCGAGCTCGGAGCCCCGCGCTCGGGGTATCTGAACGAGTCCGGCCGGCATCACCGCCTCGCCGCGGATGGTAGCAAGGGAGGTGCGTCCGCCGCGAGGCGAGCCGGAGATGCCGGACCGGGGCGCTCCTAGCGGCAGCTCTGCGGCGGCATGGCAGCGATCCACGCCCGGATCAATGCCAGCCCCCGCTGGTCAACGGTTTGCGTGGGCAGCTCGGGCATCTTGATCTCCGGATCGGTGCTCGCCATGCGGTAGACGAGATAGCTCTCATCGGGGGCGCCGGGCTGGATGGCGTAGCGTAGGCCGCCACTGCCCTGCCCCGTTGCCACCGGTGTCTTGCAGATGCCCGTCGACGGCCCCGTCGGCGTCTCGTAGCGCAGGTCCAGGCCGCTCGCGTCGGCGTTGCCCCCCGGCTGGTGGCAGTGGGCGCAGTTGGCCTCGAGGTAGGCCCGTGCACGAAGCTCCAGTGCATCGTCGCCATAGGGGTCGGGAAGCTTCGGCCGCATCTCTGGCGGGGGCGGCCGCGGCTCGAGCCATCCCAGATCGGCCAGGCGATCGATTTGGTTTTCCTCCTCGGCCCCGTAGCGATGGGGACGGTTGAGCTGCCGCGTGCGGGGGCCGAGGGGCAGGAGCACGTCCTGGTTCTGATGGCAGGTCTTGCACTGCAGGACGTTGGGCACGCGGTACTCGAGCGACCGCTCTCGCCCTTCAGAGTCGATCCACTGCACGGGCACGCTCTTCCCCGCCGCGAAGTAGCGTGCGTCGCGATCGTCCTCGTCCCAGACATAGGTCCAGGCCCGCCAGCGGTCCTCGGATTTGACCAGAAGGCGCGTCTCGATGAGATCGTAGCCGAGGCTGGGATCGCGGGCATCGTGGTAGTAGGCGAAGGTCTTCACCAGGATGGTGCCTTCGGGGAAGGTCCACCGCCCCTTGTTGACGTAGGAGATGGCCGCGCCCGTCGCCTCATGTGGAACCGAGAGGAAGCGGAACTTCACCGCCTCGTCCGAGTAGAGGAGTGCGTTCACCTCATAGGGGAGGAGGCCCTCCGCGGGAACCTGCCCCGGCAGATCCTCGAAGAGGTGCCAGTCCGAGAGCCGCGGATAGGGCGGCTCGCCGGGCCCACAGCCGCCGGCCAGTGCGCCGGCAAGCACCGCCAGCAGCAAACTAGAAACGGATCTCGGGAAGGGGATCATGACTGCAGGTCACCCGGGTGATGTCGGTGCTGCGTTCACTCGCCGGTTTGCCGTAGGCGAAGTTGATGAAGTCTGCATCGCCGTTGTCCTTGAAACAGTTGGTGAGCGACCCATCGGACTTGTCCTTCGTCTCATCGACCACGCCGTCCCAGGAGAGATCGGGGATGGGGGGATCTCCGATGAGGATCGAGGCGATCCCGTCCGGCGCCTCGCCGTTGTCCGTGAAGGTGTTGTCGTGAACGAAGTTGCCTTCTGGGAAGGGGTCGTACTCGGCATCGTCCCAGTTGTTCCCCGTGACGTAGTAGGAGATCACCGAGACTCCCACCGAGCCATTGCCACTGACCGTATTGCCGAAGAACTCGTTCCGGTCCGTCGCGAGGAGTATCGCGCCGGTGCCCGCCGGAACCATCCCCACGATGTTGCCCGCCGGCGCAAAGTTCGACGTGTTGTTGTTCTCGAAAACGTTGTCGTGGATCCGCGAGGTTTCGCTCCACTTCACGTTGAGCCCGGGCAGCGCGAAGACCAGGAAACCGCCGGTATTCTCGTAGGCATGGTTTCCATAGACCTCCGCGTCCTTCGAGTTCTCGATCTCGATGCCCGCAACGTTGTGCAGCGCCACACTGTCGCGAACGATGATCTGCTCCGATTGTCCGACGTAGATCCCCGCGTCGCTCGCGCCCTCCACCCGGCATCGCTCGATGAGCACCTGCTTGGACTCCACCGGGTAGAGACCATAGCTCCCATTGTCCTCGCTCGGCCCACCGCTCCATTCGACGACGACATCGCGGAAGGTCACGCCCACGACACCGCTGGCTCGGATACCATCGCCCGGCGTATCCCGCACGGTGATCCCTTCGATGGTGAATCCATCGCTCAGGACCTGGATCCCGTTGGCACCGCGCACCTGCTCGGAGAAGTCGAAGACGGTCTCACCTTGGACGCCACGCAGCGTGAGGTTCGGAGTGTCGACGGTCAGCTCGTCGGTGAAGCGGTAGGTCCCCGCAGGGAAGCACAGCACGTCCCCGGCCTGTGCCTCGACCAGCGCCGATTGCACCGTCTCCTGGTCGTTTCCCGCTCCGGCAGAGACGGTGGCGGTGCAATCGGGCGCCACCGAAGGACCACAAGCGCCCAGAAGCCCGGAAACGAGGCCCACGGCGACGAAGCATGCGAGGCGAAGGTGCATACGATGGCTCCTTGAGGAAAGACAGCCTCCGAGATGGCAGCGTACCCGTACCGGTCTATATCCTATCCGGCTGGAATGCCCCAGACGAAGCGGGCGCGCTTTCTCCCGATGGCACTCGACTTCGCCCTCTCCGCCCCGAGGCCTCCCCGTACCGCGCGCGCCAACGCAGCCCCAATCGCACCGCCCGACCCACGTACCCCATGTCCCGCTGGCTCTACCTCGCGTTCTTCCTGACCCTCTTCCTGGCCGCGGTCGCGGCCGGGCACTACTACCTGTGGGCTCGCTTCGTGCGGGATCCGGGGTGGCCCCAGGGGTGGGCGCGCGTCGCCGGCGCAGTGCTCGTGGTGCTGGCACTCTCGCTACCAGCGGCCTTGCTCGCAAGCCGCCTTGCACCTCCTGCAGCAGCGCGGCCGCTGATGTGGGCTGCCTACAGCTGGATGGGCCTCGCCTTCCTTCTCCTGGTCGCAGCCGGCCTGTCGGATCTGTTCCGCCTCCTGATCGGCAGTGCGGCTCGCCTCCTCGGCGGCGCCGCCGATCCGCTAGCACAGCTCGGGCCCAGCGATCCCGAGCGGCGCCAGCTCTTGGCCCGCGCCGTCTCCGTCGGCGCCGGCGCGGTGAGCGCCGGTCTTGCGGTACACGGCCTCCGGGGCGCCCTCGGCGAGATCGAGGTGCGGCAGCGCCCCATCGCGCTGGCGCGTCTGCCCCGCGCCCTCGACGGGCTGAAGGTGGTGCAACTCTCGGATGTGCACGTGGGGCCGACGCTGGGCCGGCGCTTCGTCGAAGGCATCGTAGAGAAAACGAACGCATGCCGCCCCGACCTCGTCGTGATCACCGGCGACCTCATGGATGGCCCACCGGAGGCCCTCCTCTCGGCGCTAGAGCCCCTTTCCCGCCTTCGTGCCCGGTACGGTACCTTCTTCGTGACCGGGAACCATGAGTACTACTCGGACTGGACCGTATGGCGGCCGCATCTCGAGTCGCTGGGCCTTCGCGTACTCGAGAACGAACGTGTGTCCATTGGGGACGCGAGCGCCAGCTTCGATCTCGCTGGCGTGCCCGACCCCAGCGCCCACCGCTTCCCCGGTTCGCCGCCACCCTCGGCCGCCCCCATCGTGCGCGGTCGGGATCCCGAGCGGGAGCTCGTGCTCCTCGCCCACCAGCCCCGGCAGATCGCGCTGGCGCACGAGATGGGAGCAGGATTGATGCTGGCCGGGCACACCCACGGGGGCCAGGTGCAGCCCTTCGGGCTTTTGGTCGCACTTGCGCAGCCCTATGTGGCCGGCCATCACCGCGAGGGCCCGGTGCAGATCTACGTGAGTCGGGGCACCGGCTTCTGGGGCCCGCCCATGCGCATCGGAGCCCCCGCCGAGATCACCGAGATCGTGCTGGAGTCGACCCGTGGCGGCTGAAGCAGGGCGACAGCTCCGAAGCACGGAGGAGAGCCGGTGACGGCGCCAAGCGCGCACCTCGCGCGGGCGAGCGCCCTCCTCGATTCTTTCCTGCCCCCTGCCGGGCGCCTGTCACCCCTGGAGCGGTTGCGTCTGAAGCGCCTGGTCGCCGGCTGCTTCGCCATCGCTGGGATCCTCCTCGTCACCACGCCCATCCGGGCCGCGATGGTGGGCGGCCCGCCTCCCGGATGGCGCATCGCCCTCGCCTCGGCTGCGGGGCTCCTCCTACTCCCCTGGGTGCTGAAGTGGAGTGGCCGCGAACACCTGGTCACCGTCCTGGCGCTCGCCGTCGTCCACCTGATGATGGCGGGCCTGACCCTCTTCGACGGCGCCACCACCGCGCCTGCCTTCGTCGCCCTGCCGGCGCTCCCCGTCGCCTCGATGCTCTTCGCGGGGGCCCGGGGGGGCGTTCTGAGCATCGTGAAGGTGCTCCTCCTGGTGGCGGTGACCGCGGCACTCGAAGCGCGAGGCGTCCTCGCCTCCACCCCGCTCTCGGCTTCGATGGGGATCGGCGCCCGCGCCCTGGGGATGGCGGCCGCAACGATGGCACTCGGCGCGATCGGCTGGCTCTACGAGCGCGAGAAGGGCGGGTACGCCGAGGCGCTCGCCGAGAGCAACGAGCGCTTCGAACTCGCCGCCCAGAGCGCCCAAGACACCCTCTTCGAATGGGACGGGAGCACCGGCACCTTCTTCGTGGCCCCGACTCTCGGCGAGATCCTGGGAATCGAGGCCGTCGACGACCCTTTCGAACGCCTGCACCCGGAGGACCGCGGACGCATCGAGGCCGCCTTTCTGGCATGCCGCAGAGGGGATCGGATGGACGAGGAGTGCCGTCTCCTCGACAACGAAGGGAACCCGGTCTGGTTTCGCATCACGGCGATGGCCGACCCCCATCACGCAGTCGGCAGCGAGCGGATCTGTGGCTGGTTTCGCTACATCGACTTTCGCAAGCGCATGGAGGCGATGAAGGACGAGTTCCTCTCCACCGTCAGCCACGAGCTGCGCACACCCCTGACCAGCATCCGCGGTGGCATCGGCCTGGTCCTCGGCCGCGCGGCGGCCATGGACGAGACCACCCAGCAGATCCTCGAGGTCGCCCATCGGAACACTGAGCGCTTGGTGCGCCTGGTCGACGATCTCCTGGACGTGCAGCGCCTCAACGCGGGCCAGATGCCCTACGCGATGCGGCCGCAGCAGGTCGCGAGCCTCCTCGAAGAGGCTGCGGCGGAGATCGCGCCGGTCGCCGCCCGCGCCGAGGTCACCCTCGCGGTGGAGGCCCACGGCGCACCCCTCGAGATCTACGGGGATGGAGACCGCATCGTGCAGGTGCTCGTGAACCTGCTCTCCAATGCGGTGAAGCACGCCCCCGCCGGTGGGAGGATCCGCCTGGCTGCGCGCCGGGGATCGGGTCGGCGGAGCACGGAGGGCCACGCCTCCGAGTGGATCCGCATCTGGGTCGAGGACAGCGGCCCTGGGGTACCGCGCCACCTGCGGGAAACGATCTTCGAGCCCTTCACGCAGGCCGAGGACGAACGGGGCGTGCGCCCCCCCGGGACGGGGCTGGGCCTGCACATCAGCCGCCGCATCGTCGAGGACCATGGGGGGCGCATCTGGGTGGAGGAAGGCCCCGAAGGCGGCGCCCGATTCGTCTTCGAGCTACCGGCGGCGCCCGTCGGGGACGCACCGGATCCTCCGCCCTAGCCGGCCTCCACGCCCCGGGTGGGCTCGGGAGTGATCTCGCCGGCGAGATCCTCGCCCACGGCCCGGCACACCGCCTCGGGGGAGAGGCCGCGGCCGAGGAGGACGTAGAGCTTCGTCAGGGCCGCCTCGACCGTCATGTCGCCGCCGCTCACCACGCCGGCTTCGGCCAGCGCTGCGCCGGTGGAGTAGAGATCCTGCCGCACGCGGCCGCCGTGCGCCTGGGAGCAGCTGACCACCACGACCCCTCGCCGGACGGCCTCGCGCACCGCAGCAAGCAGCGCGGGATCGCGGCTGGGGAAGTTTCCGGCGCCATAGGTCTCGAGCACCACCGCTTCGGTGGGAGGCGCGAGCAGGCGCCGTAGGAGCGCCGAGGAGATGCCCGGGTACAGGCGGACTGCCGCCACCTCGGGACTGCGCGGGAGCGCGATGGGTCCGGACAGGCCATCCCCTGCCGGGCGCAGGAGATGCTCCGCCCATTCGATCTGGGCCCCGACCCGAGCCAGCGGCGGGAGGTTTCCACTGTGGAAGGCCATGAACTCACTGGCGTGGACCTTCTGGGCGCGGTTGCCGCGGAGCAAGCGGGCGCCAAAGTAGATGCACACCTCGTTGAGGCGCGGCTCTGCGGCCAGGATGAGCGAGGTGATGAGGTGCTCCCGCCCGTCGGTGCGCACGTGGGAGAGCGGGAGCTGCGAGCCAGTGAGCACGACCGCCCGGGCGAGCCCCTCGAGGAGGTAGGAGAGCGCCGAAGCGGTGTAGGCCATGGTGTCCGTCCCGTGCACGACCACGAAGCCGTCGTAGGCGTCGTGGCGGGCGCGAATGGCCTCGGCGATGCGAAGCCAGTCGGTGGGCCGCATATCGGCGCTGTCGAGCAGCGGCGGCAGGTTCACCACCTCGTAGGCGGGCACCACCTCGTGGGCGAGCTCGGGCATCGCCGCCATGTAGCGCTCGAGGAAGCCCTCCCGCGGCTCATAGCCGCGCTCGCCGCGCACCATGCCGATGGTGCCACCGGTGTTCAAAACGCACACGCGCTTCATCGCGCCAGCCTCACCCCCGAGAAGATCTCGCGGACCGCCGGTGGATACCAGTTGCGGAAGGCCGCCCGCACGATGGTGCCCCGGGTGGCGAAGCTGCCGCCCCGCAGCACGGCATGCTTCCCATCGAAATAGGGAACCGAATAGCCGCGGTAAGGCCACGGCTCGAAGCCGGGATGGGGCCGAAAGGTGCTCTGGGTCCACTCCCAGACGCCACCGGCCAGATCGGCGACGCCCTCGGGCGTGTCTCCGACGGGATGGGCGCCCACCGGTGCCGGCCCGCCGTAATGGAGGTCGTAATCGCAGCGGGGCGGAGACCCCGGCGCACCCGCGGGATCGGCCTCGCCCCAGGGGTAGGTGCGCCGCGCGGCGCCCCGGGCGGCCCACTCCCACTCCTCCTCGGTGGGCAGGCGGGCGCCGCAGGCCCGCGCGTAGGCCTCTGCTTGCGCCTGCGAGACCCCAAAGACGGGAAGGTCCGGATCGAACGGAATCGGACCACAGGGGGTCAGGATCCGGCCGTCGGGCAGCCAGCTGCGCGGCGCCGTTCCCCCCGCCTCCACGAAGGCCCGCCACTCGCCTGCCGTCACCGGCGCCCGGGCGAGTTCGAAGGGCGCCACGTCGACGCATCGTTCGGGCCGCTCGTTGTCGTAGGCCCAGGGCGCCCGCGCATCCGAGCCCAACCGGGCGCGGCCACCCTCGATGGAGACGAAGCCGGAGAGCGCGCGGCCGCGCGGCGCCTCGCGCTTTGGTACGGCGAGGATGCCTCCCGCCAGATACGCCACCACGGCGACGGTCTCGCAGTGCTGGTACTCGTGCTGCAGGACCACCCAGACGAGTCGCGCCTCTATACGGTCGAGCGAGGCGAGGACGCGGCATCGCACCTGCGCCATGTACTCGAGGATCTCCGTCATCGGGGGACACAGCTCGCCGCGCCGTGCCTTGATGCTGCGCTCCTGCGAGAAGCGCTCGGCGAAGGGCTCCGAGAGGTCCTCCTGCCCCTGTGCGTACTCGAGGAGCCACCGCGCCTCGGTGTAGGCGATGTGTCCGGCGTGCCAGGCGATGGGCGAGAAGTCGGGGTGCGGGGCGCGATGGGCCGCCTCGTCGTCGATGCCGCGCAGAATCTCGAGGGTCCGGCGCCGCGCCGCCTCGAGCCGGGCCCGGAGGTCCGTCACAGCAGTTCCACCTCCGCGCCTTCCTCGGTGTGACGGAGGACGACGGGCCGCCCCGGGGCTACGGCGCTCCACTCCGAGGCCTCTCCCTCGAGGGGCTCGCTGGCGAGCAGGGCCGCGCCGGGAAAGTGCGAACCGCCGTGGTGGAGGAAGAGGCTGGGCGCTTCGGGGGCGCCCACCGCGGCTCGGAGGCCCACCACCGCCTCACCATTGGCAACGAGGAAGGTGATAAGTGCCTGCACCCCGGCCGCCTCGCACAGCTCGCCTGCCCTCTCGACGGTCCGGACCAGCCCCCGCGCGAGACCGCAAGGAGTCGAGGGATCGGAGCAGAGGGTCCGAAAGAGCCCGAAGAGGGTCTCGCTGTCACTGCTGCCGCGCAGGCTCCCGTAGACCTCGTCGGACAGCTCTGCGCGCAGGCGGCGCATGACCTTCGTGTGGAAGGACTCGATGAACCCATTGTGGAGGAAGAGCAGCCGCCCGCTCGCAAAGGGCTGCGTGTCGGCATAGCCGGTGGAGCCGGGCACCGTTGCACCGCGCACCGCAGCGAGGAGGATGCCGCTTCGCAGCGTGCGCCCGAGGTCCGAGAGGTTGGGGTCGGCCCAAATGGGCAGCAGGCTCCGGTATCGCGCCGGCTCCCCGCCCTCTTCCGGGTACCAGGCAAAGCCGAAGCCGTCCGCATTGACCCTGCCTGTGAGCATGTGGCGGGGTGCGTAGCTCTGGCGCTCCAGCGAGTGCTCGGCCTCGCGCATGAGGCGTCCCACCCGAAGCGGCGGACCCACGTAGGCGAGCATGCGGCACATGGCGAGACGCTACTTCGCTGCTTCGATACGGGAAAGCCAGCGCGCAAGGTCGGCATCGCCGTGGCGGCGCACCGCGATGCAGTGCCCCGCACGCGCGAGACCCTCCGCATAGGCGCGCTCGCTTCCCTCGATGGCGATGGTGTCGAAGAAGGCCCGCGCCTCGTCGCGACCCGCTTCGTCACAGAAGCTTCCGATGAGAGCCGGCAGCCGAACCTCGGCGCGACCTCCGAAGCCCGGCATCTTGGCGACAAGGGCCCGCCAAGACCCCTTCAGCCATCCGAAGAAGTGGGGGAGGCGCTCCACGTCACCCATCATCGGCCCGAGTACGTAGAAGAGGTCCTGCTTGCGGATGGCATCCCCGAGCAACAGCGCAAGCGCCTCGTCCATCCCGCCGCCCTCGGGGAGCGCACCGAGGGCGCCGAGCACCGCCACGCGCACTGGTGGAGTCAAGCGACCTTCCAGCGCTTTCCGTAGGGTTTCGAAGGCGATCCGGCCCTCGGCGGCAGCCGTCGAGAGGTAGGCGGGAAGCACCTCGGGCGCGAGGCTCTCCGGATCCTCGAGCCAGCGGCGTGCGCGGGCCGCGATGCCCTCGAGGGCCCAGGGGGCACGCCCCACCCGCGCGAGCAGCACCATCAAGCGAGGCCGGAGTTCCCGCACTTCCTCGGGCTCGTCCGGCTTCGGATCGAGCCCGAGATCGCGGCCCCGGCTCTCGAAGTGATCCCGCACCCAGCGCTGGAAGCGGCGGTCGTGCTTCAGCTGCGGCCAGATGCGAACCATCCGCCCGACCGCATCCACCGCTCGGCCCACGTCCCGGGGGTCCTCGGAGCTGGCGAGCGCTCCGAGGAAGTCCAGGTAGGCTCCGGGGAGGAGACGTCCCGAATCGAGGGCGGCCTCAGCCTGCTGCACCAGGCCGGCACGGCTCGCGGGGTCGCGAACGCCCTCGGCCAGCGCGGCGAGCGCCGGCCCGGGAAGGGCCCAGTAGTAGTACCCGCTCTCGGAGGCGTTGGGGTGCACCCAGGCCGGACAGCCGGCGACGCCCTCGAGCTCGACTTCCTTCGTGTCGCGGTCGAGGAGCACGCAGCCGCGGGCCACCCCCTCGCCCGAGGGCGCGGCCCAGCACACCGGGATCCACCAGGGGGCGGCCGCATCGCGCTCCGGAGCGTCGAGGCCCAGGGGCCGGTAGCGTCGCCGCTTCAGCCGCAGGCGGGGCGGACCCTCCCCGCAAATGAGCTTCGCCTCCACCTCGGGCACGCCCGGCGTCTCGATGAAGGGGCGGGCCACCTGGCGCACCGCCTCGCCGCTCGCCTCCCCGAGGGCGGCGAAGAGGTCTTCTGCGGTGGCCGACCCGTAGGCGTGTGCCCGCATGTAGCGCCGGAGACCCGCCTGGAAGCGCTCGGGGCCGATCCAGCGAGAGAGCATGTGCAGTACCGCGGCGCCCTTCGAATAGACGATGCCGTCGAAGTTCTGCTCGATCTCACCCAGTGTCTGTGCGGGCCGGCGGATGGGACGCGCCGTGGGCAGTGCGTCCGCTCGCATCGCGTACGCGCGATCCTCCACCCGCTGGATCTCGGGATGCCACTCGGGATGCCAGAGGCGGAAGAGTTCGTACTCCATCCACGTTGCGAACGATTCGTTGAGCCACAGGTCGTCCCACCAGGCCAGCGTGACCAGGTCTCCGAAGTACTGGTGCGCGAGCTCGTGGGCGATCACCGCCGCCACCTGCCGTCGCCGCTTCTCCGAGGTGTGTTTCGGGTCGATGAGCAGAAGCTCCTCCCGATAGGTGATGAGACCAGCGTTCTCCATGGCGCCTGCGGCGAACTCGAGCACCGCCACGGCATCGAGCTTGGGGAAGGGAAAGGGGAGATCGAAGTACCGCTCGAGTTCGGCGATGAGCTCGGCGTGCATCGTGAGCGCCTCCTCGAGGAGCGGCCCCTTCCCCTTGGCGGCAAAGCCATGCACCGGCACCGGGGCCTTGGGCCCCTCGACGACGTCGCCGTCGCCGACGTAGAAGGCGACAAGGTAGGTCGGCAGCTTTGCGGTGGGCTCGAAGTGAACCGTCTTGAAGCCGCCCTCCTGTGACTCCACCGAGGCCACCGGGGCATTCGAAGCCGCATCCATGGTTGCGGGAACGGTGAGCGCGATCTCGAAGGGGGTCTTGAAGCGCGGCTCGTCGAAGCAGGGGAAGGCCTTTCGGGCATCGGCGACCTCGAACTGCGTGTAGGCGTACCAGCGCCCGGCCTCCGAGGCGCGGTAGAGCCCCGAGAGATGGGCGTCGAAGGGCGCCTGCCACACGGCGTGGAGGCGCGCGGTGCCGGGCTCGAGGGGTTGGGACAGCTCGACGGCGATGCGTCCCGGGTCGGCGGCAGCGACCTCACGGGAGACGCGCCCCACCGTCGCCGGCTGCGCCCGACCCCCCTGCTCCACCTGCAGGGAGAGAGACTTCATCTCGGCGGCGTGGAGGAAGAAGCGCCGGGTGCGCCGGAGCACGCGGATCTCGATCGTGCCCCGGCCGGCGAAGGTCTCCTGCCGGGGGTCGATGCTCAGCTCGAGGTGGTAGCGAAGCGGCTCCACCCCGTCGGCCGGAAGCTGGGCCGCGGCAAGTGGCCTCGGAGGAGACTCCGCGTCCGCCGGCAGCTCCGGTGGATGGGGGGCTGGGCCGGAGGCGCAGCCGGGCGCGCCTCCGAGGCCAAGGAGCGATAGACAAACGAGCACAGGCACCGCGAGCAGATGCACCGCCTTCATCGTGTGGCCTCCAATCGTTGCTCTAGGTCCGACGCCCCAAAACGCCGCAGGGCGATCCGGTGGGTGCTCCGCTCCACCCCCTGACGGATCGCGCGCTCGGCCCCGGGGATGCGGGCCGCCTCGAAGAGCGCCCGCACCCGATCGCGCTCGGGTTCGCTGGTGCACCAGCCGAGGACGAGCGGCAGATGGATGAAGGTGAACTCCGGCTGCGTCGCGCGCAGGGCCTCGAAGTGCTCGGCGAGCCATTCGAAGGAGATGCGCCGGGTCTCGGCGACGTGGAGTCCTGTGAGGAAGAGCGTCCGGAAATCCTGCGCGCGCACCTCGCCTGTAAGCACCAGATCGAGGGCTCGCCGGCGTCCGGCGCCCGGGAGGGCGGCGAGCCCCGAAAGCGCGGCCAGGCGCACCGAAGGGTCGCTGGCTCGCGCGAGCAGCGCCCGCAGCGAGGCGAGATCGACCGCCCCTACGCGTGCCGCGATGGCGAGGCAGGCACGCGCGACGTCTGGGGACACGCGACTCGGGTCCTTCAGGTAGGCGCGGGCGCGCTCCACCGCGCCTTCGACCACGTCCGGGGCCCGGGCGAAGCTGCCCAGGGGCAAGAGAACGAGGCTGCGAACGACACGGTGGTCCGCGGGCTCCTCCGCGGCGGCATCGAAGCCCAGCCGTTCGAAGGTGGGGAGGAGCAGATGCGCCACGAGCGCGGCAAAGCGCCCATCCTCCTCGAGCTGCCAGGTGGCCTGCAGGTGGCCGACGCCGTCGCAGAGCCGCTCGACGATGGAACGCGCGATCTCGCCCCGGAAGCGCTCGAGGAGGTCGACGAAGGCGCTGGGTGGTGCAGCGCCGGCAGCCACTTGGGCCCAGGCGTTCTCGAGGAGGCCCGAGCGCTCCCGCGCCCCAAGGTCCTTGCGCTCGGCGAGGCAGCCCATCCACTCGGCGTCGGTCCGATACCGGTAGTAGCCGTACTCGCCCAGGTTGGGATGCGGACAGAGCCGGTCCACCTCGACCTGGGCGCGCTGCCCCGCCAGGAGCACACGGCGGCCCTCCACCTCCACCGGGATCCGCCACCGGGCCCCTTCACCGGCCGGCGGGGTGAGCCCGAGGAGCCGATACGGACGTTGCTCGAGGGTCACCGTCGTCCCCTCCTGGGAGAGCACCACCTCGGGCAGGCCGGGCTGATCGAGGAAGGTGCGGATCAGACCGGAGACGTCCTCTTGGCTCGCGGCATCGAGGGCACCAAAGAGGTCCTCCGCCCGGGCATTCCCCCACGCATGGGCGTCGAGGTAGGCGCGAACACCCCGGCGGAACGCGTCCTCCCCGATCCAGCGCTCGATCATCTCCAGAACGAGCGCCCCCTTCTCGTAGGTGAGCGCATCGAAGGCCTGCTCGGCCTCCCCCACGGTCTGGACCGGCTGCCGGATGCAGCGCGCCGAGGGGAGTGCATCGGTGGCGACCACGCGGGGGCGCTGTAGGAAGAGTTCGAGGCGCTGCGCCAGCTCGGGCCGCCAGGCGTCGACCGCCTTCGCCGCCATCCAGGTGGCGAACGCCTCGTTCAGCCACAGGTCGTCCCACCAGGCCATGGTGACCAGGTTTCCGAACCATTGATGGGCCAGCTCGTGCGCCATGACCTCGGCGATGCGGCGCCGCCGGGCTTCGTCGAGCGTCTTCGGGTCGGCGAGGAGGAGTTCCTCTCGGAAGGTGACGAGCCCCGCATTCTCCATCGCGCCCATCGCGAACTCGGGGACCGCCACCAGGTCGAGCTTCTCGTAGGGGTAGGGGCGGCCGAAGTAGGACTCGAGGGTCTCCACCAGGGGAGGAAGCGCCTCCCGGGCGAAGCCGGTCATCCCCTCGAGGCCCTCGGGAACGATGAGACGCATGGGGACCTCTGTCGAACCGGGACATCGAACGGTTGCGAAGGTGCCCACACAGAAGGCGAGGAGATAGGTGGGCAGCGGGGGCGTCTCTTCGAACTCGATGCGGGCGTAGGCCCCCTGCACGTCGCGCGCGCGCTCGGGCGTGTTGGCGAAGGCGTCCAGGTCGCTGGGTATCGTCAGGGCGAGGGAGAAGGGGACCTTCAGCCCCGGCTCGTCGAAGCAGGGCAGACAGCGCCGCGCGTCCGCCGCCTCGAACTGGGTGAAGGCGTACCACCGCCCACCGTGGCGGACGCGGTAGAGGCCGGAGAGCTGCGCATAGGTGCCCTCCCAGGTGAGGCAGAGCGTCGCCGGCCCTGGGGGCAGCCTCTCCGGAAAGTCCAGGCACACCTCGCCCTCCTCGGTCGAGGCGCCTTCGGGGGCCTGTGCGGCGGGGCGGCCCTCGATCGTCTGGTCGCCCCGGCGCCAGGCGACGGTGTGGAGGCGAAGATCGCGGGCGTGGAGGAGGATCCGTGGGGTGGGGCGGCGCAGCTCCACTTCGATGGCCACCTCGCCGGAGAAGTGCGGCCGTTCCGGATCCACCGTGAGCTCGACCTGGTAGCGGCGGGGGACGACGAGATCGGGGAGTCGACCGGGGCTGCGCTGGAGCATGGCGCGAAGCCTGCGCGCCCCCGCGCCAGGATGCAACGCCGCGTGGGTGTCTCTGTAAGTCTATCTATCCACTAGGGAAATAGATTCCGTCGAGCCAGACTACTCATAACATCCTGTTTTTATAGGATCTCATAACCTCTAGTTAAATGGTCAATAATATTGACATCCTGCGGAAAACGCGGCAGGCTGCAGGGGGAAGCACAGGAGGCAGCGGCCGCACCGCGTCGCTGCAGCACCGCAGGGAGGATCCTCGAAGATGCTGGCACAGGGACCCCGTTCGACCGCGCCGCCGGCGCCCCGGGCGCCGGATCCCGACCGGCTCGCCTGGATCCGGCGCGAGGCCGCCCGCCTCGAAGGGCGGGCTCCGGAGGAGATCCTCGGCTGGGCGGTGCAGAAGGTCCCCGCCGGGCTCTCGCTCGCCTGCTCTTTCGGCATGCAGTCGGTGGTGCTCATCGACATGCTCCACCGCCTCGGACTCCTCTCCCGGGTCGAGGTCTTCTATCTGGATACGGGACTCCTCTTCGAGGAGACCCTGGCCGTGCGCGAGGCCCTGCGCGACCGCTACGGGCTCGAGCCGGTACGCGTCTGTCCAAATCTGTCACTGGATGAGCAGGCCCGCCGCTACGGCGACCGCCTTTGGGAGCGCGACCCCACGCGGTGCTGCGCCCTTCGAAAGGTGGAGCCGCTGCGCCGTTACTTGGCGGAGAAGGAGGCGTGGATCACCGGGCTGCGCCGGGCCCACGGCAAGACCCGGGCGAAGGTGCCCGTCTTGCACTGGGATGCAGCGAACGGCCTGATGAAGATCAACCCCATGGCCGCGGTCGACGAGAAGGAGATCTGGCGCTACATCCACCGCCGCTCGGTGCCCTACAACGCGCTCTACGATCAGGGCTATCCCTCCATCGGGTGCGCGCCGTGCACCCGGCCGGTCGCCCCCGGCGAGGATCCCCGCTCCGGACGCTGGGCGGGCCAAGACAAGACCGAGTGCGGCATCCACGTCGACGGTGAGGTGATCAAGACCGCCGGCTCGGGCATCTGAGCGGCGGCAGCGGCGGAGGCACGGGGGAAGGCGCGGCGGCGGACGCCGCCAGACGGGGCGACGAGGCGCGCTAACGCGGCGTCCAGTACAGGCGGGAGGTCGCCCCGAGAAGGAAGCTCATCGGCCGGTCGAGGCGAAACACCCGCCGCCGGTCCAGTACCTCGCCGACGTCCCACTCCTCCCCCGGTCCGTCCACCTCCCAGTAGCAGCCGTTGACCGAGGCGAGGTCGAGGAGGTACACCTCGCCGCACAGGCGCAGAACGAGGGCGTGCATGCGGGAGAGCGACTGTTCACCGAGCATCGCGTCGCAGCGATCGTAGCGGCCTAGGAGGATCCCCTCGCGGAGCATCCCACCATAGACGGGAACCGTATTTCCCTCCTCTTTCGGCTGGCCGACCCGGACGAAGCACAGCTCGGCGACCGGCCGTACCGATGCCGAGCAGCTCGTGGAGTGCGCTGGCCCCCCCGTGCTTCCGAGAAGATCCACGACGGTGAGCCCCTCCACGCCGCCGTCCCGCCGGCCGGTGCGCGGGAGCATCGTCAGGCCGGGCTCGGGGAGGCGCGCCCACGCTGCCTCGGGCGCCGGCGGCAGTGCGCGGGCGGCCTCGAGGGGCACCGCGTGGAGGTACGAGCGACCGAGTTCGAAGGCGCCGAAGCCCTGGACGCGGGCGGCGCGGAGCGCATCTCCATCGGCGTCCCGCGTCCCCGCAAGGCTCGCCAGGTCGACGAGCCGGTAGGCGGGCTCTCCCGGGACGTCGATGAGGACCGCGTGGCGCAGGCCCAGCACCGTGTCCGCGGCATGGAGATCGGCCAGGGGATGGTGGCCCACCACCAGGTGACCGGGCACCTTGGCATCCCCGGCGTCTTGCGCCCGGAGGATCGCGGTCTCGACCCGTCCCGCCTCGGGATCGAAGAGGGCCACGGCCACCCCGGGCCGCTTCGTCGACCGTGCCCGCTGGTAGAGGCAGGGCCAGGTCCTCTGGAAGACCTCGAAGTGGGAGGGCCGGGGCCGGCCGCTGCTGCGCTCCCGGAAGAACTGCTGCACCCCGAGGACGGAGGTAGGGCCCGCATCGCCGTCCCCCTGCTGCCGCAGCTGCCGGCGGTGGTCGTCGAGGTGGGGAATGCGGGTCGTCTCCTCCCCCATGGCCTCCACGCTACCACCCCGCCCGGACATTCCCTGCCGCCCACGCTGGCGCGATGGGGTGTGGCGGCGCGCAGCGGGACTCACGCCCCGGCGTTCGATGCCCCCGCGCTCGGCGGGCCAGGCTCGGCCGCCTTCCCCACCGCGCCCAAAAGCGCCTCGAGCGCCCCCGCCTCCCCGAGGCGGCTGGTATCCACCATGTGCTCGGCCCGGGCGTAGTGGGGCTCACGCGCGGCAAGGAGCGCACGGAGCTGCTCCATCGCCTTCGGATTGTCCTGCATGGGCCGGCGGTCGCCCTGCGCCAGCACGCGCTCCCAGTGGTCCTCGGGGCTCGCCCGCAGCCACACGGTGCAGCAGGTGGCGAGCAGGCGCTCGTAGGCGGGCGCGTTGCCGACGATGCCGCCGCCAGTGGCCAGGACGAAGGGCGCAGGGCGCTCGAGCACCGCGTCGAGGGCTTCTCGCTCGAGGCGGCGGTAGTACCCCTCCCCGTGGATCTCAAAGATCTCCTCGAGGGACATCCCAGCGGCGCGCTCCACCTCGCGGTCCAGCTCCACGAAGGGCACCCCGAGGCGCTGCGCCAGGCGACGCCCGAGGGTGGTCTTGCCCGCCCCCCGCAGCCCCAGGAGGGCGACGATCCGCGGGGCGGGGAGATCGGGAAGCAAGGCCTTCGGCGACTGGCCCAGCGCGAAGGCCACCTCGGCGAGGCGCACCACCGAGATGTTGCCCCGCCCCGCCTCGAGGTCGGAGAGGTAGCGCTCGCTGACCCCGCTGGCCCGGGAGAGCTGCCGCCGCGACCAGCCCCGGGCCTCGCGGGCCCGGCGCACGCGCCGGCCGAGCTCGCTCAAGAAGACCTCCGTGGACACGATTGGGCACTATACTGCATCTTACATCGAGGCGGCAATGCACTATAGTGCTTGAAACGGTGCCGCAGCTGCGGTAGCCCATGGGACCCATGAGCGAGCGTATCTCCTTCGAGACCCATCCCGACCGGTACCGCCACTGGCGTCTGTCCATCGACGGCGAGGTCGCCACCTTGTCCATGGCGGTCAAGGAGGACGCCCCCCTGAAGGAGGGCTACCAGCTCAAGCTGAACAGCTACGACCTGGGTGTGGACATCGAGCTCTCCGATGCGGTGCAGCGCCTGCGCTTCGAGCACCCCGAGGTGAAGGCGGTGGTGGTGACCAGCGTCCTCGAGCGGATGTTCTGCGCCGGCGCCAACATCCAGATGCTCGGCTGCAGCACGCACCCGTGGAAGGTGAACTTCTGCAAGTTCACCAACGAGACCCGCTGCGCCATCGAGGACGCCAGCGCCCACTCGGGGCTGAAGTTCCTCGCCGCGCTCAACGGCACCGCCGCCGGCGGCGGCTACGAGCTGGCGCTCGCCTGCGACGAGATCCTCCTCGTCGACGACGGCGCATCGGTGGTCTCCCTGCCGGAGGTGCCGCTGCTCGGGGTGCTGCCGGGCACCGGCGGGCTGACCCGGGTGACCGACAAGCGGAAGGTGCGCCGCGACCTCGCCGACGTCTTCTGCTCCAACCCCGACGGGGTGAAGGGCAAGCGCGCCGTCGAGTGGCGCCTCGTGGACGCGGTGGCTCCCCGCAGCCAGTGGGAGGCGACGGTCCGCGAGCGGGCGAAGGCCCTGGCGGAGGGGAGCGACCGCCCCGGCTCCGGCGAGGGCCTGCGCCTTCTTCCCCTCGGTGCCACCTACGAGGCCGACCGGTGGCGCTACCGCTTCATCGAGGTCCGCCTCGATCGCAGCGCCCGCCGCGCCGACGTGCTCCTCCGCGGCCCCGCGGCAGAGGAGCCAGAGTCCCCCGCGGCGCTCCTCGAGGCGGGCAGCGAGGCCTACTGTCTGCGCTTCTGGCGCGAGCTCGACGACGTGCTCCTCCACCTGCGCATCAACGAGCCCGAGATCGGCACCGTCGTCTTCCGCAGCGAGGGGCGCGCCGAGGCGGTGCTCGCCGTGGACGCCTTCGTCGCCGAGCACCAGCGCCACTGGGCGGTGCGCGAGGTCCTGCACTACCAGAAGCGGGTCCTCAAGCGGCTGGACCTGACGGCCAAGAGCCTGGTCACGCTCATCGAGCCGGGTTCCTGCTTCGCTGGCTCGCTCTTCGAGATCGCGCTGGCCAGCGACCGCAGCTACATGCTCGACGATCCCGATCGCGAGAGCGCGGTGTGGCTCGGCCCCTTGAGCGGAGGTGCGCTGCCCATGTCCAACGGCCTCTCGCGCCTGGCCCAGCGCTTCTTGGGCGAGCCCGAGGCGGCGGCCCGAGCGCTCGCCCACGGCAAGGGCTTCTCCCCCGAGGAGGCCGTCGAGCACGGCCTGGTCACCTATGCGCCCGACGACATCGACTGGGAGGACGAGGTGCGCCTCGCCCTCGAGGAGCGCGCCGCAATGAGCCCCGATGCGCTCACCGGAATGGAGGCCAACCTTCGCTTCGCGGGACCCGAGACGATGGAGACCAAGATCTTCGGCCGGCTCTCTGCCTGGCAGAACTGGATCTTCCAGCGCCCCAACGCCGTTGGCGAACACGGAGCGCTCACCCTCTACGGCAAGCCGGGGCAGCCTCGCTTCGACTTCACCCGCACCTAGGTGCACGCCGCGGGCATCCCGCAGCCCTTCGATGGATTCGATCCCTGTTCAAACTTCGAGGAGGTCCCCATGGGCACCGTCGATCTCGACGCGAAGATCCCCAACAACGTGAACCTGTCCAGCGACCGGAAGCTGCAGCGCGCCCTCGAGCGCTGGCAGCCGGAGTTCCTCGAGTGGTGGCAGGACATGGGCCCCGAGGGCTTCCAGACCAAGGACGTCTACCTGCGCACCGCCGTGGACGTGGGCGCAAAGGGCTGGGCCCATTTCGACTACGTCAAGATGCCCGAGTACCGCTGGGGCATCTTCCTCTCCCCGCCCGAGCCCGACCGGCGCATCCCCTTCGGCGACCACTACGGCGAGCCGGTGTGGCAGGAGGTGCCCGGAGAGCATCGCAATGCGCTTCGCCGCCTCATCGTGACGCAGGGGGACACGGAACCTGCGAGCGTGGAGCAGCAGCGCATGCTCGGGAAGAGTGCCCCTTCCCTCTACGACCTGCGCAACCTCTTCCAGGTCAACGTGGAGGAGGGCCGGCACCTGTGGGCGATGGTCTATCTGCTCCACACCTACTTCGGCCGCGACGGGCGCGAGGAGGCGGAGGCCCTCCTCGAGCGGCGCAGCGGGGATGCGGACAAGCCGCGGATCCTCGGCGCCTTCAACGAGCCCATCACCGACTGGCTCGACTTCTTCATGTTCACCATGTTCACGGACCGGGACGGGAAGTATCAGCTCCTCTCGCTCGCCGAGAGCGGCTTCGATCCCCTCTCCCGCAGCTGCACCTTCATGCTCACCGAGGAAGCCCACCACATGTTCGTCGGAGACACGGGCATCAACCGCATCGTGCAGCGCACCTGTGAGCTGATGAAGGCCGACCCCAACGAGGACGTGCGGGATCAGGGCGGCATCCCCCTCGACATGATCCAGCGCCACCTCAACTTCTGGTTCACACGCTCCCTCGATCTCTTCGGTGGAGAGGTCTCGACCAACGCCGCAAACTACTTCGCCGCCGGCCTGAAGGGCCGCGCCCACGAGGAGAAGTACGAGGACCACGTCGCCCTCGAAGGGGTGCGCGTGATGGACGTGGTGGAGGACGGCAGGCTCACCACGCAGGAGGTCCCCCTGCGCCTCGCGATGAACGAGATGGTGCGCGATCAGTACGTCGAGGACTGCCAGAAGGGCGTGGACCGCTGGAACCGCACCCTCGAGAAGGCGGGCATCGACTTTCGCTTCGTGCTCCCGCACCGGCGCTTCAACCGGCAGATCGGGCAGTATGCGGGGCTCCACTTCGACCCGACGGGGCGGCCCCTCTCCGCCGAAGCATTCGAAGCAAAGCGAAGCGAGTGGCTGCCCACACGCGAGGACAAGGCCTACCTCGCGGCTCTGCAGACCCAGCCGGTCTACGAGCCGGGGCGCTTCGCCCACTGGATCGCCCCGCCGGCCAAGGGCATCAACGGAAAGCCCCTCGACTTCGAGTACGTGCGCTTCCACTGAGGCGCCGTGAGGCCCGCATCCCCGCAGCCGGGGGGCCTCTGCTATCGTCGCGCCCCCATGGCCGCAGCCCAGATGCCCCTCCCGGCGCTCTGTCCTGCCCAACGGCGCGTCGCGCCGTACCTCGCTCTGCTCTTGCTCCTAGCGGTGCTCGCGGGGGCCGCCTGCTCCGATCCCGGGGCCAGGAGACCACAGCGGGCCGGCCCAGGTCAGGCCCCGCCCCTCGAGAACCTGGTCTGGATCACCATCGACACGCAGCGGGCCGATCGCCTGGCCCTCTTCGGCGGACACGTGGAGACGCCCCACCTCGCCCGCCTCGCGGAGCGCGGAGTGGTCTTCGAGCGCGCCTACACCCACGCCCCGATGACCGGCCCCGCGCACGCCTCGATGTTCACCGGGCTCATCCCACGCCACCACGGCGTGCGCAACAACGGGCAACGGCTCGCCGCCCGGCACCAAACCCTGGCGGAGATACTCTCTGCCGGCGGGCGTAGGACTGCGGCCTTCGTCAGCCTCGATGCCATGAGTCCGAAGTACGGCTTCGATCAGGGCTTCGACCTCTACGATCTTCGAACCCGGCGGCTGTGGTGGATGAACGCCGCCGAGCTGAACGAGGCCCTGCTGCCGTGGCTTCGCACGGTGAAGCCCCCCTTCTTCCTCTTCGCGCACTACTCGGATCCCCATGGGCCCTACCTCCCGCCGGCCTGGTATGGCCGGGTGCACATCACCGGGCCCGGGGGCAGGACGCAAACGGTGACCGCCGACTTCCGCCGGGCGGAGTTCACCCTCGAACTCGCCCCCGGCGACAACGCGGTGCGCTTCGCGGCGGAGGGACGGTTCCCGCTGCGGCCCTTCTACTGGCGCTACGATCCCGAGCTCAGCCTTCGATTCGGTGAAGGCTTCGAACTCGTCCGACCGGGCGCGCCTCACATTCCCCGAAACTTCCTCCTCCGGCCCGGCCGGGTGGGGGTGGTGCATATCCACCGGAAAGAAGGAGGGAACGGTCTGAAGCGTTATCCGATGCGCTTCGAGCTTCGGGCACAGATGACCCCCGAGGAGAAGCGGGCCGGCTACGACCTGGAGACGGCCTACGCCGACGCAGAGATCGGCCGGCTCCTCGACCTCCTCCGAGCCCGGGGACTCCTCGAGCGCACCGCGATCGTCGTTACGGGCGACCACGGTGAGCAGCTTGGAGAATCGGGATACTTCGGCCACGTCCACAACCTCCACCGGCGCATCCTGCACGTCCCCCTCATCGTCGTCGCACCGGGGTGGATGCCGGCGGGCCGGCGCGTCTCGACGCCGGTGGCCCTCGTCGATCTCCTCCCCACTCTGCTGCCCCTCCTCGGCCTGCCGCTTCCCCGCGAGCCCCTGGACGGGCGAAACCTCCTGCCCTTGGATGCGATCGACCTGCGACCGATCCTGTCGAGCACCTTCCGTCCTCAGGCCCGCGCCGAGAAGCACTCGGCCCTCTTGGGACCTTACCGCCTCGAGCGCGTGCGCCAACCTGGAGGTGACGACCTCTTCCACCTCTACGACATCGAAGCGGACCCGGAGGAAAGGCACGACCTCTATCCGCAGTATCGAAGTGACGGCACCTTGCGCACCATCGTGACCCGTCTCGGCCCGCTCCTCGGTGGGGCGGGGGTGGCGCCGGAGACCGTCCCCTTGAGCGACGAGGACCGGGAGGCGCTGCGCGCCCTCGGCTACATCGAGTGACCCCGGGGCCGGGGGTGCTCGACGGCGCGATCCCCATTGTGTACGGTGTTCACACCGACTCCAGGGCTGGAACGTGATCGGGGGCCCTGGTTGCTGTGACCTGCGGAAGTGGATGACCCGAGAACGGAAGAAGAGCGGCTCGAGGTGGGGTGCCTCGGCCAGAATCGTGGATGCGGCGGGGCCCGGTCCCGCTGACCACGTCGGTGGCGCAACAGCCCAAGGCCTACCAGGGCGGGCCGAGGTGGCGGCAGAGGCGCAGGAGCAGGTCTCGCTCCTCCGGTGGCGCATCGAAGCGCTCGAGGAGCAGCTCCGCGAGGCACGCGACGAGGCGCTCCGCTGGCGCGGCGAGGCGGCGACGGCGCAGCAGCGGGAGGCGGCCTTCGCCCGGCGCATCGCCGAGCTCGAGGGGCGTCTCGCCGACGCCCGGCGCGAGGCGGCGGTGCTCGCCGATCGCGCCGCATGCGCCGAAGCGGCGCGCCTGCGCCTCGAGCGGAGCGGGGTCGCCGCGGCGGGCGAGACGGAGGTGGCGAGCGCCTGGGAGCGGAGGCTTGAAGTCGAGCGGGAGCGGACGCGGCAGGCCGCTCGCGCCCTCGCGGAGGCGCGGGCCCGGATCGAGCGCCTCGAGCGCTCGCGGGAGCGCTTCTTCGCCAAGCTCCTCGAGTGGCAGCAGCTCATCGAAGGGGACGCCCGCGACCAGATCGAGCTGGCCGAGTTCATCGCCCAGCTCCGGGAAGAGGTGGTGGCCCTCGCCGCGAAGAAGGAGGACGCCGAGGCCCGTGAGGGGCGCCTGCGAGAAGTCGTCGCCGCGCTGGGCCTCGATCCCGCCCTGGCCCTCGCCGGGGATCCCGACGAGACGATCTCCCTCGACGAGGCCGCAGTGGAGGGAGGGGCCCAGACGCCGGCCGCCGGCTCCGAGCCCATGGCCTCCGCCCCGGGAGCCCAGAGGACCGAGCGCGGCGGAACGGCGCCATTTGCCGGCGCCCACCCGGCAGAGGCTGTGGAGGCCGCCTTGGCGGAGCAGGCCCGGATGGCCGAGGCGAGACGGGCACTCGAGGCGCTCGACGAGACCCGGCGCGCCCAGGCCCTCGAGCGGGTGGACGACCTGCTCTCGGGCTCACCCACCCTCCGCCACGCCGCGATCCAGAGCCTCGTGCGTCTCGCCGGTCCTGCCGCCACGCCGCTCTTCTCGGCGGCGCTCTCGTGGATCCACGACCCCGAGGAGCGATCGGCGCTGCTTCGCGCCGTGGGGGAGGCGGGGGGCGAGGGGGCGCTCGAGACGCTCGAGGCGGCGCTCCGTGACGAGAACCCTCGGCTGCGGGCCGCGGCGGCCGAAGCGCTGGCCTGCCTCGACGATCCCCGGAGTCTGGGCCTGCTCGTCGCCCTCCTCGGGGATCCCGCTGCTACGGTCCGGCGCCGGGCGGCGCTCGCCGTCGCCGCATCGGGACGGCCCGAGGCTCCCGAGCTGATGGCGCGGGCCGCGCGGGACGAGGATCCGCAGCTGCGGCGCATTGCCTGCACGGCGCTGGGCACCCTCGATCATCCGCTGGCCCGACGGGCCCTCCTGACGGCGCTCAACGACCGGAGGCTCGAGGTGCGCCGGGCCGCGGCGGCGGCGCTCGGCCGACAGCTCGGTCGCGATCTCTCCCACCTTCCGGATCTCCCCGAAGCCGAGCGGCGCCGGGCCGTCACCGCCCTGCGCGATCGGGGAGCGCAGGAGAAGCGGAGTGGCCCCGCGGAGGACAGCTCGGCGCAGCCGAGTCCGAGCTCCGAGGCCCCCACCGACCTGCGACCGAATCCGTCGCCCGCCTCGAATCCCGAGCCGCGTCGCCAGCCGGCATCGACCCGGCCCGCGGGAGAAGAAGGGGTCCGAGGCTCTTCTGCCCCCGGCTTCGAAGCGGTGCGCCGGGCCCTCGAGATCTCCCTTCGCCCGCTCTCACTCGACGAACTCCACGCTGCGGTGGGCGGCGAGCGGGGTGCGCTCGCCGTTCTCGTGCAGCAGCGCCTCGCCGCCGGCGAGCTGATGCGCCGCGGGCACAAGTTCTCTCTCCCCTAAGCGATGGACCTCCCTCTCTGTGACAGCGACCTCTCCCTCCCCCGGTCCCGGACCCCGCGGGGGCCGGGGCTCTCAACCTCGAGCGGAAGCGCCCCATGGATCAGATCCAGATCGAACGTGCTCGCCTGGCCGAAGTCCTCGGCCTGACCGAAGACGAACTCGCCCGCGAGGAGCGGCACGCTCTGCGGGGCCTCGGCGGCCCCAAGGAGCACTACGCGCTCGCCGAACTCTCCGCCTACCGGCGGGCGCTGCGGCTCTATCCGCGGCAACGCGAGTGCCGCCGCCTCCTCTTCCTCAACTTCAAGGGGGGCACGGGCAAGACCTCCCTCTCGGTGAGCGTCGCCTACCGCCTGGCGGAGATGGGTTATCGCACGCTGCTCCTCGACCTCGACAGCCAGGGTCACGCAACCCAGTGCCTCGGCTACGACGGCGAAGCCTGCGAGCGAACGCTGTACGACGTTCTGGTGAAGAAGGCGCCCATCGAGGAGGTGCGCATCGAGACGCCGCTGGCGGAGCTGCACCTCGTGCCCGCCAGCCTCCGCATGGCCACCGTGGACCTGGCGCTGATGCCCCAGTCGGCCCGTGAGTACAAGCTCACCCGCGCCATCGACGCGGTGAGCGTGCAGTACGACTTCGTCGTGCTCGACGCCCCCCCCTCCTTCGGCCTGCTCAACCTCAACGCGATCCTCGCCGCCGACGATCTCTACGTCCCGGTGCTTCCCGACTTCCTGAGCTTCCATGGCCTCAAGTTGCTCTTCGAGACGCTCGAGGACATCCAGGAGGACCTCGAGCACGCAATGGCGCGCATCTTCGTGGTCATCAACCAGTTCAATCCCACGACGAAGATCGCCCGCGCGGCCCGCGCCGCCCTCGAGGAGCACTACGCCGAGTTCTTGGTGCCGCGGGTCATCCGGCAGTGTACGAAGTTCGCCCAGGCGTCGAGCGAGGGGGTGCCCATCTTCGCCTTCGATCCGGCAAGCCGCGGCGCCGAGGACGTGCAGGCACTCATCGACAGCTGTCTAGAGGTCGAGCTGCCGCAGCTTGCGGTGGAGGAGGTCGCATGAAGGGCTTCCAGCGCAACGCCCCCAGGAAGAAGCCGAAGACGCGCCTCGGGCGCATGCTCGCCGAGGTGACCGAGCCGGAGCCTGCTGAGCCCAACGCCGCCGAGTCCGAACCCCATGCAGCGGCGGAGGGGTCCAACGCGGCCGCCGCATCGGCGGCAGAGGCCGAGGTCACCGCGGCCGAGTCGATCGAAGGCAAGTCGAACGAGGGCGAGATCCTGCGGGCCGAGGGGACGGCGGCCGAGGCGGCATCGGCGGAGGCGGCAGCTCCCGGCGCAGCGGAGCCGGGCTCGACGGAACCCGGGGCCACCGCGACCCAGGGGGAGACGGGCGCGGCCGCGCCCGTCGGCGATGCGGTCGCCGCCGCGGCGGCACCCGCGCCCCGCCGCCGGGTTCCCCGCGGCGGCCGCGGGCGGCAACGGCCGGAGCCGAAGGGGCGCGCTCCCGCGGGCGCCTCGGCACCGGGCGCGGAAGCTGCGGGCGCGACCGCGCCCCCCTCCACCGCCGACCCCCTCGCCGCCGACCTCGCCTCTGGCCGCGCCCGCGTCGAGGCCCTGCGGGCTCGCTTGCAGCAGACGGCGCGGCAGCGCACGACATCGCCCGATCCCTCGGCCACCGCCCTTAGGGTCCGGGAGACGGTGGAGGCTCTGCGGACCCGCCTCGAGGCGGCGGAGGCAGAGCGCGGCGAGCTGGCAGAGGCGCTGCAGGCGGCCCGCGGGGCGCTGGAGGAAAAGGAGCGGATGCTCGCAGAGACCCAGGCCCGCCTCGAGGAGGCGCTCGCCACCGCGGCCGAGCGGGCTGCGGTCGCCGAGGACCTCCTCGCCGAGGCGGAGACCCTGGCCACCGAGCGTGACCGGGCACTCACCCACCTGATGGAACTCAAGCGCCTGCAGGCAGAGCAGTCGGCGCTCCTCTCGGAGATGGAGGAGGCGCTGCGCAGCCGGGAGCGAGAGGTGCAGGACCTCCTCGCCGAGCGCGAGGAGCTGTGTGCCGCACTCGACGCGGCGAACGCCGAGGCGGAGGCGATGCAGGCCCGCCTCGATGCGCGCAGCGAGGAGAACGCCGCGCTCGAGGAGCGCGTCCGCACGTTGGAGACGGAGCTCGCCGCGGCCAAGGAGGCAGCGAGCGCCCTCTCCCAACTCGAGGCGCTGGTCGAGGGCCGCTAGCCCCTTCCGTCCCACCCCCGGGGGCCGGGCCGGTACGGCGCAAGGCGAGCGTGCGTCCCGGGCGCCCGCGGTGCGCCGCCGAACTGCCGGGCGAGACGCGTCGTCCCAGGGGCCACGGCACGATGTCATGGGGGCCACGGCACGATCGCCTGCAGCGCCGGACGCGGCGCCACGATGCGGGCGGTGAGGAGCGCCCGGGTCAGGGCGATGTGCATGCGGACCCCCACGGCGCCCTGCCCCGCGTCGGAGTCGAGGAGGTGGAGATCGGTCACGATCACCGCGGGACGCTCGAGGCCCTTCACCCGCAGGAAGGTGTCGGCCACCAGGGAATGCGGCGCCGCGGGATCGTCGGCGGGCACGGGCCGGTGGCGCCCGAGGGTGCGCGCGCGCAGAATCGAACCCGGCGCCTCCCTGCCTCGCAGCGAGACGACGAAGAGATCCTCCGGCTTCAGCCCCTCGCCGAGGAGATCGTCGATGGCCCGCGCCACGTACTCGGGAACCGAAGTCTCCGAGGGACAGGGCCGCAGGCCCAGCGTGCCGTCCCCAAGCGCCGCCTCGATGGCGGTCTCGTCCGCGGGCTGGCCGATGCATCGGCGGGCGAGGGCGAGGAGGCCTTTGGGACACCGATGGGAGGCGGGGAGCGCGAAGCGGGTGGGAAAGAGTTCCTCCGGCACCGTGCGCTCGGGCCAGAAGCGCTGCGCTCCGTCTCCGAAGGCCCAGAGGCGGCCCGCCCCCGCCAGCGCATCGACGAAGAACCAGGCGTTCTCGCTCAGGTCCTGCGCCTCATCGACCACCAGCATCTCGGGCCGCTCGGAAGCGGGCAGTGAGCCCACCGCGTCGGCCGCCCGCAGGTAGAGCCCCTCCCAGAACGCCTGCGCACGCCCCTCGACCTCGATACGCTCCCCGGTGGCCACAGAGAGAACCCGCAGGGCCGCCGCGCCGACCGTCTCCACCCGTACCCCCTCGGGCAGCGCCCGGGCGAGGTAAGCCTGCAGGGGCCCGGTGAAACAGAGCAGCTCGGTGGCGAGCCCTTCTTCGGCGTGGCGCCTCGCGCAGGCCGCGGCGAGGAGGGTCTTCCCCGAGCCAGCGGGGCCCTCCACGAGCACCCGCGCGTTCCCCCGGAGTCCCTCCAGGATCGCCACCTGGGTCTCGTCGAGGGCGTACCACCGCTTACGGCCCTCCTCCGCCCGCCGGCCGAGGGAGAGGTGGGGGACCCAGGTCTCCCCCCACAGGGTTCGCAGCGCCGTGAGCCACCGGCTGCCCCGTGGCACCCGGCCCTTTGGGATCGCCGCGTCGAAGATGCCCGGGAGCACCTCCCCCAGGTAGGGAAGCTCCCGTGCGCCGAGGGTGACGCGGGCGAGGTCGTCCTGTCCGGGCGGCGTCTCGAAGGGAAGATCGGGGAAGCACACCGCGGCTCCGAAGGGGGGCCGCTCCCCGTGCATCGCTTCGATCCGCCGGGCGAGCCGGTGGGCAAAGCCGAGCGCCTGCTCGAGGGGCGGGCGCTCCATCCTCCGCCCGTTCTGGAGCCAGTGCCCGTCCCGCTGTTCGATCCGCCCCCCCTTCACCTCGAGGACCAGGAAGCCGCGCCGGGGATCGGCGATGACGAAGTCCCCCTCCCCCAAGAACCCGCGGTCGGTGCGAATGCGCAGCGAATGGTAGGCGTGCCATCCGGCGGGCAGGTGAGCGGCGAGGGCCTCGTAGACGCGCCGCTCCGACTCGGGCGCCCCGGCGCGCGGTGCATCGGAGGGATGGAGCACGAGGCGACTATACCGTCAGCCGCGGACACACGACATCCGTGGCCCGCGGCGCCCGGTGCCCCGGGCGCATCGGTCGCCACGGGGCGCAGCACGTCGTGCGGGCAGGGGCCGCGGGCGCTGCGACCGAGCCGGTGGAAGCGACGTGATGCCGCCGCGCCGTCGGAGGCGCTGTGACGCGGCGCGGCCGGCGGCGCTCAGTGGAGGGTGGCCGCGGGATCGACGAGGCGCACGGTCACCGCCTCGATCTCACGCACCCAACCGACCCCCGAGTACCGATACAGGGCCTTGAAGTGCGCCACCGCGCGTTCGCGGGCGGCGTCCTCGCCGGGGGCCTCGAGTACGAAGGAGGCGACGTAGGGGTCCCGCGGGGCGTGGCCCCGGTAGGCGGCATAGGTGGGCTCGCGGTAATGGATGTAGACCTTCCAGGTCAGGAGGGGAGGCAGGTCGGTGGACATACTACATTATCCTACACCATCCCGCCCCCACCCTGCGAGCGGATTCCGGCGGGCGCCACCCGCGGCCGGAAGCGCCGGCCGAGGCACCACCCCCCACGCCCGCCGCTGCACCCACCGCAGCGCCCGCACCGAGCCTGGGCACTCAGGCGGCCTCGGCGGTCTCCTCGAGCACCTCGCGCAGCACCCCGTGGGCATGGCACACGGGGCACTCGATCCCCAGGAGGACCGCGCCGTCGTCGGTCTCGTAGGACTGATGCACCTTCGCCGCCAGGCGAGGGAAGTGGCACCCGCCGTGGGGACACCACACCCGCCCCTCGTAGAAGGAGAAGGGCGACTTGAAGCCTGCCTTCGCCAGCTCGGCACGCGGGTCGATCCGAACGGGGGGCTCCTTCGGATGCTCGATCATGCCTGCTATTTACCCGCTCTCGTCCCCGGGCACCAGCCGCGCGAGCACCGCCGCCTTCTGCCGTGCCTTGTAGGCGGCGTGGCTGGCCCGGCCCGATTCGTTGGCCTCCGCGGTGGCCGCATCGACGATCTGCATCTCCACGGTGGCGAAGAGGACCGGCCCGAAGGCCTCGAGGGCGGAAGGCGGGGCGTCGAAGAAGTCGATGCATCGGATCGGCAGGTCGGCAACGAAGGAGAGCACGCGGAAATCGGGGCCGGAGAAGGGGTTGGCGGGGGCGGGGGCCTCGGCCCGACGCGCGGTGGCCGAGGGTGCGGTCAGCGCCTCCTCGAGGGGCACGAGATCGTTGCGCAGCTGCCCGGGCACCAGGGTGTTGAAGGGGAGCAGGGTGCCCATCAGGCCCTTGACCGCCGGCACGATGTCCTCGCGGCGCTCGACCACGATGCGGTACCGGACGCGATCGGGCACCTGGTCGGCCATGTGGTAGCCCGGCGTCATCAGCTTGAGGAGCAGGCTCTGCCGCGCCTTCACCCCGCCTTCGAAGCGCAGGACGCGCACCCCCGCCCGCTGCACCTTCGTGAGGGCGTCGTAGGCGAGCGTGTCGGCGGCGAAGGCCAGGTCCCCGTCGGAGAGGGGCAGGCGCATCCGCAGCTCCCGGGCGTTGAGATGATGCACGACGTTCATCACCTTCAACACCATGCAGGCATCCGCCCGGCGGCGGCCACGCCGGCCACTGGCGAGGAGAAAGAGCGTCCGCGGATCCCGCGGGCGCCGAAGCTGCGGCGCGAGCGGCTGACCGAGGACCTCCTCCACGAAGAAGACGGCCTCCTCGTGGACCCGGCAGAGATAGCGCCGGTCCGCCGCGTCTGCCGGCTCGAGACGGTTCTGTGCGAGCAGCGCATCGACCGCCTCCAGGTCCTCCAGGTGGAGACGCGGCCAGGTGATCACCGGCTCACCCGCCAGCGTGTGGCGGAGTGCTTCCCGGAGCTGTGCTTCGTCGACGAACCTCACCGTGCGGACCTCCGACCCAACGCGGACACGCATCCTCTCGAGAACGGGATCGCAGCCGGTCCCCACCGCGTGGGGCCCGCCTTCGACCCCACCCTAACAACGGTGGCCGCCCTTGGCTCGGGGCCTGCGGCGGGCTGCGAGGGTGGGGGAACGCGGCGCAGGGAACGCCCCGCCCCGCGCGAGCGCGCAAGGCACGGTTGACCGCGGCCCGCCTCTGCGCGATACAGCCGCTTCCCCCGAGGAGGGGCAGGAGCGTGAGCGAGCAGAAGAGCACGAACATCACCTGGCACGAGAGTACGATCAGCCGGGCGGACCGCTGGGAGGCCCTCGGCGGCCGCGGGGCCACCGTGTGGTTCACGGGGCTCTCTGCGAGCGGCAAGAGCACCCTGGCGAGCGAGCTCGAGCGCCGGCTGGTGCTGCGGGGCCGGCACGCCTACCGTCTCGACGGCGACAACATCCGCCACGGCCTCAACAAGAACCTCGGCTTCAGCCCCGAGGACCGGGCGGAGAACATCCGCCGCATCAGCGAGGTCGCAAAGCTCTTCGCCGACAGCGGAAGCATCGCCATCACCGCCTTCATCTCCCCCTACCGGTCCGTGCGCAGCGCGGCGCGTGCCCTGCACGAGTCGGACGGTCTGCCCTTCCTGGAGGTCTTCGTCGACACGCCCCTCGAGATCTGTGAGGCGCGGGATCCGAAGGGGCTCTACAAGAAGGCGCGGGCGGGCGAGATCAAGGGCTTCACCGGGATCGACGCTCCCTACGAGCCACCGGAGAGCCCGGAGCTCGTGCTGAAGGCAGGGGAGAAGTCGGTGGAGGCGTGCATCGAAGAGGTGCTCGCCCTCCTCGAGGCACGCGGCATCCTCGGGTGAGCCTCCGGATCCGAGACGCGACGGCAGAGGACGCCGAGCGGCTCCTCGACTTCATCCGAGCGCTGGCCGCCTACGAGCGGGAGCCCGACGCGGTGGAAACCGACGCGGAGACCCTCCGCCGGCAGCTGGCCTCGGAGCGCCCACCCTTCGAGGCCGTTCTGGCCGAGTGGGACGGGACCCCCGTCGGCTTTGCCCTCTACTTTTACAGCTACTCGACCTGGCGAGGGGCGCCGGGGCTGTACCTGGAGGACCTCTACGTCGACCCCAGCTACCGCGGCCGAGGGATCGGCCAGACGCTCCTCTTCCACCTCGCCGGGCGCGCCCTGGCGCGGGGCTGCAAGCGCATGGAATGGTCGGTGCTCGATTGGAACGAGCCGGCGCGGGCCTTCTACGAGGCGCTGGGCGCACGCCCGCTCACCGAGTGGGTCCGGTACCGGCTCAGCGGGGCGGCGCTGGAAGCAGCGGCGCGTCGCGCTCGAGACGAGGCAAGGGGGCTTCCCCGCTGAGCGCGCTCCGAAAGGCCTCGCGCACGGCCAGCGGGGGCCGGAGCAGCCCGTCCGAGAGGGCGTACGCCGCAGGATACGCGAAGCGCTCGTCGAGGGCGAAGAGGCGAAGCGCCTCGCGCACCTCTGGATGGTGTCGCGGCAGGTAGAGGGTGCGCCCGCGCACCCGCGGGGGCGCCGCACCGGTGGTGAAGAGGATGGTATTCGCGGGGTCGAAGAGCCTGGCGAAGTCACGCTCCACCGGCCCGAGTTCCTCGGGCTGGAGGACCCGCCCGCGTCCCCCTGCGGCAAGGGTCCGGAGCCGCCGCCGGAAGACCCGGCCCGCTGCCTCGAGGGCCTCGGTGAGGCGGCGGCGCACGGAGGGCCGGGCGCGGGCCCGCGGCGGCATGGCGAAGCGAACACCGAGCGCCTCGCCGAGGAGGAGCCGCTCCGTGGCGTCCAGGATCCACACGGGATCCTCGCCGAGGAGGTAGCGCCTGGGGTCACGGCCAGGATCGAGGGCGAGCAGGTGGCGTCCCTGCTGGCGGACCGCCGCCTCGAGATGGGCGAGGGTGAGCGCACGGCGCTCGCTCCCACCGCCCAGCCACGCGTCCACACAGGGCACCGCCCGAATGCGGGCGAGCCCTCGACCCTCCGCGAAGGCCTCGAGGAGGAGCGCCTTCAAGCGCGCCCGCGCGGCGGCACCGAGGGCCGGGTCGCCGAAGCTCGAAGCGGCCAGCGCCACGCCCTCGTCCAAGATCGCTTCGATGTGGGGACCGAGCGCCTCCCGTAGCCCCGCGTGGCCCGGCGCCCGGGGAAGCCCCCCCAGTTCCACCGCGGCCGCGAGGGGCAGACCCTCGGGCAGCGTGACTCGGGCCGAGACCACCCCATCCTCGAGGAGCCAGATCTGGGTGCCCAAGCCCCGCCGGGGCACCGCCACCCAGCCGGGTAGGACCGCGAGCGCATCGTAGGCCACCGCATCGAGGAAGCCGCGACGAATGGGTCGGCCATTGAGGCGAATCTCCACCGGGGCGAAGCGGCATACCGCCTCGAGATGGCGGGCCGCTGCATTCGCCTTCACGCCGCCCCCTCGCACCTCCACTTCGGTGCTCCCCGCCTCGGGCGCCGATGTGCGGATCGGCTCGCGGCCCGCCGCGAGGCAAAGGCACGCGCCCCCTGCGCTGAGGCGGAGGCTCTGGTACCCAGCGGAGAGGAGGGCCGCATAGGCGAGGTGGCCCGAGCCCTCGAGCCAGGCCAGGGCCTCGTGGCGGGCGCGAGCCGGAGCCCCGGCGTCGGCCAGACGCGCCACCGCCTCGAGGAGGCCCTTCGGGCGCCCCGTCCCGTCGTCCCAGATTCGTAGGGCGCCCCGTGAGAGCTCGATCTCCACCCGCCGAGCGCCGGCGCGAACGGCGACACGCACGAGCTCCGCCGGAAGCACCCACGGTCCTTCAAAGACGGCCGTGGTGAGCTTGCGGATCTCCGCCTCGACGTCGATGGTGAAAAGCTCGGACGGCGTCAGGCGCACGACGTCGAAGCCTCCCCGAGCACCCGGCGGCCAGCCGCCGCGAGCACACGCGCGCGCAGGCTGCCCTCGAGGCGGAGTGCCACCACGAGCTCCTCTAGGAAGACGAAGACCGCAGCGGCGCGCACCGGGGGCGCATCCCCTACCTCGGCAGGGCCCGCCGCGGCCCACGGCAGCGCGGCATCCACGAGGACCACCCGCTCGGCCTGCGGAGCCTCGGCGAGTAGGCCGCGGCGAGGTAGATGCAGCGACTCGATCCGGCTCGGCAGGTCCCGGCCTAGGCGCACCGCCCAAAAGAGCCCCGCCTCGCGGAGCACGTCTTCGGCCGCTTCGGTGAGGGGGGTCGTCCGGGCCCGCGCCAGCAGGGCCTCGAAGCGATCGAGATCCACCGCACCCAGCCCGCTCGCCACGGCCTGGACCTCCGGGGCCCTGCCGTCGAGCAAGGGCACGCCCCGTCGCTGTGCCGCCTGCCCCATCTCGGAGGCCAGGCGGGTGACGTAGAGGCGCTGCTCCCGGGCCAGATCGACGGCGGCGGAGAGGGAGAGGCGAGGGCCGGAGACGGTGGGCAGGAGGCGGCGCCGGAAGAGTTCCGGAAGCGACCCGAAGGCCTCGGGACGGGTCAGGACGGTCCGCAGCAGCCGGGCCAGGTCCTGCCTTGCATCCACCTCGATCCTGCGGCGCACCCGCAGGCGCGGCAGCAGGAGGAGGAAGCCGCAGAGCGCGGCGATGCCCACCCCGCCCCCGAGGAGGGCGCGCCGGAGGCGGGTCCGCGGCCCCCGCCGCGG
>CAYYHA010000023.1:6465-33944 GCA_964471535.1 uncultured Myxococcia bacterium | reverse complement strand
GGCCTGCAGCGTCGAAGCGGACGCCCACCGCCTCTGCGAAGTCGACGAGAAGGGAGAACAGGAGGGCGAAGATCGCCTCGTAGAGCGGGTCGCCTTCCCGCGAGACGGCCACCAGGAGTGGGGGCAGCATCGGCAGCAGGACCGTCTCGGCGAAGGCCCGCGCCTCATCGGGCGGCAGCGTGGCGAGGAAGCGAAGGAGGCTGCCGACGTGGTCCGCCGACTGCGAGGCGGGCGCCGAGAATCCATGCCGCTCGTACCAGGCCAGGATCTGGGGACTGCCCGCCTCGCCGTCTCGATCGAGGAAGAGACCCGCATAGGGGTACACCGCCAGCCCGAAGAGCGCATAGTGGCGCGCCGCCTGCGCATCGAAGTCCACGGGCGGCTCGAGATGGGGGGCGAGCTCGGGCGCGAGGCTCAGCGCAGCGGCGGTGGCCGGCTCGACCCCGCGCTCCACGACCTGCGCGAGGAGCAGCCAGGCGGCGCGCCGCCCTGCGGCCACATCGCGGTCCTGAAGGTGGCGCGCCATCATCGTCCGAACGGCTTCTCCGGGAGTTTGTAGGCCTCCTTCACCGGCTTCAGCGGCCGCTTGAGCCAGTAGGGGCGGCGCGTCCCATCGGGGGAATGGTCCACCGCGGACCGGGTCAGCGCCTTCCACCGCTCATAGACCTCCATGGACCGCTTCGTGTCCACGAAGACGTCGCCGTAGCGATCCCCGGGCTCGGGCTTCGAGACCCGAACCGCCTTCTGCAGCCAGCAGTGGGCGCCACTGATGGGATCGGGGTGGACCGCGTGGGTGAGGTTCTGGTGCACCCCCACATCGTGCCACCACACCCGCTCGGTATCCGGGTCGAAGGTCTTCCACGGTGTGGCCCCCTTGCGGATGCGCAGCCGGTGCTGCGTACCCTCCTCCTCCAGGGCAGCCAGGTTGCTCATGCCCGGCCCTACACCCACGCCGTGGCCCTCGTCCCGGTCCTCGAGGCGCCAGCGTCCGAGGTGGTGGCTCATCGCGATGATGCCCGGCTTGATGCCCTCGGTGACCCAGACCTTGTCCACGAAGTAGCCGATCTCCGTCTCCACGCGCACGAGATCGCCGGACTTCAGGCCCAGCCGCCTCGCGTCGCTGGTGTGCATCCAGACGGGGTTGCGGTGGGAGATCTCGTAGAGCCACTTCGCGTTGGCGCTTCGCGTGTGGATGAGGGTGGGGAGGCGAAAGTTGGGGAGCAGGACCATCTCACCCTTCTCGAGATCGATCTCGTCGGGGTGCACGTGACTCTTCAGCGGCCAGGGGATGACGTACTCCTGCTCGGGCCACCCCCACTCGGCCAGGGTGGGGGAGAAGAACTCGAGGAGACCGCTCGGCGTGGGAAAGCCCTTCTCCAGGTAGGGCTCGTAGACCTCCTTCTTCACCTCGAAGCACCCGTAGCGCTTCATGTACTCGAGGGGGGTGAGCCCCTCGGCCTTCGCCGCCTCGGGCAGCCCCGGCACGCTGTGCTCGAAGATCCATCCCCAGTACTCATCCATGCTGATGGGCTCGCCCTTCCGGTACGGGCTCTCGAAGTGCTTGCGTATCCCCAGGGAGCCGTCCTCGTCCATCCGCCAGGAGAGGTCAATCCAGAACTCGGCCTCTTCCCACACCTCGCCGGGGTTGGCTTCATAGGTTCGGTGGACCTTCTTGCCGGCGCGCTCCATGGCCACGCGGCGTACGGGCTGCCGGAAGCCGATCCACTGCCCCGCGTGGGTCTCCTGGCTCATCAGGTCGTGGCGCTCTCCAGCGTGCCCCATGGGAAGGACGTAGTCGGCGAACCACGCCGACTCGTTCCAGGTGGGGGTCAGCGCCACGTGGCACTTGATCTTCTCCTCGTCCCGCAGCGCCTCGAGCCACATGAAGCCGTCGGGATTGATCCACATCGGGTTGTAGACCCGTGTGAAGTAGACGTCGATCTCACCCCGTCCCTCCTTCAGGAAGTGGGGCAGGAGGAAACTCATCTCGAAGAAGGCGAGCGGCCACTCGTGGGGCAGGTGCAGCTCGTTCCACGCGTTGAACGGCGGCGGCGTGTCGAAGGGCTTCGGCACGAACTTGTTCCAAGCATTGAGAGAGGTGCCTCCCTTGGTCCCCACGCTTCCGGTGAGCACGTTCAGGAAGAAGAGGCAGCGGGCCACCTGCCAGCCGCCGAGGTTTCCGATGCTGGCAGAGCGCCAGGTGTGAGTGGCCAGCTTCCCATCGCAGCTCGCGACGATCTCCGCGGCCTCGCGAATACGCTCCACCGGTACCTTCGCCTCTTCGGCCGCGCGCTCGAAGGTGAACTCGTCGTAGAGCGCCTTTAGGAGCCGGTCGAAGGTTTGGAAGGAGCCGTCGTTCTCCTCCTCCAGGATGCGCCTCGCTTTTCCCGTCAAATGGGGTCCCGCCTTCTCGAGCGTCTCCTTCCAGTTCACCCACCGTTCCACGAAGGCCTTGTCGTAGAGATCGTGGACGATGAGATGGCGGGCGATGGCCAAGAGCACGACCGGCTCACTGCCGGGCCACGTTGGCAGCCACACGTCGCTCTTGGACGCCGTGTTCGAGAGGCGGGGGTCGAAGGTGATGAGCTTCGCCCCCTTCTCCATGCCTTCGATGATCCGCTGCGCGTGCGGATTGAAGTAGTGGCCGGTCTCCAGATGACTGGAGATGAGCAGGATGGCCCGTGCATGGGCGTGATCGGGGCTCGGACGATCGAGTCCGCTCCAGAAGGCATAGCCAGCCCGTGCGCCCGAGGAGCAGATGTTGGTGTGCGAGTTGTGCCCGTCGACGCCCCATGCGGTGATGGCCCGGTTGGTGAAGTGATCCTCACCGGGCCGGCCCACGTGGTAGACGATGCCATCCCGGCGGCGCTTGCGGCTCTCGCGCATCTTCGCGGCAATCTCGTTGAGCGCCTCGTCCCACGAGATGCGCTTCCACTTTCCCTCGCCCCGCGCACCCACGCGCTTCAGCGGATAGAGGATGCGCTCCGGGTCATAGATCTGGTTGATCGTGGCCGGGCCCTTGGCACAGTTGCGGCCGCGGCTGCCGGGATGCACCGGGTTGCCCTCGAACTTCTTGATCTCGAAGGTCTTCTTGTCGACGTAGCCGAGCAGTCCGCAGGCGCTCTCGCAGTTGAAGCAGATCGTCGGCACCAGCGTGTAGTGGCGCGGCACCTTCTTGGGCCAGGCCTTCGGATCCCACTCCACCCAATCGTCCCAGTACTCCACGGGCGGATAGGAGCTCATCCGACCGTCGGGGTGGCGGACGTGGGTCAGTCGCACGGGCTCGCGCTCCGCCCGCGAGAAGCGCGGGAGGTCGGTGCCCGCCACGTTGGTGGGGCCGGAGGGTTCGGGGGCCGACTCGGTCACGAGCCCGAGGAGAGCGGTGAGGAAGCTTCGGTGCGCACTCATCGGCTTGGGTCCTCTCAAGAATTCGGGATCTCTTGGGGCGCCATCACGAAGGCATGCTCGTACAGGTACAGACCCACGAGGACGAACAGACCGGCGAGGGCACCTGCAGCAGGGGCCGGGAGCGCGAGGAGGAGAAGCGGCAGGAGATGCCCGGCGACCAGGCTGCCTCCCCAGAAGTGCCATCGGTAGGGGCCGTGGGTGATGCGGTGCGCAGCGCGCGCTGCGACCTCGCTGGCGTGGGGCATGGCCACCTCGCCGAGGAGGAGCACGAAGAGGTCGGCGACGAGCGCGACGCCCAGGGTCCAGCGGGCGGCCACGACGAGGCCCTCGCCCAGCGGCAGGACCGCTCCGGTGACGAGCACCGCCGCGGCGCCGGCGAAGGCTGCCTGCACCAAGAGGTGGAGAGGCAACAGCGGGCTCTGCCACAGATCACGCCCCTCCGCTTGGCCGAAGAGGAAGGCGGTGTACACCGCCGCCCCGATCGCCAGGGGTGCGCCGATGCCGAGGAGCCACGGCCGAGCGCTCTGTGCGGCCTCGGGTGCCAGGAGATCGAGGGCCGCCCCGCCCTCGGCGACCAGCCACAGACCCGCGATGACGGAAAAGCCAACGAGGAGGAAGGCCCCCTTCACCAGCCAGCTCTTCCACTGGGGCCGCAGCAGGATCCGTAGGAAGCGCTCCGGCCGTTCGAGGTCGATGACGAGCAGCGCGGTGGTCACGAGGAGAAAGGCGACGGTGAGGCCGCCGAGGGCTGCAGCCTCCCCCGCACCGAGTTCGAACCAGCCGAAGAGAGCGCCCGCCGCCGCGAGAAGGAAGGCTCCCGCCGCAATCCCCTTGGTTACCAGGTAGGTGGGCACCGGCCAGTGCCAGGGGATCTTGTGTTGTGCATTGTAGGCGACCTGCACCATGTGCTCCGCCTGCCGCCCCCCGCGCAGCGCGATCGGCCGCTGTGGAAGCCCCTGGGTGGCCGGGGTGCGAATCGGCGACCCCGCCGGCGCCCGGCGCCGGGCTTCCTGTGCCGACGGCGGGCCCACCTCCGCTTCGACCTCGGCCTCACGCTCCCCGACCTCGGAGACCACCTCGGCCCACAAGAACTGCTCGGGGAGGGGCGCCGCGGTGGGATGCAGGTTGACGTCGTTCCCCTCGATGTAAAAGAGCTTGGGCGCCGTGCCCTGCTCGGGCTTGCGAACAGCCACCTCCTCGCGGGCGAGTACCCGGCTGATCTCGCTCTCGGGATCGTCGAGATCCCCAGCGATGATCGCATGTTCGGGACAGACCACGACGCAGGCCGGCTCGAGGCCGAGGTCGATCCGGTGGGAGCAGTAGTGGCACTTGGCAGCCGTGCCCGTGTCGGGGTCGATGTGGATGGCATCATAGGGGCAGGCTTGCATGCACGCCTTGCACCCGATGCACTGATCCTTGTCGAACTCCACGATGCCATCGTCCCGCTGGTACATCGCAGTCACCGGACAGATCCGGACACAGGGTGGGTTCGCGCAGTGGTTGCAGCGCGTCACCTGGAAGTGGCGGCGACTGTCCGGGTAGGTGCCGGTCTCGGTGTACTTCACCCAGGTGCGATACACCCCCAGCGGCACCTCGTTTTCGGATTTGCAAGCGGTCGAGCAGGCGTGACATCCGATGCAGGTGCGGTTGTTGATGACGAACCCAAAGTTCATGTCGACTCCCGAGCAGGATCGGCCCGAAACGGAGGAAGAGCCCCTCGGCCCCCGTCGAGCCTCCGTCCCGCGCCCACCGTTCCCACAGACCTTCGATCCCAGGCGTTCGCGCCTGGCGTCCGGCCAGGCATGGCCCTCCCGGCCCTCTCAGCAACGGGCGGGCCATGGAGAATCCCCTTCGAAAACAAAGGGATCCCTCACTGGCGGTGCTGGGACGGCGCAGAGTGTTGCGCCATGTAGCGACAACTTCACACCGCCGCGGCGCTTCACTCGAGGCCGCGGCGTGCCTTCAGCTCGTCGATGCGGGCGTCGAGTTCGTAGCGCACTTCGTTCAGGTGGTCGAACTCCTCCTCGAGCGCCTGCTGCTCACGCTGAAGGCGCCAGAGGTCCTTCCCGTCGAGGATCGACTGATCGATGCGATCGCCGAGCTCCGCCAGCCGCCGATCCACCGAGAGGAGCCGGGCGTTCAACCGCTCCCGCTGCTTCAGTAGCCGCGCCAGCTCGTCGCGGAGGACCAGTTTGACCCGGCGCGTCTTCCCCGGCGGTGGTGCGCGCACCGTCGTCTCGGCCGAGAGCACCCCGTGCTCGAGACGCACCGCCGCCTTCTCTCGGGGGGCCACCTCGATCTTCGCCGGTGTGACCCGATGCGTCGCCTTCCCATCGACGAAGATGCGCGCCCCCGCAGGCCGGCTGCTCACCTGCAGGTAGGCCGACTGCTGCAGACGTGGCTCCCAGGTCAGACCGCCCTCGGGAACGTAGACGCGCTCCTCGAAGGGCAGGTAGCCCTCGGCCTCGGCCCGCAGGGTGTGCTCGCCGGCGGGGATCTGGAAGGCCCCCGGCGCCTCGGTGAGGACGAGTTCCCCGTCACAATAGATGCTCGCCGGGACGGTGCCCGCAACCTCGACCGAGGTCAGCGGAGGCAGCGTCAGGTCCACCCCGTCGGCGACGCGCTCCCGGGGCACCACGGCGACCACGGGGCCATAGCCCGCCTTCGTGAGCCGGATCCGGTGGTTGGAGAGGTCGAGGACCTCCACCATCGCGGGGGTCCGCTGGCCCGTCTCGACGCCGTCGACCTCGATCTTCGCCCCGGCCGGCGTGGAGCGGACCGAGAGGCGGATGAGCCCACCGGCCTGCTGCGTGGCTTCTTCTTCGGCCGCCTCTCCGCCCGGGATGAGAGCGAAAGCCAACCCAGCGACGACGAGGAGCACGCCCAGGGCAATCCCGGCCGCCGGGAGCCAGCGGGGGAGGCGCTCTTTGGGCGTCGCGGAGGCCGGCGGCGGCGTTGGGGTCGGCGTGCCGCCCGCCTGGGGCCGCTCGGGGGCCGGCGCGCGGAGCGTGGCTGGGTCGACCGCCAGTTCGAGGGGACCGTCGTCGGCCCCACCCTCTGGTGCCTCGGCCGCGGTGGGGGCGCGGGGAGGCCCCAACGGCGGTGGCGCGATCCCGCCACCGGCCGGTGCGGGGCCAGCGGGAGACGGGGCGGACTGGCGCACGGCCTCTGTCGCCCTCCCGTGCGGGCCCCCACCCGCCATCGCCGGCCCTGCGGCCGCGGGCGGCGGCGTGGACGGAAGCAGCGAAGGCGCACGGCGCTGCTCCGACCCGGCACTGGGCGCAGGAAAGGGGTCGGCAGGGGGCGGCGTGAGGAAGGGGTCGTGGGTGGGCGCGCCCCCGATGGGTGGCGCCTCCATGCCCCCGGCATTCCAGCGCGCCAAGATCTCCTGCGGCGTGCCCCCGCCGAGCACCCGCAGCACGTTGCGCAGCGCCGCCTGAGCCTCCGAGGCGCTCGGGCGCTGGTCGCGGTCACGCTCGAGCAGGCTCATCACCACCTCGGCGAGGGCGGCGTCCACGGTGGGAGCGACGGTGGCGAGGTGCCGTGGCGGCTCGTAGGCGACCTTCCCGATGAGCGCAGCCAGGCCCTCTGCGGTGTACAGGCGCTCGCCGGCCAGGGCCTCCCACAGCACCGCTCCGAGGGAGAAGACGTCGCTGCGCCCGTCGAGGGCCTCGCCCCGGGCCTGCTCCGGCGACATGTAGGCCGGCTTGCCCTTGATCATCCCCGTCTGCGTGCGCTGCTCCCGCCCCGATGCCTTCGCAATGCCGAAGTCGAGGATCTTCACGTATCCCTCGGGGGTGAGGAGCAGGTTGTCCGGGCTCAAGTCGCGGTGCACCACGCCGAGCGGCCGACCCGCATCGTCGGTCGCCGCATGGGCATAGGCAAGGCCCCCCGCCGCCTCGATTCCAACCGCTGCCGCCACCGCGTCGGGCAGCCTTCGCCCCTTCTCCTTCAGGCGCCGGAGGATGTGCTCGAGGGACTCGCCCTCGGCGTACTCCATGGCCAGGTAGTAGCGCCCGGAGATGCAACCGAAGTCGTAGATCTGCACGATGTTGGGATGGGTGAAGTGCGCCGCGGTGCGTGCCTCATCCTGGAACATCCGCACCCAGTCCTTCGCCTCGGTGTATTCCTTGCGAATGACCTTCAGCGCGACGCGCCGGCGAAAGCCCTCGGGCCCCTCCGCCCGCGCGAGATAGACCTCGGCCATCCCGCCCCGGCCGAGCGGCCGCTCGATCACGTAGCGACCGAGCCGTCCCATCGGTGGCGTGCGCCCCGTCTCGCCCATGCCGCCGCCGATGGTAGCCCAGGCGCCCGCTTCCGGGCGAGCGACCCGTCACGCCGGTGCGCCCGGCCCTTCGCCGCTGCGCCCCCTTGCGAGGTGCGGCGCCTTCCTCTACCCCATCGGCGTGCGCCTCTGGCTTGCCCTCTCCGTGCTCGGTCCGCTCGCGGCCGGTCTCTGCCTCGTCGCCACACTCGGCCGTCCGCCGGCGCTGCGCGCCGCGGGCGCGGCCCCGAAGAACCTGGTGCTGATCACGCTGGATACGACCCGCCGCGACCACCTCGGCGTTTACGGTTACGCGCGTGACACCACGCCTCGGCTGGACGCCTTCGCCCGCCGCTGTATCCGCTTCGACCAAGCCATCACCACGCAGACCAACACCGCGCCCGCCCATGCCTCGATCCTCACCGGGCGCTACCCCACCCACCACGGGCTTCGCTACAACGGCGGGCGCCTCTCGCCTGCGGTGCCCACGCTCGCCGAACGCCTCGCCGAGGCCGGCCTCGCCACCGGCGCCTTCGTCAGCGGCTGGACGATGAAGGGCCGGCCGACCGGTCTCGACCGCGGCTTCTCGCGCTACGACGACCGCCTGCCCCAGGGTAACACGCGCGACGCCGAGGGGACCATCGATGCGGCGCTGGCCTGGCTGCGGCAGCAAGCCGGACCCTACTTCCTCTTCGTTCACCTCTTCGACGCCCACTACCCCTACGACGCCCCACCCCCCTTCGATCGCCGCTTTCCCCCTCCGCACCGCGAGTGGAAGGTTCACACGGAGGGCTTCTGGCTGCCGGGGCCGAAATCCCGGGTGGACGCCGCGGCGGCGGCCGAGTGGATCCGTCGCTACGACAACGAGATCGCCTACGCGGACCACCACCTCGGCCGGCTCCTCGACGCCCTCGAGGCGCGAGGTGACCTCGAGCAGACCGTGGTCGTGGTCACGGCCGACCATGGCGAGACGCTGTACGAGCGCCCCTGGATCTTCGACCACGGCGGCCGCCTCTTCGAGGAGCAGGTGCACGTCCCGCTGCTCCTGTGCCTACCGGGGGGGCGCCACGGCGGCCGGCGCATCGCAGCCCCGGTCGGGCACATCGATCTCGCACCCACCATCACGGAACTCTTCGATCTGCCGGCCGCGCCCGTGGACGGCCGCTCCCTCCTGCCCCTGCTCGCCGGCGCCCCGTGGCCGCCCCGCCCCCTCTTCCTGGAGGCGCGCAGCGAGCCGAAACGGGTCGTCCTGCCGGCGGGCGTGGACCAGGCGCCGAAAGGCCACCTCTTCGCCCTCCGGCAGCCCCCCTACAAGCTCATCCTCTATCCGAAGGCAGGCGGCGGCTTCCACCCCACCCTCTTCGACCTGTCCACGGACCCGGGCGAGACGCAAGACCTCTTCGGGAAAATCCCCGAAGGAGAGCGGCTCCTCCACCTGCTCCTCGATCACGTGGGCGAGGAGCAGAGGGCGCCGGCGGCACGCCCGCTCCTCGATCGCGAGGCCGAGGAGGCGCTCAAGGCCCTAGGCTACGTGGAGTGACCCGAGCCGCCCCTGCTCCGTCGAGCGTTGGATCACCTCACCCCGATTCGTCATGCGACCCGTCGGGTCCGACGGCCCGTGTCCAAGCGCGGAGGCCTCATGCGGCAGCACGCGCGTCGGAGAGCGCCTTCGCGCAGGCGCGCACGACCTCTCCGGCCGGAAGGATCTCCCGCACTTCCTCGACGCTCTTTCCCGCCTGGAAGTACTCCTTGTACCCGGCGCCCTTCAGATTGGACTGTTTGAGCTGCCAGATGGACTGCAGCGAATAGAAGAGGCGCATCCAGTGCTTGGTCCTTCGCCCCCGCAGGAGCCGCCGCGCGAGGGGGCCCGCCTTCGTCCCCACCTTCTCCACATAGGGGGTCTTGATCACCGAGACGGGCACGCCGGAGATCTTCTCGGTGAGCACGATGTCGTCCGCGTGCGCCTTCAGGATGGCCTCTTTGTAGTCGGCATGGGCGGTGCATTCGGTGGTGGCGATGAAGCGGGTGCCCATCTGCACGCCCGCGTAGCCGAGCTGCATCATCTCCACGTAGGCACGCGGGCCGCCGACTCCGCCGGCACAGACCAAAGGGACACCCAGATCGGCCAGAGCCGCATGGAGTCTCTCCGGGGACATCTCACCGGCATGCCCTCCCGCGCGGTCGTTCACGCAGATGAGCCCGTCCACCCCGGCCTCCATCGCCTTCTCCGCCCACCTGCGGTTGGTGACGTCGTGGTAGACGATGCCCCCTGCCGCATGCACCTTCTCCACCACCCACCGCGGGTTGCCGAGCGCGGTGATGAAAAAGCGCACGCCCTCCTGGAGCGCGATGTCGACCCAACGCCGCATGCGGTCCTCGTAGACCTTCGAGCTCTTCTCGACGATGGCGTTGAAGCCGATGGGCCGGTCGGTGAGGCGCCGGATTCGCCGAAGCCCCTCTCGCAGTTCGTAGCCGTGCACGAAGACGAGGGAGATGGGCTGCACGATGCCGATGCCCCCGGCCTCGCTCACCGCCGCGACCAGCTCCGGATTGCTGCACGGATACATGGCCCCGCAGATGAGGGGCACCTCGATTCCAACCTGGCGGGTGAACGCCGTCTCGAGCTCTTGCATGGGGCCGTACCCTAGTGCATCCCCGCGGCGAGCACGATGGGCGCCGTGCTACGCCTTCGCCGTGCCTGCGTGCTGGTCCAGGTGGGCTCGGATCCGCGCCGCCAGCTCCGGGGGCAGGACGCTGTCGGGGTCCCGCAGCGCCCCAACCGCCTGCCGCGCCCCCACGAGCGAGGCGACGAGTGGCGGGCAGGTGGGACAGCGTTCGAGGTGCGCTTCGATGCGCGCCTTCGTCTCCTCGTCCAGCGTTCCGTCGAGGTAATCCGACACATGCTCTCTCGCATCCCAGCAACGCATGGGTACCCCCTCGGTGGCCTTCCTCCGCTCCGCCTCCTCGGCCAGCGCCGAGACCAGGAGCATGCGCCCACGGCGGAGGCGCTGCTTGGCCGCCGGGAGACCGATCTCCAGGAGTTCGGCGATCTCTCGCACCGTCCAGCCCTCAGCGTCGTGGAGGAGCACGACGGTGCGGTAGAGGAACGGTAGCCGCCACAGCGCGTCGGCGAGGCGCTCTTCGTCCTCGACCGCGGCGGCGACCCGCTCCGGGTCCACGGTGTAGGCATCGTCCCTCCACTTCGCCTCCACCTCCTCGACCCACGCCTCGGGCGTCTCCCGGCCGCTCTGCCGGTGGGCGTCGAGGGCGAGCCGGTAGAGGATGCTTCGCATCCACGCCGCGGGGCTCCCCTTCCCTGAGAAGCTGGACGCCCGCGCCAGGGCGCGGGCCACCGCCTCCTGCACCAGGTCCTCCGCCGCATCTGGGCGCCTCTGCAGCGAGCGGGCGAGGCGATAGAGCGAGGGCAGGGCGTCGACGATCGCCTCGCGGACCTTCGCTTCGGCGGTCTTGCTCGTCTCGCTGGGCATCGCTCCCTCGCTGCATCCGCTGACGACCTGGCCCAAGAGGGCCCGCGCGCGAGGCTGCCACAGGGCGGATGCGAAGGCCACCCGGCTACCCCTCTGGCCCGGCGGCCTCCGCCGCCACCCCCACGGTCACGCCCGCTGGCCGCCCGGCTGCGGACCGGGCAGGTGTCCCTGCGCCTCCTGACAGGGCTTCGTACGGAAGCGGAAGAGTGCATAGAGCGGGCAGTAGCCGACGAGCCCCGTCAGGAGGGGCACGAAGCCCACCCACTTCAGTACCGTCCCTGCCGTCCCCGTGACGAAGCCGCCCCATCCGAGGGCGAGCAGGACCGCCCCAAGGAGGATACGCGCGGCACGATCCCACCAAGCTTCATTGAGTCTGCACATGATCGACCTCCTTCGTTGTGGCGAGTTCCTCGCCGTTCACTGGGTAGACGGAGGAGGCGGCGGAAAGGATACCGGCACACGAGGGGAGCGCCTCATCCCGCCCCCAGCGCACGCAGCCAGGTGCAGCACGCGTGTGACCTACGTCACAACCTATTGTTTTCTTTGAAGTTTTTTGGCGGCGCCGTGTCGCTAAGGGTGAGAGGAGGTTCGCCATGCACCAGGCCGTCACCTGTGACCGATGCCATCACTGCTTCGAGATGTACTGCCCCGACCCCACGGCGGAGGCCGCCCGTGTCTCCTGCCCCCTCTGCGGCGACCAGATGCTCGTCTTTCTCGCGGGCGAACTGCGACAACGGGCGGGGAGCCACCACAGCCAGCAGCGCCACCGGGAGTACCGATCCATCGGCCGGGCCCCGGGCCCCGCCGATCCCCTCCTCGCATGAGGCGCCCCCGGTCACCCGGTCGCGTGCCTAGCTGGTCGGAGGATCGGAGGGCAGGGCCCCACGGCGCCCGGGTACGGACCGCGCCGCGTGGTCACGGCGCCACGTAGATGGGGTTGGCGTAGATCCACACGAAGCGCTCGTCGAGGGCGCGTTCGTCGTAGGCACCGAGATCGTCGAGCAGGTGGTAGGGCCGCATGCGGACCTCGGCACGGTACGCCCCCGGGACCTCGGGCCGAACGCTCAAGTCCCCCGCCTCACGGGCGACCTCCTCCCAGCCGCTCTCCGTCGCCCGGAGCAGCCGCACCTCGATCTCGGGTGGACGCACCGCCGGATCGAGGTTCTGCACCGTGGGCGCTGCGACGACGAGGCGCGGCGCGTCGGAGAGCGAGACCGTCCCGCCCATCTCCGTCACCGTGCTCCCCGCCTCGGCGTGGAAATCGAAGCCCACCGGGTAACCGAGATACTCGAACGCCCCATAGAGACGGCCGGCCCGCAGCGCCTCCTTCAAGGCGCGATCGTCGAAGCCGCCGTCGGGGTTCGGCCGCACGAGCAGGTGGTTGGAGAACCACAGCATCATGCGGCGGTAGCTGTCGATGCGTTCCCCGTCCGGCAGGAGGTCCCGAAAGGTGTTCCGGTGACAGTCGGTCCCGAGCGTCGTCACGCGTCGCACGCCGCGCGAGAGGACCTGCCCCCAGGTATCCACGTAGCGGGGATCCTCGCTCCACAGGGGCAGGAAGACGAGATCGGGGTGCGGCAGGACCTCGGGCGTGTCGAGGTCCGCGATGAGCTGCAGTGCCTCGCCGATGCGGAGGAAGAGGTTGGCGTGGGTGTTGTACATCTCGAAGCCGTCGATGGGCAGCGAGGCGAGTTCCTCGGCCGTCCAGTCCTCGGTATGGGCCACGAGCACCACACCGCCGGCCTCACGCACGGCCCGCGCGTGCTCGGGGGTGGCGCTGCCGTAGACCTCCTCCCGCCTTGCGACCGAATCGGAGACGTGTCGCTCGAGCCCCACCGGCATGTACTTCGTCTCCGCGCCGGCCATCACGAGCGATTGCCAGCCGCTCTGGCAGTGGAGCCAGTTGGCGACGGGGCGTCCCTCGCGCTCGAGCAGCACGTCGCCTTCCGAGGCGCGATGGAGCAGCACGTCGGGAAACTCCGATCGGGCGAAGCTCTCGCTGTGATCGCTGAGGAAGACGAAATCGTGCTGCGTCGCGCACAGACCCTGCCTGAAGTCGTCTAGGCACTGCTCGTCGATGGCGTCGGTCTCGGGGTCGCGTGGCTCACCGTCGCAGGCGTCGTGGCTGTAGACGCTGTGCGCGTGGATGAGGCCGCGCCGGTCGAGGTAGCCGCGCACGGACGGCGATCGGGCGGTGGGGTAGACCGTCCCCGGCGACCAGGGCGGTGCAGGGGGCTCCGGCTCTTGGGAGGATGGCGGACGGCAGGCGGCAAGGCCGACGAGCATCACCAGGAGGAGGCCATGGGCGCGCATCGCGCCTCCTACCCTAGCACCCGGCGCGGCACCTACGGAGGGCCCGCACGCGGCCTTTCGGGAGCGAGAGCCGCGGCCCGCGCCAGGCGCTGCGCATAGGCAGGGTTGTGCACCGCCGCGGCGGGGTCTGCAGCAAGGAGGCGCCGGTTCCACGCGGCACGGGCGGCGGCATCGGAACCGGCGGCGGCATCCGGTCGGCCGTGCCAGGGCGGAACGCCGCGGGGGACGGCTCCGAATGAGGGCAGCGGCGGGACTTCGGGCCCCTCCGTCCCATGGCACGCCGTGCAGCGCTGGGGGTCCACGTCCAGCGAATGGGGATCGTGGCAGCCGACGCAGCCAGCCGCCGCGTGGGGCGCCGGACCCTCGAGCGGGGCGCCCGTCGCCGGCTCGACACCCCCCACGCCCAGGACGAGATTGGCCTGCGAGGCGCCCGCCCACGGGCCGCTCGCGTGGCAAGAGGCGCAGAGCCGATCCGCCGCGGTGGGCAGTCCGGGCAGGTCGCTCGGCACCGTGCGCAGCAGGCGCTCCGCATGGGGCCCGTGGGGCGCATGGCAGGTGGCGCAGCCCAGGCCGATGCCCCCCACCTGGGGCGGCGGTGGCGTTGCCTTCCGCACCCCGAGCCGGTCGAGGTAGCCCCACACCGTGTGGCAGCCGGCGCAGGCGCCGGCCCGGGTCGACGGATCGGCATCCGACCCTGCCTTGGCACTCTTGCGCCAGGCGCCAACCGTCCTGTAGCGCGGGGGTGCGTCGTGGCAGGTGGCGCACAGGCCCACCCGCAGGACCGCCCACCGGGCATCGCGCTCGGGAATCGAGCCCGGCCCGTGGCAGGCCGTGCAGCCGACGCCGCCGGCACGCCGGAGGACCCGGGGCAGCTTCGCCCACGCCCCCGGCCCCGGAGGCGGCAAGGGTGCGTCGAGGGTCCGCAGCAAGTGGACGAAACCACCATCGGGGAGGCCCGGCTCTCCCACCGTATGACAGGCAAGGGCACAGGTCGGATCCGGCGTGCGGCCGGTCTCCAGGTCCACATAGAACGCTCGGCCCATGGGGTTGTCCCGGAAGTGCTGCGCCGCCTCGGCGTGGCATCCTGCCCGCCCGCAGTCGAGCGGCGAGGCGTCGTGGCGCAGGGCCGAGAGGCGGAGGCGGCGTCCCGCACCGTCCTCGAGCACCCACCGCCCCGGTCCGAGGGGAAGGAACTCGGCGTGGTCCCCCGCGTTCCCGAGGATCGCCCGTTGTCCCGGCGGCGGGTCCACGAGGTGCCAGCCGCTGCCCCCCAGCGTGACGCGCTGCCCGACGGCGAGGCTGGGCAAACCCGTCGCTCGGGCGGCCGCATGGACCTCCACCGTCCGACGCTGGCGATGGCGCCCATCCGTCCAGGTCGCCTCGAGGACCACCGTGCCCCGCGTCGCCGGAGAGACGGGCACCACCCCCCAGGGCAGCGCACGGCGCGGCCGCGGCGGCATGCGCCCCTCGATGCGAAACCCGCGCTCCGACCGCTTCAAAGGCGACGCCTGGCCCGTAAGCTGACGCCAGTGGATCTGCCCCCGACGCGCCGCCTCGCAGCCGGGTTCGACCTGGACCGCAAAGGGGCGACCCCAGCCCACCTGGGGAAGGACGGGCTCGACGCGGATCCAGGGCTGCACCCGCCTTCGCCCACTCGCCTCCCCGGCAGGCAGCTCGACGGGACAGCCGGCCTCGCTGTGGATCGTGACCGCCGTCCCGGCCTTCAGGCGAAGGCGCGCGCGCCGTGGCCCCACTCGATCGAGGTGCCGCAGGGCCGCCTCGGGCTCGACGCGGAGCGCACCCAGAGGCGTCTCCGAGACGAGTTCGACGCTGCGCTCGGCGGGGCGGCCGCAGCCGGCGAGGAGCAGGAAGGCGACGAGGCGGGCGCTCCTCATGGGGGAGACGGCCGGCAGGTCCCGTAGCGACAGCGGCCGCCCTCACACATCTCGTCCTGGTAGCACTGCGGCACGATCCGAAAGGCGGGCTGGCAGCGTCCCGCCCGGCAGACGGCGTCGGGAGGACATACCTGTGCATCCTGGCAGGGCCGCCCCATCACCTTCGCGTCGGGATCGCGCTCGCACCGCCGCTCCCAGACCTCGCCGAGATGAAAGGCGCAGCGCCACACCCCCGGGCCTGGCCGGTCTGGTGCAGGATCCACGCAGACGCGCGGCCTGCCCTCGCTGCAGTGCCAGCCCGGATCGGGAGGGCCGGGCACCACCCCCGCGGCGTCGGCGAGGTGCCGGCAGACCACCACCCCGGCCTCCTCGGTGCAGGCCCACTCGCCGTCGTCGGGCATCCGCGGATGGATTCGCACGCAGCGGTCACCGTCGCAGTGGAAGGGAGGCGCCCAGGGCCGCTGTGCCGCCGGCTCCTCCCCTGGCCGGCCGGTGCAGGCGCTCGCCCCCAGCAGCAGGAGCAGGCCTACCCGCCGCACGCTCCACCGGGCACCACGATCCCGTCACAGGTGCCCACCGAACTCTGATCGGTGGGGTAGTTCTCACAGCACTCGCCGGCGTTGATGCAGCACTCGCGACTGTAGAGGTCGCTCAAGCAACCAGCCGGGGTATCGAGCGTCTCGTTGCAGGCGCCCCAGTGCCCATCGGGCTGGCACTCCTGCTTGCCCCACTTGCAGTCGGTGGGGGTGTCGCACCAGCGGAAGGTGCCGGGGACACAGTCCTCGCAGTCGGCATCGGCGCAGTCGACCTGCCCGTCGCAGTCGTTGTCCTCGTTGTCGCTGCACGAGGGCGCTTCGGCGTTTTGGCAGCCGCACTTTCCGGGCATTCGGCAGTCGCTGTCTCCGCAGTCGTACTTCCCATCGCAGTCGTTGTCCTGCCCATCCATGCAGGCGATCTCGCTGAACCACGGGAACTGGGGCGTGCACCCGGTCGCGCACTCGGAAGCCTGGCTGCAGTCGGGGTCGTCGCAGTCGGTGACCCCATCACAGTCCTCGTCGATGGCTCCCGAGCAGACCGACTCGACCGGATCACAGCTCGGGCAGCTCGCGCGACAGTCTGGGTCGCTGCAGTCCGCGAGCCCATCGCAGTCGTCGTCGGTGTTGTTGTCGCAAATCTCCGGCTGGTCGGAGCACTGGGTCGTGCCATCCTGGCCGTCGCAGTCCTCGTCGATGCCGTTGCCTGGGATCTCCCCCGCTGGGAGGACGGCGCCCTCGCAGGGACCCCAGCCGTAGAACTCCCCGTAATCACGGCAGGCCTGCTGCCCGTCGCGGCACTGGCCGATCCCCCGGCGCCGGTACGGGCCCGGCCAACAGGCCTGGGTGCTCCCCGGGGTGCAGGCACACCCCTCGTCGATGATTCCCTCCCCCGTATCGTCGAGACCGTTGCCGCAGATCTCGTTCTCGGGGTCGCCGCCGATGCCGCCGTCGCCGCCTCCGTCGCTGCCTCCGTCGGAAACGGTGCCGCCGTCCGGCGCGACCCCGCCGTCGCCCGCAGAGCCGCCGTCGCTGCCGCCGGCGTCGGTGCCTCCACCGCCACCTCCGCCGGCGTCCCCACCGGCGACCACGACGCAGGTGCCGTCGACGCAGCGACGGCCATCGGTACAGTCTCGGTCGGTTGCACAGCGTCCCGAGGCCGGGGGCGCCTCGCAGCTCGCACACCCAGTGAAGGCAAAGAGGCCGCCTGCCAGCCACACGAGGTAGAGTCGATTCATCATCGGGGCTCCCTTCCGGTTCCGGCGGCCTACTCTCGCCGCCTTCGAACCCACCTTTCCAGCCTACCGGCCCTTACTTCCACACCCCCTGCGGGCCTCTTCAGAAAGAGGCGCGGACGTGGGACACTGGTCCCTGCATGGATCCTCCCCGCCGAGGCGAGTTCAGCGCTGCCGAGCGCGCCGCTGCCCGCACCGTCTCCTCCAATCGCCGGGGGCACGTCTTCGAGTTGCAGCTCGGCCACCTGTGCAACAACCGATGCGTCTTCTGCAGCAGCGGGCGGCTCACCGAGGCGGGCCTCGCCCGCCCCGTCGACGCCGAGGCGATCTTCCGGGCGCTCGACGAAGCGCGCGCCTCGGGGGCCCGCAGGGTGGTCTTCCTCGGCGGCGAGCCGACGCTGCACCGCCACTTCTTGGACGCGGTGCGCCACGCGGTGCGAATCGGCTTCGAGGATCTGGTGCTCTTCACCGACGGGGTCACCCTCCCCCGCCCCGGCTTCGTGGAAGCGGTGGCTGCGCTCGGGCGCTTCGAGTGGCGCATCTCCATCCAGGGGGCCACCGAGGCGGCGCACGTCGCCGTCACCCGGCGGCCGGCCTCGTTCCGGCGCATCGTCGCGGGATTGGAGAAGCTCTCCTCCCTGGGACAACGCATCACCGCCAACGTCTGCGTCACCCGCGAGAACGCCGCGTCGCTGCCCGGCTATCCGGCGCTGGTGGAACGCTACGGGATCCGCCAGCTCCACGTGGACATCGTCCGGCCCGAGAGCACCGGGCTCGAGGACCTTTCGGCCCTCGGCGCGGTGATGCCCCGCTACTCGGAGCTGGCGCCCCATCTGGACGCGATGCTGCGCGCCTTCGAGGCGCGCGCACTCGACGTGGAGGTCCGCGTCGGCAACCTCCCCTACTGCGTGCTCCCCGAGTGGCCGGCGGCCATCCACCACGGCGGTGAGGAAACGGTCACCGTGGCCTCGGACACCGAGGGACTCGAGGCGGCGGTGGACAAGTACGGCTGGCACCGCAGCCTGCGGACCCACCTGCCCCAGTGCGAGCACTGCGCGCTGCGCCGCGAGTGTACCGGTGTCTTCCGTGCCTACCTGGCGCGCTACGGTGACGGGGAGTTCCGCCCGGTGGCCCTCGAGGCGGTCGAGGCGCTTCCGCCGGCGCGGCGCCCCTTCGGCCTCCTCCTTGCGCACGCCGCGGCCGCCTGGCTGGCGGCGGCCGGATGCCCCCCCAGGCCGTGGGTCCTGCGCGGCCGCGAGGAGGACCGGCGGAGCCGGGCGTGGACCTATGCGCAGCCAGCCGGGGCGGGGTGGATCACCGTACGACTCCTCTCCCCTGAGCAGGTGGCGGCACGCCCGCTCGCACCCGACGGCGCTCCCGTCGTGCACCGCGATCGCCACGTTGCGGTCGCCCTGGTGGTCGACCCGGAGGTGCCACCGGCCGCGCGCATGCGCCTTATCGCCTTCGTAGGGCGACACCTCGGCTTCGATCCCCGGACAGCGCTGCTGCAGATCGACGTGCGCCACCGCACGCTGGGCTACCGTGGGCCCCGGCATCGCGCCGCTGGCGGCGTGCCAACCTCTCCCCGGCGCTGAGCGGGCGGCCACCCACCGGCGCCGTGCTGGCCGCAGGCGAAGCAGAGGCGCGCGATGCAGGATTCGACGCCGCCAGGCGCGAAGACTGCATCACACCCGCTGGCGCAGCAGCAGGCGAAGCAGAGGCGCGCGATGCAGGATTCGAACCTGCGACCTCTGGCTCCGGAGGCCAGCGCTCTATCCAACTGAGCTAATCGCGCGCGCGGGCTGCTTTCTATAGTGGCCGCCGGCCTCGTGGCAACACGGCGCGCACCGCGCCGGCGGGGCGATGCGCGCGGGCCGCCTCCTCAGGCCGCCGTGCTATGCTGGGGGGCGATGCGTGCCTCGTCGGTGGCGACCTCTGGCGCCGGGCGCCTCGCCTTCGCCGGCCTTCTCAGCGCCTGGGCCGTCTCTGCGTGCGTCTGCGCGGCGAGCGGCTTCGACCCCACCGGGAAGCCGTGCAGCGCCGAGGGGACCTGCCTTCCCGGCTATCGCTGTGAGCCGGGGACCTGGACGTGCCAGCCCGTCGAAGGACCGGACGCGGCGGCACACGACGGCGGCGGACCCGACTCGGGCTCCGTCGACTCGGGCGTCCCCGACGCGGGGCGGCCCGACGCGGGGGCGGGCGATGGGGGCGTCTCCGACGGCGGGAAGCCCGACGCGGGGCAGCCCGATGGCGGCGGCCCCTGCACCCCCGGCGAGAGCCGCGCCTGCGGGTCGGCCATCGGGGAATGTCGCCAGGGCACCCAGACCTGCGATGCCAGCGGCCAGTGGGGCCCCTGCCTCGGAGGAAAGGGGCCCGAGCCGGAGACCTGTGATGGACTCGACAACGACTGCGACGGCACCCCCGACAACATCGTCGGCAATGCGGCGTGGGAGCAGTCTGGCTGCAGTCGCCTGGGCATTTGCGCCTCGGCCCCGCCCCCGACCTGTGTCGACGCCGCCTGGACCTGCAACTACCCCCCGGGCTATCAGCCGACCGAGCGGGCCTGCGACGGACTCGACAACGACTGCGACGGGATGACCGACAACATCACGCCCAGCGGAGCCGCCTGCACCCAGCCCGGCGACTGCCTGCCCGGCGAGACCTGTGTGAAGAATGTGTGTGTCGTCGAGCCGCCCTTCGACGGGACCTGCGAGGCCTGCATCGCGGACTGCAGCTCGGGCTGTGGGATGACCTGCTGCGTCCACCGCTGCACCGCCGCAGATGGCTGCCCGAGCTGCCCAGGGGACTGCGCCTGCTTCTACGACTGTCGGGGCGAGAAAGATGCCTGCAACAACCCACAGTGCAAGAACGGATCTTCTTGTTATGCCGTCTGCGACAGCGGGGACTGCCAGGTGAACTGCGACGGTCTCGGCTGCGAGGTTCGATGCCTCCCCGGCACCGAAAACTGCACCCCAACGTGCCAGAAGGACTCGGCGTGCGCCTTCGTTTGCTCCCATGGGGACGTCTGCAAGCCAACCTGCGCGGGCGGCTCGACCTGCGACATCCGCTGCACTGGTTCCGGGCCCTGCCAGCCCCAGTGCAAGAATGGAGCGACGTGCATCATCCACTGCGCCAGCAGCGACAAGAACCTGTGTCAGTATACCTGCGAGAGCGGCGCGAACTGCACCTGCAGCGGCCCGGGCTGCCCCCCTTGAGTCTCGGATGCCACCCCGGCGCGCGCCCCGGGCAGCGGAGGGCAGCCCCGGCGCCAGGGCGTCTCGCTCAAGCGCCAGTCTCCTAGGGGATCCTCGAGGAGGTAGACCCGCGCCTCGGCCGGGGTCCGGACGCAGACGAAGAGATCCCGCCCGTCCCGGGTGGGACGGGCCGCGACGATTCGTGCCGTGCGGTCCGGTAGGTAGAGGAGCAGGTGGCGCCGGCCCGCTGAGTCGCGGCGCCACAGGGCGGGCCCCCGCCGGCAGGCGGGGGCGGGGCAGGCCCCGTCGGTCACCGTGAGTTCCCCCAGCGGGGTGCGCAGCGGGAAGGCAGGTTGGGCACCCGAACAGGCCCCAGGGAGGAGGACGAGGAGGCACGATGCGAGGGCGGCCGCCCCTCGCTGGCGAGAACGGACACGTGTCTGCATGCCCCACGCCGCTTCACACCCCGTACCAGCCCAGAGAGAACCTGTCCTCGCGCGTTTGCACGGGCGCCGCGCCCGGCGCGTCGCACGAGATCCGACCGCCGGTCTGAATTCCGCCCGCGTGCACCCCTCGCCGCGGCGGCGTTCGACCCCCCCTAGCTCCGCACGCGCCACGGCCCCGGCCGGCGCGCCTCGCGGCGGCGCACGCCCGCTGGAACCTCCGCGGGGGCTACCGCCTGGGAGCGCCTCTCGTCCCTTGGCGTTGAGCTTGGGTCTGATCGCTTGGGGCCTCTCGTCTGCCAGGCGGCACGCACCGCCCTCTCTGCCGGCTCGGAGAAGCGTCCTACGCTGTGGGATCACGGTACTGCCCCGCCGGGCCCCGTCCGCAAGCCATTTGAAAATATTCAATGGTTCCAAAGGGCTAGCCCGATCACTCCGAGGCTCCGGCTGGCCCCACCCAGGCCCGTCGCGCGGAAGCAGCGATCGCCTCCCTCCGGTTGCCCCCCCGCCCCCCGCGATGCCAACATGGCCCCCATGCGTGAGGACCCCGAGCGTCCCTCCGACGGCGAGCGCCTCCGGCGTCGGGTCGAGAAGCTGGGCTCGATCCTGGACGTCGCCAAAGCGATGACCGTGGAGCGCGACCTCGATGCCCTCCTGACCCTGATCCTCGAGCAGGCGAAGCAGGTCCTCGAGGCCGACCGCTGCACCATCTACATCCTCGACGCCGACCGGGGCATCCTCTGGTCCCGCATCGCCCAGGGCTTGAACCGCGAGGAGATCCGCTTGCCCATCGGGCAGGGCATCGCCGGGCAAGTGGCCGCCACGAATGCGGTCCTGAACATCCCCGACGCCTACGAGGATGCGCGCTTCAACCGGGAGGTGGACCACGCGACCGGCTACCGGACCAAGCAGATCCTCTGCGTGCCCATGCGCGGGGCGCGGGGGGAGCTCGTCGGCGTCCTGCAGGCGCTCAACCGCCGCGACGACCATCCCTTCGACGAGGAGGACGAGGAGCTCGCCCTGGCGCTGGGCGGCCAGGCGGCCTCGGCCATCCAGAACACCCTCCTCCACGAGGACATCGAGCACCTCTTCGACGGCTTCGTGAAGGCGGCGGTGGTGGCCATCGAGCAGCGCGACCCCACCACCTCGGGGCACTCGGAGCGGGTCGCCGAACTCACCTGCACCCTCGCCGCCACTGTGGACCGCGTCGAGAGCGGCCCCTACGCCCGCGTCGCCGTCGACGCGGCACAGATGCGGGAGATCCGCTACGCCTCGCTCCTACACGACTTTGGGAAGGTGGGGGTACGCGAGGCGGTCCTGGTGAAGGCCAAGAAGCTCTATCCCTACGAACTCGAGCAGCTCCGCCTGCGCTTCGCCCTCGCCCGGACCGCGCTCGAGCGGGACTACTACCGGAAGATCTCGGCGCTGCGGGAGGCAGGCGGCCCCGCGCCGGACGACCTCACCCTGCGCGAGGAGCTCGAGCGCGAACTCGCACAGCTCGAGGAGGCCTGGCACTTCATCGAGCGCTGCAACGAGCCCACCGTTCTCGACTCGGGCGGCTTCGAACGCCTGCAGGAACTCGCGCGCCGGACCGTGCCCATGGACCGCGGCACCGGGCCTCTGCTCACCACCCGCGAGGTCGAGTTCCTCTCCATCCCCCGGGGCTCACTCTCCCGGGAGGAGCGCATGGAGATCGAGAGCCACGTCACCCACACCTTCCGCTTCTTGCAGAAGATCCCCTGGACGCAGGATCTCGCCCACGTGCCCGAGATCGCCTACGCCCACCACGAGAAGCTCGACGGGCGGGGCTACCCCCGCGGCCTGACGGCGGAGCAGATCCCCCTGGGCTCGAAGATGATGACCATCTGCGACATCTACGACGCCCTGACCGCCCGCGACCGCCCTTATAAGAGAGCGGTCCCCCACGAGAAGGCCCTAGCGATCCTCGAGAGCGAGGCGGAGCGCGGCCTCATCGACTCCGCCCTGCTCCATCTCTTCATCGAGGGCGAGGTGCCAAGACGCGCGCTCGGCGCTTGAGCCGATGCCCCCTCCCCTGTGTAGCGCCTACGCGCGGGTGGCGCAGCACCTTGCCCACCCGGCGCCGCCCGGAGCCCGCACCCGACTCGGTGGGCGGGCCGCCGCGAAGCCTCGCCGCGACGCGCCGACGCCACGGCCGCACCGGCAGCCGAGGCTCGGGGTCCGTTGGGCCGAGGTCGCACGGCAGCCGGCAGGCCGCCGCACCGGGGACATCCGGACCACGCCGCGTCGACCTGGCGCAGAGGCCAAAGTAGGATCGCGTCCGCGCGGGCGTGGCGAAACCGGTAGACGCAGCCGACTTAAAATCGGCGGACCCCAGGTCGTGCAGGTTCGAGTCCTGCCGCCCGCATCCTCTCGTTGCCCGTATTGGGTGCGCCGTCCCCGGCGCGCCTCACGCCATGCCCCGCGACCGGCCGCATCCCGCAACCGCCGCCCTCGACGCGGTCACTGCGGGACGGTTCGCTGCGAGCCGCGACGCGTGGCTGCAGCCGCCTGACGAGCCCATGCGCGGTGGCCCCCCTGCGTTCCTGCGATTAGTATCGCGCGGCGTGAGTCGCTCGAGATCCTCCTCCCCAGCCCTCGCCTGCTGCCTGCTCCTGCTGACCGCCTGCGCAGATGGCGGCCTCTTCACGCCGGATGCCACGTCGGAGGCCCCGGACGGAACGCCCGCCGCAGCCCCGTCCGTCCCCCCGCGGCCCGAGCCCCAGCCTTCCGAGGCGCCCGATGCGGCGCGACCCGGCGTCGGGCCGGTGCTGCTCATCGGCGCCGATGCCCTCGATCTCTCGGTGCTGCGTCCCCTGGTCCGCGCAGGGAAGGTCCCGAACCTCGCCCGACTCCTGCGCGAAGGGGCCCACGGCGTCTGCTACAGCGAACGGGAGATCCGAAGCCCGGCGCTGTGGACCACGGTGGCCACCGGCCGCCCGAGGCAGGTGCACGGCATCTGGGACTTCGTGACGGGAAGCCGCCTGTGGCCCCCGGAGCTGCGCGGCGGCGAGAAGCGTCTCGTCACCAGCAGCATGCGACAGGCGCCGGCCCTGTGGCAGCTCGTGGGGGATACGCGTACCGTCGCAGTGGTGGGCTGGCTGAACACGTGGCCCGCCGAAGCGGTCCACGGCGTCATGGTGGCGCCGTATGTGGCCCTGGGCCAGCGGAAGCAGATCACCATCAAGGGCACCATCTACGAGGACGAACCGGGCCAGATCTCCCCCAAGGATCGGTGGGAGGAGATTGCACCACTTCTGGTGGAGCGCAGCGAGGTCCCCGACGAACTCTTCTACCGCCTGATACGCCCGCCGCCCGAGGAGGTGCTCGACGCACATCCGATCCTCCGGCGCTACCACGAGGCCGCGCGTTGGTCCCTTGCCCATACGATGACCATGGAGCGGGTCGCCCGACATCTCCTCGAGACGGACCGCCCGGATCTGACACTGGTCTTCTTCGAGGGCAGCGACTCCCTGGCCCACCGATTCTGGCTCTTCCGCCAGCCCGAGGCCGCCGTCAGCGCCGTGTTCGAGTCCTTGGGCTGGTCCACCCGCTACGTGCCGGCGCTGCGCGAGGCCTACGGGGACGTGGTGGACCACTACTACGAGATCCTCGACGAGGCCATCGGACGTCTCCTCGACGCGGCCCCGCCCGACACGACGGTGATCGTCGTCAGCGACCACGGCTTTGGCGACCGCACCGGGCGCTTTCCCCTCAATCCGAAGGTCCCCTTCACCGGCGAGCACCGCATCGAGGGCACCATCCTCATCCATGGGCCGAGCATCGAGCCGGGCAGCCGCATCTTCGGCGCCACCCTCTACGACGTCGCCCCCACGGTGCTCGACCTCTTGGGCGTGGAAACGAGCGTCCCCTTCGAGGGCCACAGCCTCGTCCCCACCCTGGTGGATCACGGAGAGGCGGAAGGCGGCCTCGAGGACCACGCCCTCGACGAGGACCCCCGAAACGTCTCGCTCTCCTCGAGGTACGATGAGGAGGAGATGAAGCGACTGCGATCCCTGGGCTATGTGGAGTAGAATCCATTCAGCGTCGCGGGGGACACGGCCTGCCACGCCGCACCGGGCGGGCCGGCGCGACGAAAGACGCCCGGCGGGCACTCGCCGGTGGCCGTACCTCGGGGCCCTCTGCGTCGCCTGCGTCCTAAGGGCCGGCGCCGCCGGCGCCGAGGGGGCTCCATCGGCCTCGCAGCGCGCCGCGACACAGCGCCCGCGCGTGCTCGTCGTCGGCCTCGACGGCGCCGACCTAGACGTCCTTCGCCCGCTGATGGAGGCAGGCGCCGTGCCCACGCTCACGAGGCTCGCCGACCGGGGCTCGCTCGGCCGCCTCATCTCTCACTTTCCCACCCGCTCCCCCGCCATCTGGACCACCGTGGCCGTGGGCGCCCGCAAGGAGAAGCACGGCATCTACGACTACGTGACCAGCAGCTGGTACTGGCCCGAAGGGCTCCGGACGAAGGAGAAGAAGCTCGCCACCTCCGAGATGCGCCGGATGCCGGCCCTCTGGAACCGCCTCACCGACGCGGGCAAGACCTCGGTCGTCGTGGGCTGGCTGTCGACCTGGCCGGCCGAGCGGATCCGCGGCGAGATCGTCGCCGCCTACATCGACCTCGGTGCCGACCGGCAGACCACCATCAAGGGCAGTGTCTACAAGGACCGCGCCCCGGGCACCACCGCCGACCCGAAGACACACCGCTGGCTCGCCCAGTGGCTGAAGCGGCCCACCGACTTTCCCATCGATCGCCTGAAGGACTACTTCGACCCGTTGCCTCCAGACCACCCCCTCTTCGAGACACTCCCCATCTTCGCCCGCTACCCCTACACCGTGCAGTGGACGGCGGCGCGCATGCACAACGTCACCACGAGCGCGGAGAAGCTGATCGAGAAGCACGATCCCGATCTGACCATGGTCTACTACCAGTGCCCCGACTCGTTCGGGCACCGCTTCTGGCTCTTCCACGAGGGGGAGGAGGCCGTGGCAGACCGCCTCGAGGCCTACGGCCTCCCCCGCGCCTGGGCGCCCGAGCTGGAGCGTCGCTACGGCCGGCTCATCGAGCAGTGCTACCGGGCGGTGGACGCCCAGATTGCCCGGCTGCTCGGCGCCCTCGGCGAGGACACCAACGTCCTCGTGGTCAGTGACCACGGCTTCGGCCCCTGCCAGCAGCGCTGCGTCAACCCCAAGGTTCCGTTCAACGGCGGCCATCGCGATCTGGGTATCGTGCTCCTCTCCGGCCCCGCCTTCAACCGCACCCCGCCGAAGGATCCGCGCGTCGAGGACATCGCCCCCACGGTGCTACGCATCCTTGGCCTGCCGGTTCCAGAGGACCTCGACGGACGGCCCCTCGAAGAGAGCCTCACGCACTGAGTGCCAGGCCCCGGTGGGGCCCGGCGCCCGGCGGAGATCCTAACCGGCGACCTCGCGGGGGCCGGGAAGTGCGTCGAGGGCGGCCTGCAGCCCGTCGAGGAAACGGCGCCGCCCCTCGGACGAGCGGATGTCCGTCTTCACCACATCGAAAGAATAGACGGGCACCCGATACTTCTCCCGGAGCACCATCGGCAAACTCTGGTAGTAGCCGTTGAGTCCCCGGAGGAAGTCGGGGTGGATACCCTGCTCCTCCTGCCGCCCACGGCGGCGGATCCGGTCGAGGAGCACCTGCTCGTCGGCGCCTTCGAGCATGATCACGAGATCGGGGGCCTGAATGGTGCGGGTCAGGCGCTCGAAGTACTCGAAGTAGAGGTCGAGCTCCTCACCGGTCATGTGCCCGAGGCCGTGGAGATACTTCGCGAAGATCTCCGGGTCCTCGTAGAGGGTGCGGTCCTGCACGCAGCTCTTGGGCACCGTGGCGATGAGCTCGTGGTGCTCCACCCGCCGGATCAGGAACTCGAGCTGCAGGGTGAAGGACCAGCGCTTCATGTCCGCGTAGTAGTGGCGGAGGAAGCGGTTGTCGATCACCGGCTCGTCGAAGAGCTCGTAGCCGAACTCCTGGGAGACCAGCTTCGCCGCGGTGGTCTTGCCCGCGCCGATGTTCCCCGCCAGGGCAATGAAGCGCTTCATGGCGGGCCAGCTTAGCAGGGTCCGCCGCCGCGGGGGCCCCCGGCAGGAGCGCGGGCAGCGGGCCAGGCTCGCGGTGGGCAGGCGCTGGCCGCGACGGAGGCGCCTCGCGACCTGCTCGGGGCTGTTTTGGGACCTGCGGCCTCCGGGGCCCGCGTCGCCGTTCAGGATGTCACGGGCCTTGCTCAGGAGACGTCGACGATCATCGACGAGGCCCGTGGCCTGCGGGCCCCGGCGGGACCGGCCCGCTGTCGCCTGAGGGTCTCCTGCCACAGCCGGACCACCGCCGGGTCGAGTGCGCTTCGCCCGCGCATCCACCGCCGCGCCGCCGCCTCCTCCTGCCCGGCCATCCACCAGACCAGAAGGGCGATGAAGACGAGCATCGGGTTCCAGACGAGGCCGGCCAGCCCCATGGCCACGGCGAGGACGCGTGCGGTGCGAGCGGCGATGCGCGTGGCCCGCAGGTAACCGAGGCGGGTCTGCAACAGGCCGCGGAAGATGCGACCCCCGTCCATGGGCAGCGCGGGAAGGAGGTTGAAGGCGCCAAGCACCGCGTTGATCGCGGCGAGCTGCAGCAACAGCCCCGAGCCCACGAGTGCACCGAGGACCCAGAGCCCACCCC
>CAYYHA010000023.1:0-6455 GCA_964471535.1 uncultured Myxococcia bacterium | reverse complement strand
TGGAGTAGGGCGCCCCGCGGCGCATGATGCTCCCCCCGAGACCGAGGCTCACGATGGGCCCGGCCGCGGCAATGACCACCTCGTCTCGCGGGTCGTCGGGGAGGCGGGCCATCTTCGCCACGCCGCCGAAGGGGTAGAGGGTGATACCCACGATGGGCAGCCCCAGCGCCCGGGCAACCACCGCGTGGCCGAGCTCGTGGGCGAGCACCGAGGCGAAGACGAGGACCATGAGCAGCAGGCCACCGAAACCGCCTCCCATGAGGACCACCAGGCCCAGGAAGAGCAGGAGGGTGAGGTGGATCTCCACTGGGAAGCCCAGGATCCGGCCCATCGAGAGCGCGCTTTTCATGGCCACAAGGTAGGGCCGCGACGCGCCCCGTCAAAGGCGAGGCCCGAAACGGCCGCGCCCGCGGCTGCCGACCGCGGCAGAGCAGCGCTGAGGGGCGATCCGGGGGCGAGCGCCGGGCCCCCCGCCGAGGCGGTCAGGGGGCGGCGGCGGCCGGAACCGTCGCTGCCGGCGCGGTCATCGCATCGAGGCGCCGCTTCGCCTCGTCGTAGATCTTCTGGGCCTCCTCGACCTCGACCCCGACGGCAGCCACCTCCTCCTCGGCACGAGCCACCTTGGACTTGTACTCCGTGACCTGCAGCTGGAAGCGGCTCACCGAGATCTCCCGGGCCCTGGGATCGTCGAGCCCCTGGACCGCCCGTGCCTTGGCCAGCTCCACCTCCGCCTCTGCCTTCTCGAGGAGGATCTTCGCCAGCTCGAGGCGCGCCTCGGCCTCTTCGATCTGCCGCAGTCGGAGGTTGAGCAGCTTCTTCTTCACGTCGACCGTCGCCCGGGCGATCGCGGCCGCCGCCTCCGCATCCTGCACCGCCTCGGCGTTGCCCTGCTGCTTGGCGATCTCCACCTTCAGCTTCGCCTGCTCCACCTCACTCTCGGCGATCTTCAGCTCCGATCGGACCAGGTCTGCCTCGTTACGTGCCTTGGTGATGTCGATCTCCGCCTTGCTCACCGCATCGGCAGCCTGGTCACGGTTCGCGCGGGCCTCGATGACGCCTTGCATGGCCCCTGGTGGGACCTTGGCCAGCATCCCATCGTCCACACGCATCGCGGGGCCCGAGCTGCAGCCGAAGAGCACTCCTGCGAGCGCTCCAAAGAGGAGGGACAGCCATGGGCAACGAGCTTGTACCGTCATGTCTCCACCCTTTCCTTCGGCGCCCGTCGGCATCGAGGCGCGCGTCGATAGTCCCGCACTGGCGCGGGGTCGTGTCAAGCGAGGCGGCGGCGCCGCATCGTTTGAGGGCGCCACGGGTGCCCGTTTGCCGGCCGACGGGTGGAGGGCTACGATGCCTCCATGAGCGTCGTCCTGACCATCCTGGCCTTCGCCGGCCTCATCGTCTTCCACGAGCTCGGGCACTACCTCTTCGCCAAGCTGGCGGGCATGCGGGTCGATCGCTTCTCGATCGGCTTCGGGCCGACGCTGCTCTCGAAGCAGGTGGGGGAGACCGAGTGGACCGTGGCGGCGCTCCCCATCGGCGGCTACGTGAAGATCGCCGGCATGGATCCCACCGAGGACGTGGGCGACGACCCCCGCGCCTACCACAACCGCCCAGCGTGGCAGCGCTTCTTGGTGGTGGTCGCCGGCCCCCTCGCCAACTACGTGCTCGCGGCTGCCGTCTTCGCGGCGATGTTCAGCATCGGGCAACTCGAAGCCGATCCCAGCCAGGTGCTCGTGGGGCAGGTGATGGCGGGCTCGCCCGCGGCGGCGGCAGGCTTCAAGGAGGGCGACCGGATCCTCGCCGTCGACGGCACGAAGGTCGAAGGACAGGAGCACATGCAGTCCCTCGTCCGGCCCCACGCCGGGGAGCCGATCACCGTGGAAGTGGAGCGCGACGGCCAGCGGCTCACGCTCACCGTGACACCAAGGCCGCAGACGCTCGAGACGGGCGAGACGGTGGGCGTCATCGGTATCGCCATGGCGCCAGGGGTCGTGCAGGGAGAGGGCCTCCCCCTCGGGGCAGCCATCGCCCGCGGGGTCGAGCAGACCGTCGTGGTCAATGCACGCGTCCTCGAAGCGTTGGGCGATGTGATCGTGCGGCTGCCCGACATCGTCTTCGGGGACGAGGAGGCGCCGGTGCAGGGACCGGCGGGCATCATCAGCGAGACGAAGAAAGCGGCCGACCGGGGCCTCGTCTACTACCTCTTCGTCGTGGGCCTGATCTCGGTCAACTTGGCCCTTTTCAACCTGCTCCCCTTCCCCGCCCTCGACGGGGGCCGACTCGTCTTCCTGGTGGCGGAGGTGGTCCGACGCAAGCCCGTGACCCCGCGGTTCGAGCTGGCGGTTCACGCGGTGGGCTTCGTCTTCCTCCTGGGCCTCATCCTCCTGGTCACCGTCGGGGACGTGAAGAAGATCTTCCTCGGCGGCTGACGCAGCGATGAAGCGGCAGCAGGGCACCGGTCCGGGGGTCCGGGCTGGAGGAGCCGGGGCTGGAGGAACTGGCGTCTACAGGCGCTTTCGCGCCTCGACGTGGGGGATGCCCGCCTCGTCGAACTCGTCACCGACTCGAAGGTAGCCCATACGGGCGTAGAAGTCGTAGGCGTGGACCTGCGCGTGGAGCTTGATTCCATCGAGGCCTCGCCGGCGGGCCTCCTCCTCCAAGAAGGCGAGGATGCGCCGCCCGAGCCCCTGCTTTCGGTACGCTGCGAGCACCGCCATGCGGCCGATCTGGCCCCACCGACCCTGCTCACCCGCCGGTGGCTCCTCCAGCTCCACCAGACGGCCGGTACCCACCGCGTGACCCTCGACCGATGCGAGGCAGTGGTAGGCGCGGGCGTCCTCGTCGTCCCGCTCGATCGAGGGTGGCACGGCCTGCTCCTCGATGAAGACCACCTCACGGATGGCCAGTGCCGCATGGAAGTCCCCTGGGTCGCGCTCGGGGTCGATCTGGCGAATCTCGACCTTCGGCTCGGTGGCAGTCTCCCGCATGGCCGGCGCAGCATACTGAAGGCCCCACGCCTTGGCAAACGCGGCGACCCGCCTTGGAAATCTGAGGCGATGCGCCGCCTCGGCAGCGGAAAACTGTGGCGGCTGCCCCATATTCACCTGTGATTTCAGCTACTTAGATATGGCACGACGTCTGCTAGGCGGGGAGGCGACGCGGTGCACCCAAGTTCGTCCAACCGAAGGACCGGGAGGAAGCCATGCACAGCCAGGCCCGAAACGGCAAAGCAGGGAACCGTGGAGCCCGAGTGCGCCGACCCCGCCGCGGCGGCGCCCGAGGACGCAGCGAACCATCCGCCGCGCCGGCAGCTCTGGTCCGCGCGGCGCTCGTGCTCGGCGCTCTGTGGCTTGCGACAGGCTGCGGAGGGTCCCCGTCGGCGTACCAACCGGGGCAGTCCGACTTCGTCTCCGCCGACCCGTGGGCCGGGGGCGTAAGCGCCGATGCGGGGGGTACGCCGGAGCGGGGTGCGCCGGCAGAGGACGGTGGACAGGACGGGTCCGCCGAGCGACAGGTGGAGGAGGCGGACATCGTCCGCCTGCTCGGCGACTACCTCTACGTTCTCAACACCTACCGCGGCCTGCAGGTCATCGACCTCTCCGACCCGGACCAACCCGAGTTGGTGGGAATGGCCGAGGTGTACGGGCGCCCCGTCGAGATGTACGTGCGCGACGACCGCGCCTACGTGGTGGTGAGCAACTACTACACCTACGCCTGGATGGAAGACGTGGTGGGCGTCTCCGGCTTCCGCGGGAGCCAGATCAAGGTCTTCGATCTCTCCGACCCGGCGAGCCCCGCGGAGCTGGGGAGCTTCGACGTCGAGGGCGACATCAGCGACACGCGCATCGTCGGTGACGTGCTCTACGCCGTCAGCTCCACCTACGGTGCGTACTGGGACTACGGTCCCGGCGGCACGCCGCCGGAAGACGCGACCTACGTCGTGTCGATCGATCTCTCCGATCCCCAGGATATCCACCTGGTCGAAACCCGGGCGTTCCCACGCCAGGGCTGGAGCCACTACGTACACGTGACCAGCAAGGCAATCTACCTGGCCAGCACCGGCTGGTCGGGGAGCAGCTACGAGACCCGAATCAAGTATGTGGACATCTCCGACCCGACCGGTCGCATCCAACTCGGCGGCGAGACCGTCGTGCCGGGGATGCTTCGCGATCGCTGGATGATGGATGAGTACGACGGCGTGCTCCGGGTGGTCAGCGCCCCCGACGGCTGGGGCGGCGGGGCACCGGAGGTCCGCACCTACGCCTACGCCAACGGTGCGTTCACCCTCCTAGGCGCCACTTCGCTCGTCCTTCCGCAACCCGAGTCGCTCACCGCCGTACGCTTCGACGGCCCCCGCGCCTACGTGGTGACCTACGAACGCGTGGATCCCCTCTTCGTTGTCGACCTCTCGGACCCCTCCCATCCCACGCAGCGGGGCGCCATCGAGATGCCTGGCTGGCTGGACCACATCGTGCCGCGAGGCGACCGGCTCGTGGCCCTCGGCCACGACGATACCTCGGGACAGTGGCAGCTCGCCGTCTCGCTCTTCGACGTGAGCGATCTGGACGCCCCCGCCCTCCTGGACCGGGTGTCCTTTGGCGGGGGCTGGGGCTGGGTCCCCGACGAGCGCGACAACTATGACAAGGTCTTCAAGGTCCTCGACGCTCTGAACCTGGTGATGGTCCCCTTCCACAGCTATCGCTTCGACGAGTCCACGGGGTACTGGAGCCAGCTGGGCGGGGTGCAGCTCATCGACTTCCAGCGCGACGACCTCGTACTGCGAGGTCTGGTGGAGCATGCGGGCTGGGTGCGACGCGCCGTGCCCGCCGGGACGCGCATCCTGACGGTGAGCAACGAGCGGCTTCAGGTGGTCGATGCCAGCGACCGGGATGCGCCGGCGATCACCGCCGAACTGGAGCTGGCACGCAACGTCCTCGACTTCGCGGTCCTGGGGGAGTACGGGGTGCAGCTCGTGGGCGACTGGTACCGCGGGGACACTCGGCTGCTAGTGGTTCCCATGAGCGACCCCGACTTGGGTGAGCCCGCCGCGGAGGTGAAGATCACCGCCCCCTACGGTCGCATCTTCGTCAATGGCTCCACCGTGTACCTGGCGAGCCGCGACTGGCGGGATGGGCGCACGAAGGTGACGGTGGTGGACTTCGCGACACCTACCTCTCCACGGGTGCGCGGCGAGGTCGACCTCCCCGAGCAGGTGGCCTACTGGGGCTACGGCGGCGACTGGTACGGCGGTGACGAGGTGGTGCAGGTCGGCGGCAGCACACTCGTCTTCCACAGCTACCGCTACTGGTACCGCGCCTACGACGACTGCTACGACTGCGCGCACCCGGACGACCGCTACGACCGCCTCTACGTGGTGGACCTCTCCAACCCCGATGCACCGTCGCTCGCGAGTACGCTGGTGCTGCGTGACGAGGACTGGATCTACGGCCTGAAGGCGCGGGGCCAGACCCTCTACTTCACCCATAACGAGGTGGCCGGCACCGACGCCCGAGGACGCGGACTGGCCCGCTATTACCTCGACCGGGTGGATCTTGGCGATCCCGCGCATCCGCGGCGCCTCGCGAAGATCAACATCCCGGGGGTGGCGATCGACCTCTCGCAGGATCAGCAAATCGTCTACACCCTCGACTACGAGTGGCGCGCCACCGGCGACTGGGCGTACCGGTATGCATTCAATGCGCTGCGGCTCGTGGGTCGCCGCGCCGTCCTCCAGGACCGGCTCTATCTCGACACGTGGCCGAGCGGCCTCTCGGTAAGCGGAAACGCGGCGTTCTTCGTCGCCACCGAGTCGCACGAGGCGACGGACGGCACCTGGGTGCAAGAGACCTTCTTGCGGGCCATCGACCTACACCTCCCCGGCCAGCTGCACCTCGCCGGCTCCACGCGCCTTCCCAGCGACTGGGGATGGCTGCGCGGTGTCGCGGGGGGGCGCGCCTTCGTGGACCTCGGGTGGCTGGGCGGCCTGCTCGTGTACGACGTGAGCGATCCGGCCGCGATGCGCCTCGAGTCCTTCGATCGGAGCAACGGCTGGGTCTACGCCATCACTGTCTCAGGCCAAACCGCCTATCTGGCGAAGGGGTACTACGGGGTCTCGGCGGTGCCTCTGTCGCCGGTGCTCTAGGCGCTTCGGATCGACGCTCCCGAGCCGGTGCCCGGCGCTGCCCGCGCCGGGGGCCGTGGCGGGCGGCCCCGGTGGGTCGCCCGCCGTTTTTTTGTTCCCCGTTGGTCTGCCAGACCTCGCACGGCGGCAGATCCTTCGGCGGCGTCCCAGATCGACGAGAGCCGGTCGCAGGGCTCACCTCCACGGCCAGAGGCAACGCGCGGCGGAGCGTCTCGCTCTCTCTGCGTGCCGCCCCCGACCAAGCCTCCCGCGCACCCCGTTCGAGGTGCCCCCCAGGTGAGGCGCCACCCGGATTCGAACCGGGGAATGGAGG
>CAYYHA010000022.1:0-34621 GCA_964471535.1 uncultured Myxococcia bacterium | reverse complement strand
GGTGTACACCCGAGATGCAGCCAAGCGGCCTCGCGCGACTACGCCGGCCGGCCCAAGGCGCGAGTGAGTGGGTTCAGCCAGAACAGCGAGGATACCTACGATGCCTCGCGTGCCTTTTCGCCGTAGTACCGGCTCTCCGCGACGGCCGTCTCCTCATAGCTCCTCTTCAGGCTGGATACGATCACCTTCTCGGCGACCTTACCTGCGATTGGGATGCGAATCTCGATGGTGCCAGTAACGATCCGCCGTGTCTCTTGGCCTTCTGGCTCGTACCACAGCTCGCCTGCCGCGCGCAGCTTGTCGCGCATGACGTAGGGCTGGATTTCCCAGGTGAAGCGCTGCGTATCGGGATGCCACACCGATTCCTCGATCCATTCCAGCATCTCGGGCTTCAACGCCTTCCGGGCGGCCGCTGGAATGTCGGCCGTGGCCTTCACCCGAAAACGCTGGACGACGCTTCCATCCTCTCGTTCCTCTTTCGACTCCAGGACGCGCTCGGCACTGGAAAGAGCTTCGTTACATGCCTGGTGCAGCGCCTCGTCCATGTGGTGCCGCAAGACGACGTCGACGGGCGCAGGGAAGGTGTGCTCGATCCGGAAGGAGGTTGCCATGGCTCACGGTTACCATCATCCTGCTCGCCGTGGGAGATCGACGGAGGGAGGCCCTCTCGGTTCAAACCACCGACGGCTGGCGCCTGGAGGTCTTGCGCTTGCGAGCCACCGACGAGCCGCGCGGCAGGGTTCTGCTCCTACACGCCATGATGGTGGATCGTCGCACCTTTGATCGCCCGCGCGGCCGAGGTCTCGCGAGCCGCCTCGTCTCTTCGGGCTTCGACGTGTGGCTCGCCGATTTCAGAGGACACGGCAGCTCACGCCCTTGGGCAGGAGAGGGGGGCCGGTGGAGCTATGATGATCTCGTTCGCTACGACCTCCCAGCACTGGCTTCCCGGATGCGGGAGGAAGGGGACGAGCTCCCGATCCTGGTGGTCGGCCATTCCCTCGGCGGCCACGTCGCGGTTGCGGCCTGGGGCACGGGCCGTGTGCAGCCCGCCGCCCTTGTCTGCCTGTCCACCAACGTGTGGTTGCCCCGCTTCGAGCAGTCCCGCGTGCGTCGCCTCGCCAAGGCCGGCAGCATCGCAGCCTTCGAGCGCGTCACGCGGGCTGCTGGGTACTTTCCCGCCCGGAGACTGGGCATCGGCAGCGACGACGAGGCACTCGATTACGTGTTGGACCTTTGCCGCTTTTGGAAAGAGGACAGCTGGTCCGCCCGCGACGGCGAAAATTACCTGGCCGGCATGGCACGCATCGAAGGACCGGTCCTATCCGTCGTCGGCCGAGCGGATCGGCTGATGGCGGAGCCAGAGGCGGCGCAGCGGTGGGTGACGCAAATCCCCGGCCTTGCCTTTTGGCGAGTGGGCCGCGGGGACTCGGGGCTTGCGTTCGATCCCGGCCACATGCAGCTCGTGACCGATCCCCGCGCGCGCCCACTCTGGGAGCGCCTCGCCCGATGGCTCGCTGCGCAGTGCTAGGCGAGGGGGGGTCGCGGGGTGCCATGCGGCTCACCGCCGCGGCCGCTTCCTGCGGGCTGTAGGGTGTGCGGCGTGGTGGCCCTGCGACTTTCGGTGACCGCTCCGGCGCTTCGTGTCCGATCTCTGCTCGGCCTGCGGTGCGGACACTGGCGGCAGCCGGCCGCGCCGACGCCGAGTCCCTCCGCGTGGTGCCGGCGCAGCCGCCTTCCCGCCCGCGGTCCGGCGCGACCGGCGCCGTCGCTCCGCGATCTCGACGGCAGTGATGCCCTTTATCGGCCGCGGCCTGCGGTTGCGCCGGTGCACCGCACGACTGTGCGCCGCGTGCACGCGCGCCTCGAGGCCCTCCGGAAGGAAGCTCCGGTCCGCCTCCGGCAGCGGGCCACCGAAGTGCTCCGCCTCGTCGGTCGCAAACCAGAGGGTCCGGCGTACGAGCAGGCTGGCATAGGCGCCCGGCGGCAGGGTAAACGCAAGTGTCACCTTCACGCGGCCCGGATGGAGCTCGTCTGGTCGTGGATCCACCACGCTGAGCTTCGAGGGCTGCACCACCAAGGGACGCAGCTCGTGCCGGAAACCCATCTCAGGAATCTTGGGGATGGCCAGCTCCTCGAACGAGAGTCGCTCGGCGCGCAGCGTGTCCTCCACCGCCTTTCGCACCTCGGGATCGGCAATCTTCGTGTCCGGCCCCACCAGCGGGAAATCCATCTCGAAGAGCGCATCCAGACGTTCCGCCTCCGGCACGCGGCGGGGAAAGAGGAGAACCCCGGCCTGGTACTTCAGAGCTAGGAGGCCGCTGCGTGTGAAGCGGCCAAGGAGATAGCGCCGCACCGACTCGTTGAAGAGGTAGCTCTGATATTCGAACAGGATCATTCCACGCTGCCGCCGCTCGATTTTCATGAGGGCACCGGCGTAGTCCTTGGGGTTGCGGCGCAGCGCCTCTACGATCGGGCGGTATTCACGCATCTTCTTGTAGCGGCAGCGTGCCCCCCAATCGCCGAAGTGCTGTTGCCAGAAGCGCTTGACCTTCGCGTCCTCACTTCGATCGAGATCCGAGGGGGTAGCGAGATACCCGCGCAGCGCATGCTCGAGGCGGCCTTTGGCAAGGTCCTTGGCAATCCATCCTCGACCATGCTTCAGGGAGCCGAAGCGCTGGCTGTCGAAATAGTTCACGAGGCCGAGGCGTCGCACCTCCTCGATGCTCGCTGGGATGCGCTCGGCTTCTTCGAGCGTCAGGTCACGGACTGTGACAACGAAACGGTTGGCACGGATGTTTTTTGCCGAAAGTGGCGTACCGGTGCGGCCGAGGTACTTCAGTCGGAGTTGTGGCGTTTGCATCTCGACGCGCTGCCCGCGTACAGCGATGATTTGCTCGGTCCGCCCCTGCTTGTCCTTCAGTCCGCAGAACGAGATGTTCCGGACCGGGATCCCATGGGCGCTCGCCACCTGGGAGACCGCTTCGAACGTGGAGAGTTTCTGCTTGTCCATCAGGTAGACGTAGTACTCGCCACGGCGTGTCTTCTCGAAGCGGTAGGCCTCGCGAACAACGAAATCCTCGGGTCTTGCCTTCAGCCTCACCCGCCGGAGCATACACCCCTGCACACTGGAGCCCCAGGCCGCCTCACCGTATGCTCGTGCGGAAGAGCATCATTTGCTGCTCCGCCCGTCGATCCCAGGGATGCACGCCGCCTGCCCATCCTGCCACACGCCGATCCTCGGCCCCCAAGTGCCGAGCACCTGCCCGGCCTGCGGGGCCACCCTGCAGCCGATCGCCGAGAAGGGAGCGCAGGCCGCGGCGTCCACAGCCTCCATCCGGCCGCCAGGGGCGACCTTGGTGCTCTATTCCCCCGACGGGCTCTCCGCAGAGTTCGAGGCGTCTGGCCTTGTGACCATCGGCCGGCACTACGAGAACGTGATCGTGGTTGCCGACCGCGAGGTCTCGAAACGCCATGCCGTGGTCGAAGAGACGAGCGAAGGGTGGGTCCTAAGGGACCTCGGGTCGAGCAATGGAACCTTCGTGAACGGCCGCCGGGTGGATACCCTTCGGCTTGCCTCCGGCGATGAGATCCGAATCGGGAGCAGCCGCATCGTGTTCCGCCTCTATCGGCCCGAGGCAGGGCCCCATGGCGAGACGCGAAGCATCGCCATCGTGCAAGCGCCCTCGCTCACGCAAGTCTTGGCGAGCGCGCCTGCGCTGACGGCCGATGAAGGGGAGACCTTTCCGCCTGCCTGGCAGATCGAGGACGTCGAGGTCCTGCGCAAAGATTACGAGCGCCTGCGGATCGCCTGGCGCTTCCATCAGGAAGGTGGCCTCGTCACCTCTGAGGAAGCTCTGTACCAACGCATCTTGGACCTCTGTTTCGAGTTCCTCGCCTGCGACAATGGAGTCGTACTGACGCCGCAGCGGGACGGGACCTTCGAGGTGCAGGTGGTGCGGAGCCTCGAGAGTGCCGACGAGATCCGCGTCTCAGAGACCCTACTCGAGCAGGTGGAGCAAACCCGGGAAGGCGTGTTGTCCAGCGATGCAATCACCGACCATCGCTTCGCCGCCGCGGAGTCGATGGTCGCCCGGGGCATTCGTTCGGTCCTCGCTGTTCCCGTGATCGCGCGAGAGACGATCCGCGCCATCATCTATCTCGACAACCGAAGCCGCACGAGCGCATTTACGCCCAAGGACCTCGACATCCTCAACAACATCGCTCAGCAGGCTGCGGTGTCTCTGCTGAACACCGAGCTCATCGCCCAGATCAAGCAGGAGGAGGCCACGCGGGCACAGCTCGAGCGCTTCCTCTCCCCGAACCTCGTGCAGGCCGCCAGCCGGGGTGAGCTGGACCTGAAGAAGGGCGGCAGCCTCGTCAGAGCAACCATCCTCTTCTCCGACATCCGTGACTTCACGCGCATCAGCGAGCGGGTTCCGGCCGAGGAGGTGGTGCGGATGCTCAACGAGTACTTCGAGGAGATGGTGGAGGTCGTCTTCGACCACCAAGGCGTCCTCGACAAGTTCATCGGGGACGCAGTGATGGCGCTGTGGGGCGTTCCGGTGGCGGGCGACCGCGACGCTGTGCACGCTGTGGAGGCAGCTCTAGAGATGCAACGCCGTGTGGCCGCCTTCAACGAACGACGAGCCCGGCAAGGCGCCGACCCCATCGCGGTGGGCATCGGTGTGAGCACGGGCGATTGCGTGGTCGGCAACATGGGTAGCAGCCGACGTCTCGAGTACACGGTGATAGGGGATGTCGTGAACCTAGCCAGCCGGCTGTGCAGCCTTGCGGAGGGGGGCGAGATCTATGTCTCCGAGGGAACCGCGGCGGCACTAGGCGGCGCCTACGATCTGCAGGCTCTGCCGCCTCAAGCGGTCAAGGGCAAGAGCAGGCCCGTCACCATCTATCGGGTGAGGGGGGATGCCGCGTGAGCAAGAAGCCGGGAGAGTGGCAGCAGTGCCCGAACTGCCAGGCCGAACACGACGTCTCGATCTTCGTGAGCGGACAGCGGGTGCGCTGCTCGCGCTGTGGCATCCGCTTCGAGGTGCGCCGGAGCCCTGGTGGCGAGTCTCCGAAGCATGCCTCTGCACCTGCGGACGGCAATGCGGCAGTGGACAGGGCGACCGTGGAAGCGCCTACCTCTGGGTCCGCGGCTAGCCCCATCCCCGAGGCCTTGGCCACGGCAGATACGATGATTTCGAAGGCGCTGAAGCTACCTGGCTTCGAGATCCTTCGGACCCTCGGAAAGGGTGGCATGGGCGAGGTGTACCTGGCGAGGCAGGTCTCCCTCGGGCGGCTGGTTGCGGTAAAGGTGCTCGCGCCACACCTCTCCAGCGACACGGAGTTCGTGCGTCGCTTCGAGAAAGAGGCGGCGGCGCTCGCCGCGCTTTCTCACCCCAACATCGTAGGGATCATCGACCGTGGGCGCACCGATTCCACACTCTATTTTGCGATGGAGTACGTCGATGGCCCGAGCCTGCGAGAGATCATCGACCGGGGCGGGTTGCCGCCGCGCGAGGCGATCGAGGTCATCGTGCAGGTCTGCCGTGCCATCGACTACGCACACACGAAGGGCATCATCCATCGGGACCTGAAGCCCGAGAACATTCTTGTGGACGGTAACGGCACCGTGAAGGTGGCGGACTTCGGCCTCGCCGGGATGGTCGGGGGCGACGAGCGTCTCCACCTCACTCGTACCGACGTCGCAATGGGAACCTTCCATTACATGGCGCCGGAGCAGCGGCGGAGCGCGCGCGATGTGGATGCACGTGCCGACCTCTACAGTCTCGGCGTGCTCCTCTACGAGACTCTCACCGGTGAGGTGCCTGAGGGGCGCTTTCGCCTTCCGAGCGAGCGCCGCGCGGGCCTCGATGCGCGCCTCGATGAGATCGTGTGCAAGGCACTCGAGGCCGACCCGGCGGACCGCTTCCAACGAGCCAGTGCGGTTGGAGCGGCCCTCGAGGCAGTGCTTGCTGGATCTAAGCTGCCCAGCGGGCTGCCGCCCGCTGCCGCGCCCGGCGGTGAGACAGTTCCCGAACGCCCGCAAGCCAAAGCCGCCTCGGCCGCGTCGATGGCGCCCTCGGCAGCAGATGGTTTGGGGAGCGTCGTCGAGCGTGCGCGCGGTGGTCTGAAGTGGGTGTTTCAGGTAGCGCTCGTCGTGCTTGTCACCGTGGTGGCGATCGCCTACTTCGTTCCCGGTCTCCTCCATGACGATGCGCCGGCTCCGCCGAGTGCTCCCGCGCCCGGTACGCAGCGCGTTGGCAGCGGGAAGTTGCTCCTGCCCATCGCGCACCACGAGGACATCGTGGGCGGCGGCAGCATTCGTCGCTTCGATTTCGAGAGCGATCTTGCGGGGCAGGTGCCCTGGTACACCTATCGCGGCTACTGGCTCCACCGCGATGGCGCGTTGGTGCAAGACGTCTTCGGCGAGGGGCATGGCGTCGTACGGGCCCGACGGATGCCCCGCGCCTTTCTCGGCAGGGAGCGCTTCTTTGCGGAGGGCTATCGGATCGAGGCTACCGTTGTCGGGGACCGCACACCTCCAGGCGGCGCGATGGAGCTGGCCGACGAACTCTTGGCGGCGATGGGGGACGCGCGGCCGGAGGTCAAGCTCTACCTCTACCGTAACAAGCGCCATTTCTTCGCCTTGACGGCGCGTTACGGTGAGGACGGTGGCTATGCGCTCGCGTGGAACCTGGGCGATGGACAGCACTTCGGCCGACTGCAGTCGGAGGGGCCGGTCGAACCGGTCGAGGGCGAGCCGCTGCGCCTTGCGATGTGGATCGAAGATGGCTGGATCCACGGAGCAGTGAACGGCACCGTGATCGGGTCTGCACAGGTGGGCCCACTCACCGAGGAGAACTGGGGGAAGGCAGGGGTGGGGTGCCAGTATCTGCGGTGCCGTTTCGACGACATGGAGATCCGCGGGCGCACCCGCCCACTGCCACAGCCGGTGAAGGCGGGCGCAGAGCCAGGAGCCGAGCCCCTCGAGCCGTGACCGCCAAAGGCGCCTCGCCTCAGCCGGCCGAGTTCTGCGCGTCCTGATCCTCCCGCGCTTCCTCCTCGAGAGCGATCTCCTCTGGCGTCTTCAGCTTGCCCATACGTTCCAGAATCACCAGGCCGATGCCGATGACGAGGAGGGAGACGATGCCGGGCCACGGCGCCGTGGGGGTGTCGGGCGTTTCGTAGATGAGATCCTGTGCGCGTCCGATGGCCAGCGCGAGGCGCCCCATCACCGTGTAGCCGAAGCTAGCCCCGAAGCTGACCATCATGAAGTAGATGCCGATCCGGCTCGCCACCCCGAGCGCGCCCGTGTGGGGTCGAGAGAAGAAAAAATAGAGCAGCGCGCAGCACAGCCCGACTACCGAAAGGATGTTATTGGCAGAGGTCCACCAGGGCGCGCCCTTCGCGACCAGCGGGAGCATATTCGCCTGAACCTGCAGCACCAGGTCGCCGGAGGCGAAACCGATGATGTTCACGCCCGCGAAGGTGCCCACCACGAAGGCCAACGGCCAACGTGCCAGCCAGCCAAAGTTCTTGCTGAACTTGGCGAACATCATCAGCGAGAGCACGACGGCGGCCGCATAGACGAGCCAGAATCCTCCCAGCTCACCTGGTTTGACCAAGGGCTCGAAGAGGTTTGGCAGGAGCACGTCGTAGAACTGCAGCACGACGCCGTAGCCGGTGCTCACGCCCACGAAGAGGTGCTCTGCGAACTTGTAGAAGGGGTTGTCCTTGTAGAGGAAGGAGAAGATGCAGAGGGTGAGAAAGGCGGCAATCCAGTAGCCGACCAGGGTGGAGGTCGCGATCTCCATCAGCGGCCTCCCTTTCGCTTGCGACGCGTCATGAAGTAGCTGATGTTGCCCAGGATGATGGCCACCACGATGAGGAGGTGGCCGATGGAGAGGACGTCCATCCCCGAGGTACCTAGGCCTGCGTGGCGGATGAGCTTTTCGTATTCGGCGCTGCCCGCCATGCCGCCGGAGAGTCCAACGAGCTGCCCGCTCTGGTAGTAGGGGATGTAGTCGGGAGCACTGACCGAGGTGCAGGCGGCCGCCAGCTTCAGGCTGTACCGGCTTTGCGCGAGCTGCACCCACTCCTTCGTGCCTGGCGTACCCGCACTGATGTTGATGATGAGGTCGAAGTCCTTCAGCGTCTGTATGCCCTTCATCGCCGGGAGTTCCGCCAGTGGCGTACCGCGGTAGTCCTGGGGAAAGACGCCTGGGATGGACTCACCCATCCCCAAGATCACGATGTGCTTCCCTTCTTTGAATCCAAGGTTGACGAAGTCGGTACCGTACTTTTTCCCATACTCCTCGACCGCCACCATCTGGAGTGCCGCGTTCGCTAGGGGCGGGGCTGCGGGCCACAGCGAGCTCGTGATGACGACCACGCCCTCCTTCGAGAAGAGATGGCGGTAGATGGCGATGAGGAAGGGGTAGAGCTCGGGCTTGCTCCCCGGGTCGAAGTCGACCGCCACCAGAACCTTGCTACCAGGCGGGAGGGCCTCTACTGCGTCGTAGATGTCTTGGACCGGCTGGCTGACAGAGAAGGGCAGACCCAGGGGCACCGCGGTGGGGATGACGATGGCCAGCGCCATCAGCACGAAGATGATGCGGCGGTCCAGGGTGCCGATCTTCTCGAGCAGCTCGCGCATCACTCACCCCCCAGGTAGCTGCGTTCGAGACCGAGGATCACGCGCAGCCCGGTCGAGATGGCTCCGAGAGCCGCACCGATCATGATCGCCCGCTTCCCGGCCAGGTTGGGAATGTCCATGATCCAGCCCCAAAAGAACGCGTCGTCTCCGATGGGAGGCACGTGGGGGCTCTGAATCAGGTGCCAGGGCAAGAGGCCCCACAGGAATTGACCGATGGGAACACGTCCCAGCATCACGAAGACAGCGGCGCCCAGGAGCAGCGCTGCTTCAGGCGTGCGCGCCCGAAACGCTCGGAACGCCGCCGAGGCGATGTAGAAGGCGAGCAGGGCGAACATCGTCGCCTGCAATGGCACGTAGAAATTCGTAAACATCCAGTTGAACGGTGTCCCCGGTTCCTTCCCCCAGGTGAAGCCCAGCACCAACATGGTGAGCAAACCCAGGATCATGACGATCTTGTAGGGCCAGTCGGGGCGCCGCCGTCGGATCACGGGGAGATTGACCGCCACGATGTTGATGAGGCCCAGGACGTAGGTCACGCCCATGATGGCGATACCCGCGTTGTAGAAGTGCTTCTTCGCCTCTGCGACGAAACGCAACGGAGTGAAGTACTCGAGCACCATGAAGGTGCCGAAGACGAAGGTGATGACGAGCGGCACCGTTTTCTTCAGCACGTCACTTCACCTCGAACGCGGCCTTGAAGTCGCCCCACCCGAAGGTTTCGGACAGGGCACCCGCGACGATGAGCACCACCAGGAGTACCTTGAACCAGTCTGCGGCCTTGAGCGTGGAGAGGATGCGCGGCTCGCGGGAGAGATAGGCGCTGGCTGCGAAGAGTTCCTCACCGATGAGGGTGTAGTCACAGGCCGCAATGAAGAAGGGGAGCTGCGTGACCTCCGCGGTCCCCGCCACCTGGATGGCCTTCGCTTGAAAGCCCGTCTCGGCCAGGATGAGGGACTCGGCGAAGAAGCGCCCCAGATAGAGGTTCGTGGCGGGGCGCTCGCGAAGCATGATGCCGTTGGTGCCCGCAGTGAAGGCGAACTGTTCATCGGAGATGAAACGGATGTTCTCCGGCTTGTGCGCCTCCGGGCGTCCGGCGTTGTAGAAGCCCTGCCGGACCACCTCCTCGGCCACCGTCATCACGAAGGGCACGCGGTTCGCGACGATGATTTCCGTGTTGTACTCGGCCACCATCTCGGCGACCTTTCCCAGGATGAGCATCGAGGCGATGGTCTGGATGTCGTACATCTCCTCGATCCCGGGGACATAGAGGACCGGCCGTCCCATCTCCGTTGCCCGCCCGACGGCCTCCTCGATGGCATCGATGCCCGGGATCCGGCGGATGTACATCCGCTCGGCACCGCGCCGCGCCTGATCGAGGAAGTACCCGATCAGCACCGAGAAGACGACGATGAAGAGCAGGACGATGGTGCGGTCGCTGTTGAACACCGATTGGCTTGCCTGCACCGGGCCCACCGGATCGCTGACCGCTGCGGTGCCGTCCGCACCGACGGCGGCGACACGGTAGTACCAGTCGCGCGCGTTCGCATCGTCGAAGACGTCCACGTAGGAGCTGGCGTCGGGCGCCGCCTTGCCCACCGATTCCCAGGGACCTTCCGGGGAGGGCGCGCGCTCGATTCGGTACTCCGCCGGCGGGGGATCCACCGGCCGCCACCGCACCTCGAGGCGCCGGCCGTCGTCGTTGGGCACGTCGTCGACCTTCACCTCCATGGGGGCGGAGGCGGCTCGGGCGGGGCCTGGGAGGCCGAGTAGGATCGCGGCTGTGATCAGCCCCGAAAACGTGAAGGAAAACAATCTGTTACACACTCGTTCCCTCCCGGGAAAAAGCGCGGGGACGCTACCAGCCGCCACGTAGGGGGTCAAGGCGCCGGGGACGAGGCCGCAGGCGATATGGGAGCGCCTAGGCGGATGGACCCCCGCCGCCGGCGCGTTGGGGTGCGTCGCCACACCACACCGTGCGTGCACGGTGCCCCATACCTAGCGGGGCGCTGCTGCCGATGGGCGAAGCGGCTTGGCCGCCGGCATGAGGGACACGTCCACGTGGATCCCAGCGTGGGCATCTTCGATGCGGCGCACGACGGGCTCATACCCTTTCCGTTCGATGCGCAAGGTGACTTCCTTCCCCGGCGGATTCCAGCGGGTGAGGAGGGGCGTCGTGCCGAGCAGGGTCTCGCCCGCGAACACCTTGGCTCCCGCCGGACGCGTCTCGACGTAGACGAGACCCGGTGTCACCACCCCGGCGGCTCGCGCCAGGGTGCCCCCGAGCGGCGTGATGAACGCGCCCGGCTCCAGGCTGCGTCCCGGATCCGACGACTCGGCCACCCAGTGGAAGGCGAGGAAGGTCCCGCCCGCCAGGAGCAGGCCACCGCCCAGCCGGAGGATTCTGCGCAGCGGCGCTTCCTTCTCAAGGAGGCCGGTGTCGTTCGTCTCGTCGCTTGGAGCAGCGCCCATGCCCTCATTGTCGCTTTGGTGTCAGGCGAGCGGCAATCTTCAGCTCCCTCGTTGCGGGTCGCTCCAATCGCCGGTGCCAGGGGCGCCAGCCGTCCAGCCGTAGCTCCAGCTCGAAGGGGGAGGGGACCTCCGCCTGCCCCACCCAGGGCGTCGTTCCCACCCGCCGGCCGGCAAGACGGATCTCCGCCCCAGGCGGCGAGGACTCGATCACGAAGAGCACGGGCCCTTGCCGCAATGCAGGCGCGGCTGCAGCCTTCCGATCGGGTGCTGCGGGCGATGGAGAGACAGGCACGGACGCATGTTCCCCTGTGCGTGGAGGCGCTTCCCGCCCCTCGTGGAGGGGGCGCACCGCGAGGGCGAGGGCGAGGGCACCGACGAGCAGCAGCGCCGCGGCGAGGGCCAAAGCGACGACCCATCGGCTCTGGGGCCGCCGCGGAGGCGGTCCCGCATCGACCGGCGCCGACACGTCGGCAGCGGGGGCCGCTCCGGAGAGGCGAGGCAGGCGCTCGTCCGCCACGTCGTGGTGGGCACGCTCCCGTATCAGGAGATCCTCTCCGGTCAGATGCCGGTCGCGCCCCTCCTCGCTGCGCCAGGCCAGCTCCAGAGGTCCTTCCGTCTTGGTGCCCCCCGCCGCCTCCACCGTTGTGTGCCCAGGGATGGGTTCCCCGCTCGCCCCACCCACGGCCGGGCCCGCGGCGTGCGAGACGTCGAAAAGGTGCGAGCGCTCCCGCGCAAGCTCATCGTGGGTGGTAGGGATGAGGCTCTGCGGCGCCGCCTCGAAGGGCACGGGACCTAGGAGCTGCCGGAGCTCCGCCAGTGCAGGCGGGGCGCCGTCGGCCCAGCGCCGGAAGGTGTCGCGGCGTGCCGGGAGCACCTCCTCGTACCAGCGAGCCACGTCGGCGTCGTCGACCGGGCGCCCATGCTCCAGCATGCGCTCGAAGGCCTCGGCCAGAAGGGCGCAGCTGCGCGGGCGCGTGTCCGGGTCTCGCGCCACGCAGGCCCGCAGCAGGGTATCGAGCTCGACGGGGATCTTGGGATCGAGCTCCACCGGCCGCGGGGCGCGATCCTCCTCGATCGCGGCGCGAATGTGCGCGACCTCGGCGCCCACGAAGGCCCGGCGTCCCGTGAGGAGTTCGTAGGCAACCGCCCCCAGCGAGAAGACGTCGGCGCGGGCGTCCACTGGCCCTCCGTTCCATAGTTCGGGTGCGATGTACGCGGCCCGTTGCGCGAGCACCGTCGGCGCCTGTTCGGCGACCCAGTCCACCGTTCGAGTCAGGCCCCATCCGGAGATCCATGGGGTGCCGTCGAATTGGACGAGGAGGGTGGAAGGCGAGACCGTTCCATGGACGACGGGTTCGGATTCGTCCCCGAGCTGCTGCATCGCATGCAGATGGGCTCCGACTTGTGCGAGGATTCGAAGCGCGACGGGTGCGGGCACGGGACGGCCGGTCGCAAGAAGCCGGCTCAAGCGGTCACCGAGCACCAGGGGTTCGAGTGCGTAGAGGCGCCCTCCTTCTTCCAGGAGGTAGACGGGACCAACGAAGCCCGGCGGAGTCTCTCGTGCCACCTCCACCAGGTCGCGCCGCAGCCGTTCGCGCAGCGCCGGCTGCTCGGCAAGGTCAGGGCGCAGGCAGCGCAAGAGGAGCAAGCTCCCCGACGCAGTCTGGGGACGCACCAGCCACCGCTCGAAGAGGTCGTCGGGTGGCAGCTCGAGGATGGCTTCGTACCCGCAGGGTGGCTTCACGGCGGGAACGCTCCCACGGAGGGCTCGAGGCATCAAGTCGCCGGGCGGCCACTGCGGGCGGCCACCGTGATACGCCTGTGTCCGCCCCTCATTTACGGCGAAGGGTGGCCTCGACTCGGATCCCCTCCCGCGTGTCCACGCGCTGACTCCAGGCAAGGTAGCCAGCCTTCCGGAGCTCGATGCGTACGCTTTCCTCGGTAAACGACCGCTGCGTCAACAGCGGCGTGATGCCCAAGCGTTCTCCAGCGACCCATACCTCGGCGCCGGGCGGTGTGCTGTCGACGTACACCATGCCGGCACCGGGTGCCTCGCCCGGAACGTAGATTCGCTTGCCCTCGTCCACTGCCTCGCCCATGCCGTCATCGCCGTTCCGAGCGGCGGATCCGACGAGGTCGCTGGCGAACTCGGCAGCGACCTCCGAGAGATCGCGGCCACTTCGATGCAGGTAGAACCCCAGCGCCGCGGCGAGGGTCCCCAGAATCAGGACCGATCCCAACAGGGCCCAGGGCCACCGCGCACGGCGAGGGGGCAGGGCGGGGAGGGCATCGACGAGGGTGCCCGTTTGCCCCCGGCGCTCGCCTGCCTCGTCGCTGTCGACTTCGAGGGGCTCGTCGGCCACGGCTCAAGTCTATCACTCTGACGTGGACGTGCGGTCGCGGGCTTCCCCGCCCTCCGGCGGCGCCTCGGCCTCGTTCCAGGCGCGCACGTGGCCGTCCTCCACTTCGACCCAGCGTCCGTCCTCGTAGAGGAAGCGCTCCACACCGATGCGCCCCTCCGGCTGCGTCTGAATGGTGAGCGGCCAGCCCCAGGACCAGAGCACCGCCTCTCGAGGCATTCCCGCCACGATCTGCTTCGTTTCGACGGCGCGCCGCACCTCTTCGGGCAGCTCGGCGAGCGCCTTCGCACGGTCCTCGCGGGTGAGCCAGCGGCCCAGCGCTCGCTCGAACGCGGCACGCGTCGTCGGATCGTCGCGCATCACCAGGATGTGTAGGCGGTCGTCCTGCGGGACCTCCAAGTAGACCCAAGTGAAGTAGCGCGGCGTGAAGAGGCTGCGCGCGGTGACCGCGCTGGAGGTGGGGAACTCTATCCGCCGGATGCGCACGCGGGTGCCCGCGGGAAGGATACGAATCGCCCGGCCAGGCGTGATCCGCCGCCCCTTGGGGTCGCGCATCAGATCCACGTGCTCTGGTGGCAGCTCGGTGAGCAGACGGTAGCGGGCATCCCGAAAGAACGGGGTGACGTAGAGGCTCGATGCGAGCTGTCTGCTTTGCCCTTCGAGGCCGCGCCGGGTGAGCATCTGCTGCCGCGCCGGCATCCGCGTATGGGCGGGACAGGCTACGCAGAGGGTCAGCAAGGAGCCCGCGAGCAGCGACGTACCGAAGGAGAGGATGCTTCGCCTCATGTCGCGCATGTATCACTGGCGCACCCACACCTCATAGGGGCCTTGATAGGGGTCGATGTGCCGCGCCAGAAGCCGGTAGTTGAGGCGGGCAAAGGTCTGGAACCCCGGCAGCGTGGCGATGCCCCGGCCGGGGTGGAGGAGCAGCGCCGCGGGTGGATCGCTCTGGAGATGCTCGAAGAGTGCCTCGAGGGTCGTCGCGCCACTTTTGAAGCGCATGATGTTGGTGTCGACCTCGTCGGCGGCGATGCGGCGCCCGGAGAGGAGAGCAATGAGCGGCGTGCTCGTAGAGTCACCGAAGAGCGGACCCGGTGGGACCTGCTGCGTCACTGTCTGCACCAGAGGCTCGGCGGCCCGGAAGATACGGCTCTCATGCCACAGGTAGCGCGTCACCCCAGCTACGCGCGCCCCGATCCGTCGCTCGTCTCTCCAGAGAGTTCGGCGGACGAGCGCGTCGATTCCATCGGGCAGGGGGCTGCCCTGGAAGCTATAGTGGCGGACGGTCCCCACCTTCCCCACCCAGGGTTGGTGGGCCAGGCCGAGGGCTCGCACGCCGTCAGCGGCGAGGAGCGTGAGACCGAGTGCGGCGATGGAGAAGGCGGCGCGGGCGAGGGCGGCACGGGGGGGCCGAGCGCGGAGGGCTCCGCCCACGCTGCGGAGCAGATCGGAGAGACCGAAGCCGCCGGCGAGCGCAAGGAAGGGGAAGAGCGGCAGGAAGTAGAAGTGGAAGACGCGGGAGAGGCTCGCCAGAAAGACCAGGCCAATGACGAGCGGGAGCGCGGTGAAGCGGAGGAGCCGCAGGCAGGATGTGGCGCTCGCCGACCGGCCGAGCAGCCGGCCCAGCGCCCAGGCGGACGCCGCCGCGAGGGGGCTGGCGAGGAGCAGCGGGTTGGTGAGGGCAATCGAGGCGATGGCACCTCCGAACGCGCCGGCGGCGTGCGGCTTGGCCAGATGATAGGCGTAGACTTGGGCGAGGTAGCTCGATCCACCGGTGGCCAAGCCGAGGAGGTTGATCGCGGCGAAGACCGAGAGACCAGACGCCGCCAGCCGCCAACCCGCTCTTCGGTCCTCGAGGAAACGCGCCAGGGCGAGCCCGATCCCGACCGGTGCCAGGTACAGCGCGGTGCCGGCGGCTCCGGCCAGCAGGCCGCCTGCAAGACGGTCGCGGCGACGAAGTGCGGCGTCGAGGGCGGCGGCGAGCAGGGCGAGCCCCACGTTGACCCCTGTGTAATGGCTGGAGGCACGGAGGAAGTCGTAGGAGAAGAGCAAGAGGAAGAGGCCGAGCAGGCCGGCGCGGCTGCCGCTGATGTGGCGCAGGCTGCGCCACAGGAAGGTTCCGCACAGAGCGGCGGCGGCGGCCGGGATCGCCTTGAACAACGGCAGATGGAAGTCGGTGATGAGCGCAAGGAGGGTCCCCGGCACGAGATGCAGGGGAGGGTGGGCAAAGAAGAACTCCCGCCAGGGCAGGACACCCCGGGCCACCCGTGTGGCCATGTAGAAGTAGATGTTCTCGTCGCCAACGGCGGGCCACAGGGCGAAGCACTTCAGCAGGAGAAAGCCCGCGAGCAGTGTTCCGGCCGCAAGGCGGGGTGCCGCCGCGCGAGCGAGGCGGCCCCAAGTCCGGTCGGGGCCGTGCACAGGCGAAGGTCGGGGGGAGAGCGGGGACATGAAGGTGAATACTTACCCTTTCAGGGCGTCGGTTGACCCCCGGAACGCGTCTTCTGTAACGTCGGGCCCGCACCGAGAGCTACATCCGGAGGTTTTCGAAGCATGGCGCGGTTTCTCACGCTCCTAGCCCTCTGTCTGTCCCTGCTCGCCGCTGCAGCTCCGAAGTCGCTCCTCGCCGTCGAGCCCGACGCGATGAGCGCGGACGAGTACAAGCTCTACCGCGAATACCAGGCAGCCCTCGAAGACGAGCGGGTCAAGAAGATCAAGCCCAAGCGACGGATGCGGGCCATCGCTCGGAACTTCGGCGTGCCCCTGAAGAAGCTGGCTCGGGTGGTGAAGAAAGGTGAGCAGGTGGCCGATGGGCTGGTCGAGGCAAACCAGGCCGCTGCACTGAAGGCTTTGAAGAGCCATCCGAAGGTGGGGTCGCTCATCCGTGATCTCGAACTGGTCGACCAGGGTGGGGTGGTCGTCGCCTATGTGAACTGGGTGAACAGCGACAAGGATCGCTTGGCGCAGGAAGCCGCCTATGTGGCGCGTATCGTCGCCGAGGCGGCGCCGGTGGCGCACCTGCTCGCGCTGTGGTCCTGCAATGGGACCGTCAAGGTGTTCACGGCGAAGATCCGCTCGAGTGCTGCGGCGCGGATCCGCGAGGAGCGGGTGGAGGACTTCGCGGCCACGCGCTACCTGCGGCTCTTCGAAGACGTGCACAACGCCTTCGCTGGTAATCCGCCCAAAGATCAGAAGGGTTGCAGCGAGTAGGAGCGGGCTCGCGACGAGGCCTGCGGCTGGTGTAAGGTGTGACCCGAGGATCGGTAGCGGTTGACGCGCTGCGCCGATCCCGCTTCGATTCTCGGGTCGACAGGCCACGTTCCACCGCACGGTCTCGAGCCACACGCTGCGATGAAGAAGCCGATTCCCTTCGGGAAGTACCTGCTCCTCGAGCGGATCAACGTTGGAGGGATGGCGGAGGTCTTCCTGGCGAAGTCGTTTGGCGTGGAGGGGTTCGAGCGGATCCTCGCGGTGAAAAAGATCCTGCCCACCATGGTGGAGGACGAAGAGTTCATCACCATGTTCATCGATGAGGCGCGGATCGCCGTCCAGCTCAACCACGCCAACATCGTGCAGATCTACGAGCTCGGGAAGCACGATGAGAACTACTTCATCGCGATGGAGTACGTCTCTGGGCAGGATTTGCGGACCACCCTCGATCGCTTCAAGCAGCAGGGTGAGGTCATGCCCATTCCCATGGCCGTGTACATCGCCCAGAAGATGGCCGAGGGACTCGACTACGCGCACCGCAAGAAGGATGCCCGTGGCAACGAGCTGCACATCGTGCACCGCGACGTCAGCCCCCAGAATGTGCTCATCTCCTACGAAGGGGAGGTGAAGATCATCGACTTCGGAATTGCGAAGGCGGCCAACCGGGCGCAGAAGACGCAGGCCGGCATCCTGAAGGGGAAGTTTGGCTACATGTCGCCCGAGCAGGTCCGTGGCCTCCCCATCGACCGCCGCAGCGACATCTTCGCCGTGGGCGTGTGCCTCTACGAAATGCTGACCGGGGAGAAGCTCTTCGTGGGCGAGAGCGATTTCTCCACCCTGGAGAAAGTGCGCAATGCCGAGGTCGTACCGCCGCGGAAGGTCAACGCAGACATCCCGGAGGCCCTCGAAGCCGTGGTGCTGAAGGCGCTGGCGCGGGACGTGGAGGATCGCTACCAGCACGCCAGCGAGCTGCAGGAAGACCTGATGCGCTTCCTCCTCACCGACGGAACCATCTACGGGGCCAAGCACCTCGGCGACTTCATGCACCAGACGTATGCGGAGGAGCTGGCGGCCGAGAATCAACGGATGGAGCGCTATGCGCACATCGAGGCACCGCCGGAGCTCATCAGCGGTGTCACGCAGAGCGCTGCTGGCGTGCACCCACCGCCGTCGCCCCGCTTCGAGGAGCCACCGCCCTCGCTCCTCGCACCCGATGATGGTGCGACGGTGTTGGTCGATGCCTCGGAGGTGTTCGAGCAGGGTACGTCGGCGCCAGGCTCGCCCGCTTCAGCCGAGGCTGCGCCCGAGGAGGCCGACCGCACGGTGCTCGCGGAGTCGCCGCTGGCCGAGGAAGCACCGCCGGAGCTCGCCCGTGCGGCGGCCGCGGGGGGAGCGGCGGCCGTCGGTACGGCAGGGGCGGCAGAGCTGGGGAGCATGGGCGATCTGGCGGAGGACACGGACGCGACGGTGGGGGCCCGTCCGCCTCCCTTGAACAGCGCCCCGCTGGGTGATCCCCTTGCCGATGTGCATCAAGATGCGGTGGGGCGCCTCGCCGCGGAGGTGCCGTCCCACCCGGGCCTCCCTCCTCCGGATGCGGAGGGAGCCCTCCTCGACCAAGCTACCCGTCTCACCACGCTCGACGAAGTGCAGGGCCGGCCGCCTCCGAAGCCGCCCACGGTCTCCGATCGGCCCGTGACCCCGCCGGTGCTCCCGGCGGGTCCCCCACCGGGCTATGTCTCCCCCGCCCGCTCCCGCCGTGTCTCAGGTGCTGCCCGGTCGGTCCCGGTGGGCGGTATCCTCGATCCCCGGCGGCTGAACCTCCTCATTGCGGCCATCGGCGGTCCCCTCATCGTGCTTTCCGCCGTGGCGGCGTACCTGCTCACCCGCGGGAGTGCGCCCGGCGCGATCATCGTCTACACGAAGCCGGATACCGGCATACGCATCCTCGTCGATGGTCAGGTGGTGGGCAATGCCTCGCCCGAGGTTGCCAAGAACCTCGAAGCGGGCGACCACGTGGTCACGCTGGAGCATCCTGCGCTAGGCAGGGTGGAGAAGGTGGTCACGGTCGAGGAAGGCAAGAACAGCGAGGTCCATCTGGAACTCGAGCCCCTGCCCGGTGGCGCGCCGCCACCTGGGGCTCCGACTGCGGGCACATTGGGGCAGGGGGCCCCCGGTCGTCCCGATTCCGCCGGGAGTGGCTCTGCGGGGAGCGCGTCGCCTTCTGCCGGGCCCACGGGCGCGACAGGTGAGCGCGCAGCGGCGGCGGGGACGCCGCCTCAAGCCGCCCCCACGGGGCGTACCGGCGAAGCGGTTGCGGAGGAGAAGGGCGCGGCGACGAACGAGGCCGCAGCAGCAGGACCTGCAGCCGATGCCGCCGGTACACCGGGAAAGAAGGTGCTCGGGGTCGCCCGGATCGAATCGGAGCCACCGGGGGCGAAGGTCTTCTTGGGCGAAACCTACAAGGGCGTGACACCGTTGACGGTCAAAGGCCTGAACATCGACGAAGCGCATACCTTCACGCTGGAAAAGGAGGGCTACCTCGACACCGAGGTGGAGGTGGCCTTCGATTCCGGGACGCGCAGGAAGGTGCGGGCGAAGCTCGAGCGCATCCGCGATCCGCATGTCAGGACCTTCTTGCGAAAGACGCAGCAGCTCAAGAAGACGGTCGACCGCGTGGTGCAGCGCAAGGTCGGCAAGGCGGGCCGCCGCAGCGGGCAGAAGCACGTCGCGGCGCGGCCGAAGGGGAAGGGCACGCTGGTCACGAGTAGCCACCCGGTGGCGCAGGTCTACGTCGACGGGAAGGATACGGGCCGCTGGACGCCCATCCCTCCCAGCAAGCCTTTGGAGCTCCCCGCGGGGCGCCACGTCATCGAGTACCGGGCGGCGGATGGGAGGCGTCTGAAGAAGCAGGTCACCATCCGGCCGGGCGAAATGGCTAAACTCACCGGCATCCGCTTCTAGGGCCCAACACGCCAGCCTCGAGGGCGTCCCAGAAGTCGCGCAGAAGAGGGAAGACGAGGTCGACTCGCTTTCCGGGGATGCGGGGAGAGGGCCGAGGTGATGACCTCGTTCAGAGGCACGTGAGACGCGCGAAAGGAACACCGGGGATCACAGCATGGGCTTTGGCCCACTCGGAAAGGATCCTCGATGGCCAGGATCCCAGACAGCGACGGCTTGTCAGCCGCTGCCCCATCTCTGTCCGGCAGCGCGGGTCGCACACTGTGCAGGCACTGTGCAGGAACCCACGCTGCAGGACCCTTCGACGCTGGGCGCGCCCGCACCGCGGCTTCACGGCCGAGCCAAGCGGCCTCGAGACGGCGGTCGAGCGCGGCCATGCCGCAACGACCTACGAGGCGGCGCGGCTCCCGCGGCGGAGAGCCACGCCGATCCTCGCGTGCGGGGCAACTCCGATTGCTACTTCTTTGCCGTGTTCTTCGCCTTCTTCAGCTCGGAGTCGATGACCGCCTCGAAGGACGAAATCGGCTGAGCGCCGACCAGCTTTCGTCCGTTGATGAAGAAGGTGGGGGTTCCGTTCGCGCCCACCTTGGCGGCGAGCGCCTGGTCCGCCTGGATGTACGACTTGAACTTCCCGCTGTCGAGCGCTGCCCGAAACTTGTCCATGTCGAGGCCAAGCTCCTTCGCGTAGCGCTCGAGGTCGGCGCGGGTCAGCGCCCGCTGATTCTGGAAGAGCTTGTCATGGTACTCCCAGAACTTGCCCTGCTCGTGGGCCGCCATCGCTGCCTCGGCGGCCAGGAAGGCATGCTGATGGAAGGGAAGGGGCTGATGCTTGAAGGCCAGCCGGATCTTGCCAGCGTATTTGTCCTCGAGCTGCTTGAGGGTCGATTCGACCCGCCCGCAGAACGGGCACTGGAAGTCCGAGAACTCGATGATGGTCACCGGGGCATTCGGGGGACCCTTGACGGGCGCCTTGCCCACCTCGATGTCGACCTTCGCTGGAGCCTGTGCCGCCGGCGACGGTGCAGGCGCCGTCTTGCCGTACTTCTTCTCGTTCTCTTCGAGGAGCTTCTCGTAGAGCTTCGCCCGCGGTGTCCCGGCCTTTAGCAGCGCCTGCGCATGCGCGATCTCTTCGTCGATGATCTTCTTGAACGCCGGATAGGGCTGCGCCCCGGAGAGCAGTCGTCCGTTGATGAAGAAGGTCGGCGTGCCCCGGGCACCCACGCGCATACCTTCGGCAGCATCGGCGTCCACCTTCTTCTTGTAGGTGCCCTGGTCTAGGGCTGCCTTGAACTTGGCCATGTCGAGACCGAGCTCCTGGGCATAGCGCTCGAGGTCGGCGCGGGTCAGCGCCCGTTGATTCTGGAAGAGCTTGTCGTGGTACTCCCAGAACTTGCCTTGGGCGCCCGCCGCCTCGGCCGCCTCGGCGGCGAGATGCGCGTACTGGTGGAAGGAGAGGGGCTGGTGCTTGAAGGCAATCTGCACCTTGTCTCCGTACTCCTTTTCGATCTGCTTGAGTGTCGACTCCACCCGACCGCAGAACGGGCACTGGAAGTCGGACCACTCGACGATGGTGACGAGCGGGTTCTTTGCGCCCTTCGTGTGTGCGTTACCCGGATAGACCTTTGCGAACTGCGGGCGCTGCGGGCGCTGCGTCTTGGGCTGGTCCCGCTTGATCTGCGTCAGCCCGTCCTTGGTGAGATGCTCGTAGAGCTTGGCCTTCGGAACACCGCTGCTTAGGGCCTTCTCGGCGCGGGCGAGCTCCTCGTCGATGACCTGCTTGAACTTGGGGAAGGGCTGCGCCCCACGCACGAAGCGGCCGTTGATGAAGAAGGAGGGCGTGCCGGAAGCACCGAGGGCGCGTGCCTGCTGCTGGTGGGCGTCGATCTTCTTCTTGTAGGTGCCCTGGTCGAGGGCGGCCTTGAACTTGGCCATGTCGAGGCCCAGCTCCTCGGCATAGCGCTCGAGGTCCGAACGTTCCAACGCTTTCTGATTCTGGAAGAGCTTGTCGTGGTACTCCCAGAACTTGCCTTGTGCACCCGCCGCCTCCGCCGCCTGTGCGGCGAGGTAGGCGTGCTTGTGGAAGGGGAGCGGGTTGTGCTTGAAGGCAATGCGCACCTTGTCCCCGTAGGTGTCCTGGATCTGCTTCAACGTCCCCTCGACTCGGCCGCAGAACGGGCACTCGAAGTCGGAGAACTCGACGATGGTCACCGGCGCGTCGGCCGGCCCCTTCACGTAGGCGTCACCGACCGGCACCTTGTAGATGGGCTCGTTGCCCGTGGGGGCGCGCCGAGCGGCCGCGGCGGCCTTCTTCAGATCGGGCAGGTTCTGGGGCAGCTTCAGGGCCTTGCCGGTTCCCCCGCTGCCCCCGATGGCGGCGGCGGCGACCTCCGACCCCGGCTCCACCGTCATGCGACCGATGATGAGGCCGAGGACCAGGCCGACAATCAGGGCGATGACGACACTCGCATTCTTCATGGGAACTACTCCTGGAAAAGCGAAAAAACCTTGCGTTCCAAAGGCCTTGGTTCGCCTTGGAAGGGCGGGCGAATGTAGCAGCTCGTAGGGGGGGCGACAAGGCGGACCGCCTGCCTGCCCTCGGGTTGCCCGCAACGACGCAGCGGTGTCGCAAATTCCCGGCAGCATGGGCCTCTCCACGCATTGGCGCCGGCTCGCGTCGGCTGCTGGGAGGGGATCGGATGGACGCGCCGGCCGGAGGGGCCCGCCTCGACCACCCGCCGCGCAGGTGGCGGCACCTCCGCCCTTGGGGCATCATCGGGGGTGGACCCTGCCATGTGCATCGCCCGACGTCACCTCGACTACCTCGTCGCGCGCAACGAAGAGGACCGCGCGGCGGGGCGCATCGGCTACGAGACGCATCTGCGCTTCGAGGATCTCGCCGAGCGGTGCAGGGAGTGCCCACTCTTGGACAATGGCCGGCAGGGAGACATGTACGAGGAATGTCGGATCCGCCTCCTGCGTTACTTCGTCGCCGCGCGGCGAGACGACTCGCGGGTCCTGCGGGCGCGATCAGGATGGGCGGCCGCCGAGTGATGGGACGCAGCAGGGTCGGCATCGGGAGGCCTGGCCGCGCGAGGGAGCGCGACCGGACCACGCCACGACTCGGGATACGCAAGGGATGACCGCATCGAAGGTCGACGAGTGCGTCGAAGCGGAGCGGCCCGCCCGGGTCGTGGACGTTCAGGGTGAGTTCTGTCCCCGTCCCATCATCGAGACGGCGCGCGCGGTGAAAGCGGTTGAGGTGGGGCAGGTCGTTCTGGTACTGGGCACCGACAAGGGCATCCACAGTGACATGCCGGCCTGGTGCCGAGCCACCGGCCACGAGCTCATCGATCTGCAGGAACGGGAAGGCATCATCGAGGTGCGGGTCCGGCGCGCGCACTGAAGCGCTCGCGCCGGGTCGGCCCACAACGAGAAGGAGACGGAACGATGTCGGAGGCCAAGAAGCCGCGTCCCAAGGCCATCGCCATGCTCTCCGGCGGCCTCGACTCCACGCTGGCCCTGCACAAGGTGAAGGCGATGGGCTTCGACGTGAAGGCGGTGAACTTCTACACCGGCTTCTGCATCACCGAGACGCACCGCCGGGTGGGAGGTCGCCCCAAGGACGGAGCGATCCCCAGGAACGATCCCCTGCACGCGGCTGCCGGCGCAGAGACGGAGATCGAGTTCATCGACGTGAGCGACGAGTACGTCGACGTGGTCACGAACCCCAAGTACGGCTACGGCGCGCACATGAATCCGTGCATCGACTGCCGCATCTTCATGCTGCGGAAGGCGAAGGAGATCATGGAGGCCGAGGGGGCCGAGTTCGTCTTCACCGGCGAGGTGGTGGGACAGCGCCCCAAGAGCCAGCGGCGGCCGGTCATGGATCTCATCGAGCGGGAGGCCGGGCTCGAAGGGCGGCTCTTGCGGCCGCTGTCGGGGAAGCACCTGCCGCCGACGGAGGCGGAGAAGAAGGGCCTCCTTCGGCGCGAGGACCTCCTCGACTTCAAGGGCCGCACCCGGAAGCCCCAGATGGCACTGGCCCGGGAGCTGGGCATCGACGACTACCCGCAGCCGGCCGGGGGGTGCTGCTTCCTCACCGACGAGAGCTACGCGAAGAAGTTTCGGGATCTGCTCGAGCATCGTGAGGACCGGCGGTACACGAAGGACGACATCGTGTTGCTCTCGGCAGGCCGGCACTTCCGGCTCGGCCCCCAGCAGAAGCTGGTGGTCTCCCGCAACGAGGCGGAAAATGCGCTACTCCGCCGCTATGCGGAGGGTGCCTGGCGCCTCGAGGCGCGCGATCACAAGGGGCCGCTGGCCATCTTCCAGGGCGAGGCGGTCGAGCCCTATCTGGAACGTGCGTCCCGAATCGTCGCCCGCTACGGAAAGGGGCGCTCGGAGCCCCGCTGTGTCGTCCGGTGGGAGCGTGGCGGAGAGACGCGGGAGATCGACGTGGAGCCCTACCGCGTGGATGCCGAGTTCCGGCAGTGGATGATCGCCTAGGCGCCGTGCTCACGGCGCCGGCGGCTGGCTCGACGTGGCCTTTCCACTTGGTGCGCTGGGGAGCTTCTGCGCGTTGACCGTCCAGTCGTACTCGGCATAGGCGACGCGGGCGCGAAGGGCCCGCTTGCGGAGGCTCGGAGGCAGGTGTGGCAGAACCCAGCGGCGCGTGTCTCCTCCGAAGTCCTCGGCGAACCACTCGAAGATCTTCGAAAGGTAGAGCGTCCCGCCTTGCAGGCGGGCACCCTGTCCCAAGACGAGGAAGTGGTGGATTTGATCCTGAAGCTGCCGCGACAGCTCACGTCCGAGGTAGGCTTCGGAGCGGAGCGGCGGGCAGGAGCGCGCGCCACAAACGATGGCGAAGTGGATGCGAGGATCCTTGAGTTCCTTGCGGAGAATCTGGTGCTCGATCGCATCGAGGCTCAAGACCTCGCCACGCGCCTTCGAGTGGAAGAGGGGCCGATCGAAGAGCGACTTCGCGTCGCCGGAAGGGATGTCCAGGACCTTCCGAACGGGCCACGCGTCGAGGACGAGGCGCAGCATCAGCGCGTTGTAGGCGTTGATCCAGTAGGCGATGCGGGCGCTGCGGCTCGCTTTCTGCAAGGTCGCACCGTCGACCGATTCGAGGGCGGTGAGGTAGGCGTCGAGCTGCGCGCGCTCCCGCGCGAGGCCAGGGTAGTCCACTCGGCCGTGGGCGACGTAGCGGGCGAGGAGTTCGGAGAACGGGGCATGGAGCGCATCGAGGCGGCTGCTCGCTGCCTCGGAGGCAGCAAGCGTCCACGGTGGTACCGCCGCGGCGGCGGAGAAGAGAAGGAGGAGGATGCCGGTGCGTCGTGCGGCCATGGGTCTGCCTACCTCTTCTTTCTTCGGGGCGAGGAGGAATTCGGTTACCGGTGCGACCTCGGGTGTGTCTCTCGCATGCGGATGGCGACGAGGATGCCGGAGGCCAAGGTCAGTGCGGCGGCCACGAGAACGGCACCCGAGAGCCCCACGAGGTCGGCCACGAGCCCGGCGAGCAGGGCGCCGACGGCGTAGCCCAGGTCACGCCAGAGCCGGTAGACACCCACCGCCTGCGCACGCCAGCTCGGATGGGCGACGTCTCCGATGGCGGCGAGCAGGGTGGGGTAGACCATCGCCGTGCCTGCGCCGATGGCCACCGCCGCGGCAGCAAAGAGGGCGAAGCGGTCGACGCTCGCGACCGTCCCGAGGCCAACCGCTTGCAGGACCATGCCGCCCGCGATGAGCCCCTTGCGACCGATGCGGTCGGACCAGGCGCCCGTGAAGAGCTGCCCCACGCCCCAAACCGCGGGGTAGATGGCCTGCAAGACACCGATGCGCGCGAGGTCCAGACCGGCGGCGGCGAAGAGCAGGGGGAAGACGCCCCAGGCGACCCCATCGTTCAGGTTGTTGACCAGGCCGGTCCAGGAGACCGAGGAGAGATTCCGGTCGGTGAAGGAGGTCTGGAGGAAGACGTGCCGCGGCGAGCGCACGGGGTCGTCCCCTTGGTGCTGGGCGCTCTCGAGCGCGACGTGTCCGTGCGTCTCGCGCACGAGGAACAGCGAGAGGAGGAGGCCGAGGGCCGCGTAGCCGATCCCCACCTCGAAGGGCACGGGGCGCAGGCCATGGCGCGCCGCCAGATAGCCCGTGAGCCAGGCAGAGCCGGCCACGGCGACATAGCCGGCGAACTCGTTCAGGCCCATGGCGAGGCCCCGCTGCCGCGGGCCGGCCAGATCGATCTTCATGATCACGGTCATGGACCAGGTCAGCCCCTGGCTCGCGCCCAACAGCACGTTGGCGCCGACCACCCACGCCCAGGTGGGGGCCCCGATGAGCAGAAAGGGCACCGGGAGGGCGAGGGCCCATCCTCCGACCAGAACGGCCTTGCGGCCGAAGCGGTCCGCGAGGCGGCCGGCGAGGTAGTTGGCGGCCGCTTTGGTCACCCCGAAGGCGACGATGAAGGAAAGAATCGCCGTGTGGGCGGCGAGGCCGAAGAGCGTCTCGGCCATCGGGGGAAGGATGGAGCGCTCGAGGCCGACCATCGCCCCCACGAAGGCGTTGACGAGGACCAACAGCGAGAACTGGGGCAGGTTGGCTCGAAGGCCGAGGGTGGGGCGCGGGGCGGCCATTGTCGCCCTGCCTAGGCCCGAACCACGGGCGGGCGCAAGGCCAGACGCGGCGCCGGGCGAGGCCGGCCTCGGTCCGTGGGCGGCCGAGATCGGGCCGATCGGTCGGATTCTGGCCGCTCCGAACAGCGCCAAGCCAGCGAAATCACAAGGGGTTGGGATCAGGCACGGGCCATGGAGGAGGACGGGCATCCCCTTTCCAGCAAGGAGCGACCATGGAACCCATCCGAACGAGCAATGACTCTCCCTTTCCGAACCTCCACTCGGCAGCCCGAGACGCTGTCGCTGCCGGCGCGAGCAGCGAGGCAGGTGCGGTGGCAGCCACCCGCTCCGACGCGTCCACCGAGGAGGCAAGAGGCAGCATCGCCGAGGCGGGCGCGGCGCCGGCCGCCACCCTCGAAGCCGCGGCGCCCCGGGTCGATCCCCAGAGCGTCGCGGCCACCAAGCTGGGCCTCTTTTTTGCCGGGGCCCGTGGCAGCGACTCCCGCTCGGTGGCGCTTCACGCCCTGAAGCACGGCTTCGATGCCGTGAGCGCCGAGGGGCTGCGGGACCTGGTGCAGCAGAGTGCGGGGCAGCCACTGGTGGACGCCTTCGCCGAACGCACGGGCCTCTCGGTCGGGCAGGCGCGCCGCGTGCTCGCCGAGGCGATGGGGAAGGTGGCGCAGCACCACCGGCTGCTGCAGCGACCGCCGAGCCACGTACGCGAGCAGCTCATCCGGACCAATCTGGAGGCCAACTACGAACCCGCGGACGCCCGGTACGAGGACTTTGCCGAGATCACCCGAAACGGGCCGTTCATCGCCAAGGCCGCACGGGTCGTTGCCTGGATGGCCACCCTGGGGGTGGGGACCGGGAGCCCCCTCGTGGACTACGGGCTCGGGGTCGCCGCCTCGGGTGCCGAAAGCTGGGTCGAGGCCCACGTGGAGAAGAGCGAGGCGCGCGAGGCAATGGATGCCACCCGGACAGCCGAAGCGGACCGGGCTGCGGCGGAGTTCGTCGACCGGGTGCTTGCGCCGGCCACGGCCGCCGTGGGGGTCTACCGCAGCTCGCGTTAGGGCCACGGCCGCCCGGGGGCGGCCGGCCGATGCCTCGGGCCTCGGGCAAGGGCCGGTGCGGGCGGTGCTCCCGCGCGGGCCGGCGTCACGGGCGCCGCTCGGCGGGCCGTATCCTCGGCTTGCCGCGGCCGCGCTCGCCCCGGCCTGCCTCGGGAGCCCTAGGCCGGCAGGCTCCGCCGCAGGACCGCCCGCTTCCAGAGCAGGTAGAGCGCCGGGAGGATCACCAGCGTCAGGATCGTCGAGCTGATGAGCCCGCCGACCATCGGCGCGGCGATCCGCTTCATCATCCGCACCCCCGTCTCCGTGCCCCACATCACCGGCAGGAGACCGATGAGCGTGGTGGCGACGGTCATGAGCTTGGGCCGGACGCGTTCGACCGCGCCTTCGGTGACGATCTGCGCCAGATCGGAGAGGCGCCGCAGGCGTCCCTCGGCCTTCCACCGCTCATAGGTCTCGTCGAGGTAGACGAGCATCACCACCCCGGTCTCCGCCGCCAGGCCGGCCAGTGCGATGAAGCCCACGTCGACCGCGACCGACTGGTTGAAGTCGAGGAGCCACAACAGCCACACGCCGCCCACCAGGGCAAAGGGGAGGGTGAGCATGACCATGGCCGTCTCCACCAGGTTGCGGAAGTGCAGGTAGAGGAAGAGGAAGATGAGCGCCAGGGTCAGGGGGCCGACCAAGAGGAGGCGCTTCGCCGCCCGCTCCATGTACTCGAACTGCCCCGACCATTTGATGGAGACACCTTCAGGGAAGACGATGTGCTTCCGGACCGCCTCCTGCGCTCGCTTCACGTAGCCCCCTACGTCGCTGGTGTCGAGGTCCACGAAGATCCAGGCCGTGCGGCGAGCGTTCTCACTCTTGATCGCGGGAGGGCCCTTCGTGAACTCGATGTCGGCCACCGAGGCGAGGGGGACGGTGTGGCCCATGGGCGTGGGCACCGCGATGCGGCGCAGGGTCTCGATGTCGTTTCGCAGCTCGCGGGGGTAGCGGACGTTCACCGGATAACGTTCGAGCCCCTCGACTGTCTGGGTGACGTTCATGCCGCCGATGGCGCTGCGTACGATGTCCTGCACGTCGGCCACCGTCAGGCCGAAGCGGGCGGCATCCTCCCGGCGGATCCGGATGTCCACGTACTTGCCCCCCACCACCCGCTCCGAGTAGACGCTGGCGGTACCGGGTAGGGTGGAGAGGAGTCCCTCGATCTCCTCGCCAACGGCGGAGAGCGTCTCCAGATCCGGTCCCATCAGCTTGATGCCCACCGGGGTCTTGATGCCCGTGGCGAGCATGTCGATGCGGGTCTTGATGGGCATCGTCCACGCATTGGTGAGTCCGGGAATCTGCACCCGCTCGTCGAGCTCACGGACGATGTCCTCGATGGTCTTCCCCTCGGGCCAGGTCTCCTCGGGAGTGAGGAGGATGGTAGTCTCGATCATCGACAGCGGTGCCGGATCCGTCGCCGTCTCCGCGCGGCCGATCTTGCCCAAGACGTGCGCCACCTGGGGATGTGTGGCGATGAGGCGGTCGGTCTGCTGCAGGATCTCGCGCGCCTTCGTGATGGAGATCCCCGGCGGCGTGGTGGGCATGTAGAGGAGATCGCCTTCGTTCAGGGGGGGCATGAACTCGCTGCCCAGCTTGCTCGCCGGCCACAGCGTTGCCAGCCCGATGCCGAGTGCAGCGACGACGACCAGCACCGGATGGCGCAGGGTGAAGTGGATCACCGGATGGTAGAGGCGGATGAAGAAGCGGCTGATGGGGTTTTGCGCCTCGCTCCGGATCCGCCCGCGCACGAAGTAGTACATGAGGACCGGGATCACCGTGACCGCCACCAGGGAGGCCGCTGCCATGGCGAAGGTCTTCGTGTAGGCGAGCGGCCCGAACATCCGCCCTTCCTGCTGCTCGAGGGTGAACACCGGTAGGAAGCTCACGGTCACGATGAGCAGGGAGAAGAAAAGCGCCGGCCCTACCTCCTTCGCCGAGTCGAGCACCAGCTGAAGCTGATTCCGATCCGGATCTCGCTCCATGTGTTTGTGGAGGTTCTCCACCATGACGATGGAGGCGTCGACCATCACGCCGATGGCGATAGCGATGCCGCCCAGGGACATGATGTTCGCCGAGACGCCCACGAGCCGCATCACGATGAAGCTCATCAGGATGCCAATGGGCAGGGTGAAGATGGCCACGAAGGCGCTTCGGAAGTGCAGGAGGAAGAGGCCGCAGATGAGCGCGACCACGAGCATCTCCTCGAGGAGCTTTCCGGTGAGCGCATCGATGGCCCGTTCGATGAGTCCGGAGCGGTCGTAGCTGACGTGTATCTCCACACCGGGCGGGAGTCCGGACTTCAGCTCCTCGAGCCGGGCCTTCACCCGATCGATGACCTCGAGGGCATTCTCACCGAAGCGCATCACCACGATGCCCGTGACGACCTCGCCCTCGCCGTTCATGTCGACGAGCCCGCGGCGCAGCTCGGGCCCTAGGTGCACGTCGGCCACCTGCGAGAGGTAGATGGGGGTGTGGGTCTTGGGATCGGTTCCGACGGGGACGATTTTCAGGTCGTCGATGGACTTCAGGTAGCCCTTGCCCCGCACCATGAACTCGGTCTCGCCCAGCTCGATCAGGCGTCCGCCCACGTCGATGTTGCTGCGCTGTATGGCCCGCTTCACCGCGGCCAGAGAGATGCCGAATGCACGCAGCTTCTCCGGGTCCACCTCCACCTGGTACTGCCGCACGAAGCCGCCCACCGAGGCCACCTCGGCGACGCCAGGGATGCTCATCAGGTCGTAGCGCAGGTACCAATCCTGCAGCGAGCGAAGGTTGGCCAGATCGATGCCCGCGAAGTTGGCGGCAAGGAAGAGTTCGTCTTCATCGATGCGGCCGTCGCGATTGGTGTCGAAGCTCTCATGGAGGTAGCGCACGGAGTCATCGGCGAAGCGTTCCTTCGCCACCTGCCCCGGCGGGTCTTCCACAAGGAAAAGCTGGCGAAGGGTGTTCTTTTCGTAGACGGCGACACGCTTCCCATCGTGCTCGATGGCATCGTCGGGCGCCGGAAGCTCCTGACGGTCCACCATGCCGTTCCCATTCGCGTCCAGCTGCTGCCGCAGCACGTGCGCGCGGGGGCCGAAGTCGGTCAGCGAGTACTCGAAGACCCAGCCTACGCCGGTGGCATCCGGCCCAAGCTGCGGCGTGACGCCGGGGGGCAGTCGTCCACGGGCAAAGTTCAGGTACTCCAGGACGCGGGAGCGCGCCCAATAGAGGTCGGTTCCATCCTTGAAGATCACGTAGACGAGGGAGAAGCCGAAGAAGGAATAGCCACGCACATTCTTGGCGTAGGGCACCGAGAGCATGGCGGTGGTCAGAGGGTAGGTCACCTGGTCTTCCACCACCTGCGGGGACTGCCCGGGGTACTCGGTGTAGATGATCACCTGGACGTCCGAAAGGTCCGGGATGGCGTCGATGGGGGTGTCGAAGAGCGCCCAGAGGCCACCCAAGACGGCCACTCCGGCGAGGATCAGGACGAAGGCGCGGTTCCGGACACTGCTCTCGATGATCTTTTCGACCACGGCTCACTTCCCCACCGGAACGAGGTCCATGCCGCAGATGGGGCAGGTGCCTGGCTCGTCCTGCAGGACTTCGGGATGCATGGGGCAGGTCCAGAGGGTCGTGTGACCCCTTCCGTCTTTCGCCTCGCCCGCGGCGCCAAGCGTGCCGCCCTCGGGCCGCGGCTCCTTGGCGTGGAGTCGCCCGGCAATCATCTTCTGAACCGCCTCCTGCAGCTGACTCTCCGAGTCGAGCAGGAACTGCCCGCTGGTGACCACGCGCTCCCCCTCATGGAGGCCGGCGACGACCTCGGTGCGGTACTGCGCGCCGACCAGGCCGGTGGCGATCTCCCGCGGCTCGTAGTGGCCGAGGTCCAGCGCGACGAAGACGAGCTCCCGGCGGCCCGAGTGAATGACCGCCTCGGTGGGAATCCACAGCGCGTCCTTCTTCTCCTCGGCGTGGATGTCCACGGTGGCGAACATCCCCGGCTTCAGGGCGAGGTCGGGGTTCTCGAGTTCGACCCGGACACGCAGTGTGCGGCTCTTCGGGTTGAGGGTGGGGTAGATGTAGTCGACTCGGCTGCGCCGGGGCGTTCCAGGTTGGAAGGTGAGTTCGACCGTGGCCTCGGCCCCCACCTGGATGTAGGGCGCGTCGTACTCGTAGACCTCTGCCTCGACCCACACGCGGGAGAGATCGGCGATGCGGTAGATGTCGCTGCCGGCCTGGATGCGCGCGCCCTCCACCACGTTCTTGTGAACGACGTAGCCGGCGCGGGGTGCGACCACGGTGAGGGTCCGGCGCACCTCCCGCTGCGTTTGTACGCGGTCGATCTGCCAGGTGGGGACGCCAAAGAGTTGCAGGCGTCGCCGCGCGCTCTTGGCCAGCGCCGAGCCGGGGCCGCTCGTGCGGAGGGCGAGCAGGTACTCTTCCTGCGCGCTCACCAGCTCGGGTGAGTAGACGTCTACGAGCGGCTCACCGGCGCGGACCCGGACACCGGTTTCATCCACGTGGATGCGTTCGACCCAGCCGGAGAAGCGTGGGTTGACCACGGTGAGGCGATCTTCGGCGACCTCCACCTGGCCGACGGTGCGCACCTCTCGCCAGATTCTGCCCCGCTGCACGAGGGCGATTCGCACGCCCATGTTCTGGACCACCACGGGGTCCACCGAGATGACCGATCCCATGTTGCCGCCCTCGTAGACCGGCACGAGGTCCATTCCCATGGGCGACTTCCCCGGCTTGTCGCTGCGGTAGCTGGGGTCCATGGGCGCGACCCAGTAGAGGATCTTTCGCTCCCCTGGGATCTTGCGCTCGGGGCCCTTCTGGGTCGCCGGCGTGTCGACGGGCACGAGGTCCATGCCACAGATGGGACAGGTGCCTGGCTGCGACTCGACGATCTGCGGGTGCATGGGACAGGTCCAGGCGGCCCCGGTAGCCTCCTCGGAGGACGGCACGCCGTGCCTGTGGCTCGCGCCCCCGGTACGGCCGGAAGCTGTGGCAGGTTGTGCCTTCGGCTCGGAAGGCCCCCCCGCGTGGCCGGGTGCCGCCTGCACGCCGGCCGTCTGTGCCGTGGCCATCTGTGCCGCGCTCGGCGCAGGGGCAGGCACGGGCGAGGCGTTGTGGCGTGCGGTCGCCTGCGAGGGCGCCGCGCCGTTTTCCTCCACCGGCACCAAGGCCATGTCGCAGATGGGGCAGCGGCCCGGCTCGTTGGAGACGATCTCCGGATGCATCGGGCAGGTGTAGCGGGTGGCGGTCGCCGCGGCCGGCTCGGATGTCGATTCGGACCCGGCCCGGTCGCCTGTGGATCGAGCGAGGGCGAGCCCACCGGCGAGGAGCAGGGTGGGCACGAGGGCGAAGATGGAGAGGCGAAGGGACGTCACGGAGAGGCCTCCTCTCGGCTGTGGCCCGTCAGGGCGAGGATGTCCGCGTGCGCCACTTGAGCTTCCGCGCGCGCGCGGCGGAGGGTGCGCTCGAAGACGAGCAGCTCCACCTCCGCTTGGTAGAGGGTCGCGAAATCGGCCCGTCCCACCTGGTAGGCGCTCAAGGTGGCCTCGAGGGTCCGGCGGGCCGCCGGGATGAGTTCGGATTCGTAAGTCCTCGCCTGCGTGCGGCTGCGTGCCAGGCGCGCCCGCGCTTCGACGAGGCGGGCGCGAAGGGTGTCGGCGAGAGAGAGGTACGCCGCCTCGGCCGCATCCGCGCGGGCCTGTGCCGCGCGCGCCTTTGCACCCCAGCGCTGCGCGTTCCACAGCCAGGGCAGCGGAATCGAGATCCCCGCGGTGACGAAGTCGGTCCCCGGATCGGATCCGGCGGGCGCCCGCACGCGATAGCCGATCCAGCCGGTGAGGTCCGGACGCATCTCGGCGAGGGCGGCCTCGGCCTGGGCCCGGAGCGCGGCGGCACGGCGCTGGAGCTGAAGCAGCTTGCCGCGGTGCCGGGTGGCTTCGTCCATCAGCCGGCTCAGCGGGGCCGCTTCCGGAACCTCGGGCGTTCGCTCGGGCGTGGCGATGGGCGCGTCCGCGGCGCGGTGCATCACAGCGTTGAGCGCGGCCGTAAGCCGCGCCTCGGCGAGGTCGAAGTCACCCAGCTCGTCCTCGAGGCGCCCCTCGAGGACCTCGAGCCGCAGAAGGTTGTGCTGCCCCGCCTGGCCGGTCTCGTAGGAGGCGCGTACGGTGGCGATGAGCGATTGCGTCAGTTCGATGTGGGTCTCGGTGAGCGTCCGAAGCTGTCGCACGAGAGCCAGGCGCCAGAACGCCTCACGTACGGTGCGTGCGAGGCTGCTCGCGGCTTCGAGGACGTCGGCCTCCGCCACGGCCACATCGGCGTCGGCGGCCGCTGCGCGCGCCTCGATCTTGCCGGGAAAGGGGAAGACCTGCTGCGCGCGCAGCTGGATGCCGGACATCGGGTGGCGCCCGGGCCAGGGGCCGTCGATGGGCATGTTCGAGTACTCGAGGGCGAGCCTGGGGTCCGCCCACGCACGGGCGGGCTGGGCGGCTGCGACGGCGGCGGCGACGCGGGCCCTGGCTGCCGTGAGGTCGGGGTTTTGCGCCAGGGCCAGCTCCACTGCCTCCTCTGCGCTGCGAATGGCTCCGCCGGGCGGGGCCGACTCGAGCGCGGGTGGGCCTGTCGTCTCGGCCGAGCGCAGGTCGGCTGGGGTGGGCCCGAGACGGGCGGGCGAGAATTCGGGCTCGGCCCCGGCCGCTTCCGTGGCGGCGGCGGGAGCTGCGGCACCCCCAAGGCAGAGCAGCGCGAGTGCGGCAAGGGGAGAGAGCAGTCGTAGCGCCATGCCCGGCGCCGAAGCAGCCTCCGTGCCAAGGCGGCAGAGGCGGTGCAGTGCTGCTACGGGGGTGGTGCAGTGCTGCTACGGGGGCGGAGCCGTGCGCTTGGAGCCCATGCGGTCCGCCGGCGGGCGTAACCGCGCCGGTTACACTGTGACCGGCCCGGAGGGTGCGCGGCGGGGGCCGTGGCTGCCGCGGGGGGGCGCCAGAAGGCCGCGCTGCTGCCCCCGGAGCCGGCTCAGCCGCTGCGATAGGCGTCCGCGTCGATCCCGTGCTTGCGCAGCAGGCGGTGGAGGCTCTCCCGCTCCATCCCGGCATGTTCGGCGGCGCGGGTCACGTGCCCGTGGAAGCGACGCATCAGGGCTTCGAGGTAGCTTTGCGCCGCCCGTTCCCGCGCCACCTTCATCGCCTCCTGGTAGGGGAGGTCGAGGGGCGCGACCGCGTCGGTCGCAGCGGTCGACGGCCCGAGGCC
>CAYYHA010000021.1:21729-34708 GCA_964471535.1 uncultured Myxococcia bacterium | reverse complement strand
CCCCCCGCCCCCACCCCTCGGCGGAACGGGCCCCTGGCATCCCGCAGCGCTCGGAGTGCGGCGTTGGTTTCGGGGTCGGGATGCCAGGGGCCCGTTCCGCCGAGGGGTGGGGGCGGGGGGCGAACCCATCCGGTGTCGTCACACTTGCCGTAGCGCGCCGCCTTCAGCGCCAGGCCACAGCGGCCAAGGAGGCTCCCAACGAGGCGCTGCATCCGCTGGGGATCTGGCCCGCCCATGCGGCGCCGTGCCTCCTCGAGGATGAGGGCTCGCTCGGCGGGAATGGCCCGCCGCAGCCGCTCGAGGGTCAGGCGCAGCTCCGCCTCGCTCCCGTCGAAGATCCGGTCGAAGCAGGCCGCATCCTCCTCCTCGAGGCACCGTGCGAGGGTGTGGAGCGCCTCGCCGCCGGGGCCGGCGCGGGGCGCATCGAGGCGCGTGCCGAGCAGGGGGTTTCGACGGGACGGCGCCAGACCCAGGCCGGCGGCGGCCAGGGTGCCGAGGAGGAGGACCCCGGCCCCACGAACGCTCCTTCGGGGCGACATCGCTCTTCAGCCTACGGGGGGCTGGGGGCCGGTTCAATCGAGGCGGCCACCCCAGGCGCGGCTCGGGGCGCGCACCCGGGGGTGCTTCCGGCGGCTGGCGCGCTCGACTCTCAGACCCCGCCGCTGCCAGACCCGACCGGACCTGCTAGAGGGAGAGCGCCCAGGTCAGACCGACGAGCGCCTGCCAGGCCGGCTCGGGGCTCGCGTTCCCTGCGGCGTCCCCTGCAGCACCCACCTCCACCGTCGCGTCCACGACGAGGTGGGGGCGCACGGCATAGCTCCCCCCAACCGTAGCGGCCCACCCGGGACCGCGCTCCGGGGAGGTCGCGCGCCCGGAGACAGTGAGGCGACCTTCGGCGAAGAGGCGGAGGAGATCCGTGACGGAAACGGTCACACCGAGGGCGGGGGTCAGCCGGCCATAGAGCGTCGTCGCCTGCGGATCGCCCACCGCCTCGAGGACGAGGTTGAGATCCACGGCCAGGGGTCCGTAGAGATAGGAGGCGATCGCCCGCAGGGCCAGCGCGTTCTCGGGGAGCCCCGGGCCGGTGCCCAGGGTGACGCCGGGCACCAACGCGAGGCCCAAGCCCGCGCCGCCAGGGTCGAGGAGCCGAGCCTTCGCGTGGATCCCGAAGACCGTCGCCGGCGTCGCTCCCACGTGTTGTGCCGCGCCAAGGCGGAGCTCGAAGTCCCGGTCGGCACCGTAGCGCAGCAAGAGATCGAGACCCGAGCCGGCAGGCCCGCCGGAGAGACCCGCCTCGACCTCGAGGGTGGAGAGACCGGCGACGGCGACCCCCTCGGAGAAGCCGGGCCGGGTGGGATGGGCCACGGCTGGCTCGGCCGGAGGGGCGCCAGAGGTCTCCGTGCGGCCTCCCTCGGCCCGCGCCTCCTGCGAGGCGTCGTCCTCGGCTTCCCCGTGCTCGGCATCGTCGTGGTGCGCGTCTTCCGCGTCGGCGCGCTTCGAGTCCGCATCGCCCGAGTCCGCATCGCCCGAGTCCGCATCGCCCGAGTCCCCGTCGGCCGAGTCCCCGTCGGCCGAGTCCCCGTCGTCCGAGTCCGCGCCGCTCGAGTCCCCGTCGGCCGACTCTGCAGCCGCCGCCTCGGCCTCGGCGGCGAGCGCCGTCGGCCCTTTTGCCTGTGCGCCCGCGCTCCCCGCATGGGACGCCGCCGGCCGAAGCACCAGCACCGCCACCGCCATCGTCAACCACAGCGTTCGCATGGACCGAGACGGTAGTCGGGAACGACGGGAAGGAAAAGCACCGCGCCGCCGCCGGCCGCCCGGGGGACGCAGCCCCCCGGGGGCCCGAGGCTTCGGGCGACAGCGTCCACCGGCTGTGGCATCCTGGGCGGCGATGCATCGCCTCCACGCAACGGGCACGGCTCTTGGCCTTGTCACAGCGGTCGCGCTCGGACTCTCCTGCGGCCGCCAACCCCTCATCCTGGTGGAGGGGGATGGCGGGCCGACCGACGCGGCCGCGCTCTCCGACGGCGGACGCGCCGATGCGGGCGCCGTGTTCGACGGCGGGGTTCTGGACGCAGGCGCGCCCGATGCCGGCCCCACGCGCCCGCTCTACGGTGGCCACGTGCGCCTCGCCTGCGGCCCCGACGATGGCCTCATCCTCCAGTGGGTCCTCGACGAGGCGGGCACCGCCTGTGGCGAGACGCCACCCGGCCCGTGGATCCGGATCGACCTCTACGAGTACCCGAGCAGCGCCCCGTGGACGCTCCGGTGGGAGCCCGGCGATCCCCGCGGCGAGGTCTACCTCTGCGAGGGGCCGGCGGCAGACCGCTGCAAGCGCCCGGAGGCCTTCGTGCTGACGCTCACCGAGTACCAGTTCTTGGGCGGCGCCGCCGGCGCCGGAGAGGTGCACGTGGCGGGGGCGCCGCCGCGCTACTTCGACTTCGAGGTGCCTTTCTGCACCGACCTGCCTCCGCCCTGCGGGTGACGGCGCCGCCCGTGTCGCGGCGCGCGGGGTTCGTCCACGCGATGCGCTGACAAAGCACGGCATCGGGCTTACCTTCTCGGCCCGTGGTCGAACCGGAACGTGTGCAGCGCTGGCTGGCGGCCCACCCTGGGGTGGCCGTCTGGGAGGAAACGGAGCGGCAGCTCATCGACGCCTACTCGGGCAAGCGCCTGCCCTTCGACCTCGGGCGCTTCGAGCGCCTCGAGGAGAAGGAGAACCGCGAACTCGGCGGGACCTACCTGGTCCTCCTCCGTGACGACGGCCGCCAGCTCGTCCTCGCCGAGCCGGGCATCGCCTGGGAGCCAGGGACCCAGAGCACGGGACCCCTCGACTTCCTTCCACCCGTGGTGTGCTGGCGCGACTTCTCCCGCCTGCTCGCCGAAGCCGCCCATCGCATCCGCGCCCATCCCGAGGTTGCTCCGGATCGAGGACTCCTCGACCTCATCATGGTCTGCATTGCGCTCCTCGAGGGGGCCCGAGCCCTTGGCTTCGAGACGGGCGCGGAGGAGCGCGAGGTGGACAGTCTGCTGACCGAGCTCGAGCGGCGGCGGAGAGGCTGATGGCCCGGCAGGACCCATCGGCCCCAGTGGCCAACGAGGGCGCACCCCATCGCCGGCCGCGCCTCGGCATCCTGCGCCGGCTCCTCGCCCTGGTGCGCCCGCACTGGATCCGCTTCGTGCTGGCCACGCTCTCCCTCTTGGTCGCGAGCGGCTTGGGGCTCGTCTATCCACAGGCCGCTCGCTATGCCATCGACCACGGCCTGGCCGAGGGATCCATCGAGGTCCTCGACCGCTGGGCAATCTTCCTCCTGGGCCTCTTCCTGGTACAGGGTGCTGTCGTCTGGGTGCGCCACTACCTGATGAGCTGGCTCGGTGAACGCGCCGTGGCCGACATCCGGCGCCGCGTCTTCGACCGCGTGCTGCGCTTGCCACCCGAATGGTTCCACCAGCGACGCACCGGCGAACTCATCGGACGGCTGTCCTCGGACGTCACGGTCATCGAGAGCCTGGTGGGAAGCGAGCTCTCCATCGCGCTGCGGAACCTGGTGCAGCTCGTCGGAGGCCTCGTGCTGCTCGTCTGGCAGAGTCCGAAGCTCACGCTGACCATGCTGGGCATCGTTCCACCCCTGACGATTGGGGTCGTCGTTTTTGGACGCTTCATCCGGAAGATGAGCCGGCGGGTGCAGGACGCCCTCGCCGAGGCAAGCGGCCGTGCACAGGAGATCGTTGGTGCCATCGAGACGGTGCAGGCCTTCGTACGCGAGGGGAAGGAGAGCCGCCGCTACGCCGCCGGGGTGGAGGCTGCCTTTCGTGCCGCCGTTCGCCTCGCCCGCTGGCGTGCAAGCTTCTTCTCGACGGTCACCGTCGCGGGCTACACGGCGGCGCTGGCCATCCTCTGGCTCGGCGGGCGGGCGGTCGCCGCGGGGGAGATGAGCGGCGGCGAGCTGGCCGCCTTCATGCTCTACACCCTCATCGTCGGCGCGGCCCTGGGCAGCCTCGCCAGCCTCTGGGGCGCGCTGCAGCGGGCCGCAGGCGCGACCGAGCGTCTCTTCGAGATCATCGACGAGGTCCCCGCCATCCAGGACCCGGACGACCCGGTGCCGTTGCCTCCGGGCAAGGGCCGCGCCGAGTTCGACCACGTCTCCTTCCACTACCCCTCCCGCCCCGACGAAGCGGTGCTCGAGGATGTCACCCTGACCATCGAGCCCGGCACGGTGGTCGCCGTGGTGGGCCCCTCCGGTTCGGGGAAGACCACCCTCACCCGCCTCTTGCTCCGCTTCTACGATGTGGATGCGGGTGCGGTGCGCTTCGAAGGCGTGGACGTTCGGCGCCTGCGCCTCGCCGAGCTGCGTCGTGCCATCGCTGTCGTGAGCCAGGAGCCGGTGCTCTTCTCGGGAACCATCGCCGAGAACATCGCCTACGGCGCCGAGGATCCGTCGCGGGAAGCGATCGAGCAGGCGGCGCGAGATGCGAACGCGCACACCTTCATCACCGCCTTCCCCAAGGGCTACGAGACCCGCATCGGCGAACGCGGGGTTCGCCTCTCCGGCGGGCAGCGCCAGCGTATCGCCATCGCCCGCGCCCTCCTCGCCGATCCACGCCTGCTCATCCTCGACGAAGCAACGAGCAACCTCGACTCGGAATCGGAGGCGCTCGTGCAGGAGGCACTCGCCCGCCTGATGCACACGCGCACCACCTTCGTCATCGCGCACCGTCTCGCCACCGTGCGCGACGCAGACAAGATCGTGGTGCTCGATGCCGGGCGGGTGGTGGAGGTGGGACGACATGCCGAGCTGATGGCGCGAAGCGGGCTCTACCATCGCCTGGTGGAGCGTCAGCTGCTCTCGGCGTGACGCGCCATGGGCAGGTGCGCCAGCTCGGCCGCTCGATCGGTTGCGGCGCTTTGTAACAGCCCTGTGACACTCCGCTTCGGCCGTTGATCCCAAGGCGGGGATCCCGTACACCGCGCCCGTGGCATGAAGGAGATCCTCCTCATCCTGGGCGGGTTGGGCGTCTTCCTCTACGGCCTCCGCATCCTCTCGCAGGGCCTGCAGCAGGTGGCGGGAACACGACTGCGAGCGGCCCTCGCCTACGTCACCCAGAACCGCTTCAGTGGCGTGCTCTCGGGCTTTTTCATCACCTCCGCCGTACAGAGTTCGAGCGCGACGACGGTCATGATCGTGAGCTTCGCCAACGCGGGGCTGCTCACGCTGCAGCAGGCGATCGGGCCGGTGATGGGGGCGAACATCGGCACCACCGTGACCGGATGGCTGGTCTCGTTGCTCGGCTTCAAGGTGAAGATCTCCGCCTTCGCCCTCCCGGTGATCGGCCTCGGCGTGCCCCTGTCCTTCCTCGGCAATGAGAAGGCGAAGCAGTGGTCGGAGGTGCTCGTTGGCTTCGGCCTCCTCTTCCTCGGGCTGAAGTTCCTGAAGGACGGCGTGCCCGACCTGAAGAGCAACCCCGAGCAGCTCGCCTGGCTGCAGGCCTGGGCGAACCACGGCTTCGTCTCCATCCTCCTCTTCATCTTCATCGGCACGCTCCTCACCATCATCGTGCAGAGCAGCTCTGCAACGATGGCCATCACGCTCACCATGGCAGCCGCAGGCTGGATCGGCTTCGACGTCGCGGCCGCCATGGTCCTCGGGGAGAACCTGGGGACGACCATCACCGCCAACCTGGCGGCCATCGGCGCCAACCGAATGGCGAAACGCGTGGCCTTGAGCCACACGCTCTTCAACGTCTTCGGGGTGCTGTGGGTGGCGCCGCTCATCTATCCATTCATGGATCTCATCGACTGGATGGTCCCCGGCACGCCGCTGGAGTCACCCACGACCCACCTCGCCGCCTTCCACTCCACCTTCAACATCCTCAACACCGCCCTTCTCATCGGCTTCGTGCGCGTCCTCCACGACGTCGTGATGAAGGTGATCCCGTACTCCGAGGACGAGAAGGAGGAGGGACCGAAGCTCAAGCACCTGTCCACCGCCCTCCTCGAGACGCCGGGGCTCGCACTGGAGGAGGTCCGTCGCGAGCTGCAGGTGATGCTCTCCATCGTCTCGGGGATGTTCACCGAGGTGGCTACGGTGCTGGTGCAGCCGCGCGAGAAGCTGGGCGCTCTCGTCGACCACATCAAACACACCGAGGCGGAGGTGGACGCCCTCGAGGATGCGATCGTCGCGTTTTGCACCGACCTGGCCCAGGCCGGGATCACCCACCGGCAGGCGGCAGAGCTGACGCGCACCCTGGACTTGGCGGGCGACATCGAACGGATGGCCGACCACTGCACCAACCTGGTCCTGCTCGCCCAGCGCCGCTACGACAAGGAACACACGATCATCTCCGCCGCCCAGGACGAGCTGAACGAGATGGCGCACCTGTTGATGCAGCTCTTTTCCCTGGCCGACCGGGCGCTCGATCCCGAGACCGGATCGGTGCGCGCCGAGGCGAAGATCATCGAGGAAAAGGTGGACAAGCTGCGCGACGAGTCGCGCAAGCGGCACGCGAAGCGCATGCAGGACGGTCAGCTCACGGTGCGAGAGGGCCTCATCTTCCTGGACATGATGGGGAACATGGAGCGCATCGGCGACTACTGCTTCAAGATCTGCGCCGTCGCCAGCGAGCGGTTGGACTGAACGCCGGCGCGCGGCGCTGCCCCGCCATCGTCGCGAGCCACGAGCATGCCGCAGGCCGCCTCGACCGACTTGCCTCCCGAGTAGCGCCTTACCACCGGTGCACCCAGCATCTGCAGGTGGTCCCGGAAGGCCTCCAGCTCGGCAGGGGTCGGAGGTTGGTAGCGGCCGGTGGCATCGTTCACGTCGATGAGATCGATGAGCACCGGCGTGTCTCCCACGAGATCGCGCAGGGCCCGGGCATCCTCCCGGCCGGTGTTGAAGCCGCGAATCATCACGTAGGCGAGCATCGCCCGCTGCCGGCGGGCCAGCGCATGGGCTCGCACCGCCGCCATGAGTTCTGTCAGTCCGTAGCCGCGTGTGATCGGCATGACGGCGGCGCGCTTCTCGGGGATGGCCGAGGTCAGGGAGACGGCGAGACGAAAGCGATGCCCCTCGGCGGTGTAGCGGCGGATTGCCGGCACCACGCCTGCGGTGCTCACCGTGATTCGCTTCGATCCAATGGCGAAGGCGCTAGGCGAAGAGAAGATCCGCGCAGCGGTGATCACGGCATCGTAGTTGAGCAGTGGCTCGCCCATCCCCATGAAGACGACACCGCGCACCGGCCGGTCCGCCTCGGCGCGGACGATGGCGAGCTGCTCGACGATCTCCCACGCCCCGAGGTTGCGCGCGAGCCCCATGCGCCCGGTGGCGCAGAAGGTGCACGCGAGCGGGCAGCCCACCTGTGTGCTCACGCACACGGTGTAGTGCGTCTCGAAGAGGGGGATGCGTACCGCTTCGACGCGGTGTCCATCGGGGAGCGCGAAGACGTACTTCACGAAGCCGTCCTCCGCTGCGCGGTGGCGTGCGAGCACGTGCAACCGGCCCACCCGCAACGCGGCGCGCGCCCGCTCGAGCACCCGCCGCCGCACCTGGGGGAGATGAAGCAGGCCCTCCAAATCGGCTCGCTCTCGGAGCAGTGCCGCGTAGATCCTCCGCGCCTCCTCGGGACGCGCGCCGAGGGTACCGAGCACCTTCGTCGCCGCCGCCTCGGTCATTCCGTTGAGCATCGACTGTTCGGGCCGTCGTCCTTCCGCCGACATGGCCTCGGGGTGTATCACGGGCGGCGCCCACCGAGCCCATGGAACTCTCCCCGCAGATCGTCCGCGATGCCGCCGAGCGCCTCTCTGGGGTCGCCCACCGAACGCCGGTGCTGCGCTCGAGCACCCTCGATCGCCTGACGGGCGCCTCGGTGCACCTGAAGTGCGAGAACTTCCAGCGGGTGGGGGCGTTCAAGTTCCGCGGCGCCTACAACACCGTGGTGCAACTGGGCGCGGTGCGGGGCGTGGTCACCCACTCCAGCGGGAACCACGCCCAAGGGGTCGCCCTCGCCGCCCGCCTGGCCGGTCTCTCTGCCACCATCGTCATGCCGCGCGACGCACCGGCGTCGAAGCGGCAAGCCACGCTGGCCTACGGCGCTCGCATCGTCGAATGCGAAGCGGAGGCACGGGAGGCGGTATGCCAACGCCTCATCGACGAGGAAGGGCTGACCCTCGTGCATCCCTACGACGACGCGCGAATCATCGCCGGCCAGGGCACGGCCACCCTGGAGCTCCTCGAAGAGGTGCCAGACCTCGACCTCGTGGTGGCACCGGTGGGCGGCGGCGGCCTCTTGAGCGGTGCCTGTCTCGCCGCGGCCCTCTGCGGCAGCCGGGTGCGGCTCGTCGGCGTGGAGCCGGAGGGCGCCGACGACGCGGGGCGCTCCTGGCGCAGCGGCCGCATCGAGGTCCTGCCCCGCGCTCCGACGACCCTCGCCGACGGGCTGCGCACCCGCGCCATCGGCGAACACAACCTCGCGGTGATGCGCCGGCACGTCAGCGAGATGGTGACGGTCACCGACGAGGAGATCGTCGCAGCGATGCGCCTGCTCTTCTCACGCCTGAAACTGGTGGTGGAGCCGAGCGGGGCCGTAGCGCTCGCGGCCCTCCTTTCCGGGCGCGTGGCCGCAGCGGGGCGACGGGTGGGGGTCCTCGTCAGCGGCGGGAACGTCGACCTCGAGCGTCTCGGTGAGATCTTCGCCGCCGATGCATCCCGCCAGCGGCGGCCAGGGGGTGACGGGCGCTAGCGCACGGCGAAGAGGGCCACCGACTCGAGGTTCGCGTCGGACCAGCGCGCCTTGTAGGGGATGTCCTGGCCCAAATCGTAGCTCTCCACGCCCGTTTCGCAGAGCCAGTGGATCATCTCGAACTGCGCCTGGTTGCCCAGGCCATACCGGCGGTAGGCATCGTCGTAGCTCATCTGCAGACCCCGGTAGACACCGTCGTAGATGCCGCCGAAACAGAAGGCGATGTCCCGATCACCATCCCGCACGAAGACCACCCGCAGTGCTCCTAGATCGGCGAGCCGAGGAAGCATCAGGCCGTAGAAGCGCCCCATTGCGGGATCGGCCAGTCCGCCGCCCTGTCGCCCCTTCCAGCTTCGCGCCTCCACCCGCAGGATGCGCCGATACACGTGGCCCGCCTCCTCCCTCCGAGGAGCAAGGCGCTGAAAGTGGAAGCCTGTCTGCTCGAGGCGGCGCCGGCCGCGGCGTAGGTTGGCGCGAAACTTGGCGGAGCGCCGGGACAAGAAGCCATCCACGCCTCCCCGAAGATCGGCGCGGCGCCGGCCCATGATGCCTCCGAACCCAACGCGCCACCGGCGAATCAGCACGTTGCGCACCGGCTCGATCCACGCACCGCCGCGCAGGAGCCCCGAGAGCACCAGGACGCGCCAGTGCCGGTTTCGCTCGAGGTGGTGCACCAGCGCTTCGGCCAACCGGTGCGGGTCGTCGCCGATGAGCGGGCTCGCCAGGCCCCACGCCGCCTCGAAGGGCTCCAGATAGGCACCGACGTTGCCATGAACGCCGCGGGCGAGGACGACCCATCCCGCGTCGCCTTCGAGGATGAAGGGGGCGCGGGTGGGCATGATGCTCTGGTACGCGGAAAGGATCCACGCCGAAGAGGAGCAAAAGCGATCCACGCCTTTCGTGCGGAGCACCGCGGCATCGTACTCGGCACTGCGGCGCTCGAACTCGGCGAGGGGCAGTGGACGGAGATCGTCGGCGGGGTGGCGCATCGGCCTTGCTCCCTCGGGGTGGGTTCTCTCGGGTTCTACTCGGCGCTCGGCCCGGCTCCGGCCCACACCTTCGCGGCGCCCTGCGCTCAGCGTGCTGCCACGCTCCCACGAACGAGGCGGGTGGATGGCCCGGGCTATCTGGGAAAGAGCTTCACGTAGTTGTCGTAGCGGTTCTGGATCTCGGAGACGTAGCGCACCGTCTCGGAGCCACGGCAATAACCATAGCGCGCCTTTCGGTAGTAGCGGGGGCGCTGCAGCAGGGGCATCGCCTTCTCCACGTTCCCGAACCAGCGGTTGGGGTCCCAGCCCTTTCGCCGAGCGATGCGCCGGGCATCGGAGACGTGGCCAACGCCGGCGTTGTACGCGGCCAGGGCAAAGCGCACGCGTTGGCGGAAGGGGATCGTGGGATCGAGCCGATCGAGAAGGTGGGCGAAGTACTTGATGCCGGCGTGGATGCCCTGCTCGGGATCCTTCGGGTCGTCGAAGCCGAGTTCCTTGGCCGTCGACGGCATGACCTGGAAGAGCCCTTGGGCACCCACCCAGCTCTCAGCGTTGGGATCGAAGTGGCTCTCCTGGTAGGCGAGTGCGGCCATCAGCCGCCAGTCGAGGCCGTACATCGCCGAGTACTTCTTGAGGAGGTCGTCGTAAGGAGAAAGACGTCCCGAAACACCCGCGCGCTCGGCTTTTGCCTGGCGGATGAACTTCTTGTTCTCGAAGTAGCGGCGCCGGGCCATGTTGTACTCGAGGCCGCGGTAGATCTTGGCCACGAAGCGGTCGACTCGGCGGGCGAGGCGTTCGGCGGTGGGTCGAACAGCGAAGGCGATGGGCTTGGCCCCACTCTCGTCCGCACCGGCCTCCTTGGAGGCGCTCGTTGCGGGCAGCCGAAGCTCGGCGCGGATGTCCGCCCGCCAGGTCATCTCGACCTTCGCAATGTGCTCATCGGCGACGGTCAGATCGAATTCGCCCCGGGCCACGTGATCGATGATCTCCTCGGTCTCCATGTCCTCGGGGACACTGGCCACGGTGAAGGGGACCTGGGTCCGGAGGGCACGCAAGGTGCGGTAGTAGCTGGAGCTGCCGCGTACGTGGATCGTGCGCCCCGCCAGATCCTGGATCGATCGCAGCGGCGGCTCGTCGGCCCGCTGCACCACCACCTCATGCACGTAGAGATACGGCCGGGTGAAACGGACCTGCTCGGCCCGCGCGGGAGTGATGGTCATCGACGCAGCGATGAGATCGCCCCGGCCGTCGAGGAGCCAGGGGATGAGGTCTTTCCGGGTCGGGGGCACGACCATCACGAGGCGCACGCCGAGATCCCGTGCGAGCATGCGGGCAAGCTCATAATCGAAGCCACGCGGCGTTCCTTGGTGGAGGTAGTAGCTGACGGCGTTGTTGCGCGTGAGCACGCGGATCTCGCCCCGCTTCAGGATGCCGTCGAGATCGCCGGTGAAGCGCACTTTGGTGTGGCCAGTGAGAGAACGCTCGATGAGGAAGGCATCGAGCGCGGCCTTCAGTTCGGGGACGTCCTTTCGCACCGCCCAGGCGATCTGGCGGCCGCGGGCGAGGACGAGGCCACGTGCAAGGCGTGACTCATAGGTCTCGATGGCCTCGAGCAGGTGCGAGTCGACGACGGTCAGGGGGCGCAGGCCCTCCGCCACCTCCTCGGCGATGTCGAAGGTGTCGAGGCGTTCGGGCACGGGGACGATGGGCACCTCGAGCGCCGCCAGCGTCTCCGCGTAGCTCGAGCTCTCGCGCACGTGCACCGAGCGGGTGCGCAGCGCCTCGAGCGTCTCGGGCATGGGGGCACCCTTTCGGCCGACGAGGATCTCGTCGACCGTATAGAGGGGCCGGGTGAACGCCACCTTTGCCCTGCGGCGCTCGGTGACCGAGAGCTGCGCCGCCACGAGATCCCCCTCGCCGCGGATGAGGCGCGGCAAGAGTTCGTCGTACGCACCGACGAGGATGAACTTCGGCGCGAGGTGGTGGCGCCGGGCGAACTCGCGGATCAGGCGGCGGTCCTCCTCGAGGGGCGTCCCTGCGCGGGGCAGGAGGCGCTCGCCGCTGCCGGGCACCAAGACCCGCAGCTCTCCTCGGCTGGCAATCTCCGGGAGATCGCCCAGCGCCGGTGCGGGCGCGGCCTCGGTCCCGGCGATCACCACCTGGGCGGCGTCCGCATCGGCGCGCGGCGGCGCGGGCGTCTCCCTGGGGCAGCCGGCCTCCAGGAGCGCCGCGAGGAAGAGCAGCCGACCCAGAAACGGCCACCGGCGGGCAAGGCTGAGGCGGAGGCGGCAGGCCGAGCCGTGGAGCGGACGCCGGAGCATCGCGGGAACGATACCACCCGACCGGGGTCGACTCGCACGGCACCTCGCCGCGCCCTGCCAGTCTGTGTATCCTCCCGCCATGCCCATCGAGCTCGTACTCGTCCGCCACGGCCAGAGTGTCTGGAACCTGGAGAACCGCTTCACCGGCTGGACCGATGTGGGGCTGACCGAGCAGGGCGTTGCCGAGGCGCAACAGGCGGCGCGACTCCTGAAGGAGGAGGGCTACGACTTCGACGTGGCCCACACCTCGCTGCTCACTCGGGCGCTCGAGACGCTCCACGAAATCCTGCGCGGCCTCGACCGCCTCTGGATCCCGGTTCACAAGCACTGGCGCCTCAACGAGCGTCACTACGGGGCACTGCAGGGTCTCAACAAGAAGGAGACGGCACGGGAGCACGGCGAGGAGCAGGTCTTCGTCTGGCGCCGGAGCTACGACGTGCCCCCGCCGCCCCTCGAGCCTGACGATCCCCGACATCCGCGCCACGATCCGCGCTACGCGCTCCTGCCCCCAGACCTCCTCCCCGCCACCGAGTGCCTCGCCGACGTGGTGCACAGGATGCTGCCCTACTGGTACGACGCCATCGTCCCCGATCTGCGGGCGGGCCGGCGGGTACTCGTCTGTGCCCACGGCAACAGCCTGCGCGCCCTGGTGAAGCACCTCGACGGCATCTCGGACGCCGAGATCCCGAAGCTCAACATCCCCACCGGCATCCCGCTGGTCTACACCCTCGACGGAGACCTGCGCGCCGTCTCCCATCGGTACCTCGGCGACCCGGAAGCGGCGCGGAAGGCGGCGGAAGCGGTGGCTCGGCAGGCGAAGGCCTGACCGCCGGACCCGGTGGGCCGTCGCCACGCGCCACGCGGTGCAGGCGGGCGGTCGGCCCCATCGCCTGCGGGAAGCATCGCGGGAACAATCGGGTGTGACCTGTCCCCGGG
>CAYYHA010000021.1:0-21629 GCA_964471535.1 uncultured Myxococcia bacterium | reverse complement strand
CCCCATCGCCTGCGGGAAGCATCGCGGGAACAATCGGGTGTGACCTGTCCCCGGGGCCCACCCTGGGAGCAATCGGGTGCGACCTGTCCCCCGGGGAACAATCGGGTGCGACCTGTCCCCCGCGACCTGTCCCCCAGTCACCCCGCGCCCGGGCGTTCGGCAAACGTTCGGCGAAGATCTGCACAGACTTGTTCACAGGCTGTGGAAAAGCTGTGGGGGTCGCCGCCGAAACCACCCCGCCGGGCCAAGATCCCGTAATCTCACGGGATTGGGCGTGCACCCGTGCGGCGCCGGCGCACCGGGCGCACGTCGACCTCGGTGGCAGCTCGATGGGCGAGGCCCACCCCCGTGAGGAGTACGCCGGCCCCCGCTGCCTGCACCCAACCGATGGGCTCGTCGAGGAGCACGCGGCCCCACAGCAGAGCCAGCAGCGGCTGCAGGAGCAGGGCCACCCCGGTGAGGGCGGCAGGCAGCCGATGAATGGATGCCGCGAGGAGGAGCCAGCCGGCGACCTGGCTGCCGAGGGCCAGCGCGAGGAGCCAGAGGTTGGGGAGGAGTGCGGCCGGGGGGCTCGCCACCCCTCGGAGGGCGGCGGCTGCGAAGGTGATCGCGGCCGCCCCCGCCGTCGCCGAGGCCATGGTCTCGATGGCCCCCGCGCCCGGGCGCCGCAGGCGAGCCACCCGCAGCAGGACGATGTAGCCGGTGTAGAAGACCGCCGTCAGGAGCCCAAAGATCACCCCGGCCACGACCGACTTCCCGGGAGCGACCCCCTCCCCGGTCGCCCCCAGCATCCACACCCCGGCCAGCACCACGGGCAGGGCCGCCCAGAAGAGGGGCCTCGGCCGCTCCCCGAAGAAGAGCACCCCCACCAGGCCCACCAGCACCACCTGCAGGTTCGGGAGCACCGTGGCCAGACCGGCCCCGATGTGATCGATGGACTGGTGCCAGACAACGAGGTCAGCCCCCAGGAGCCCCCCCGCCACCGCGGCAAGCGGCATGAGAGCGGTGCGCAGCGCCCCGGCGGCCCGGCGGCGGGAGGCGAAGAGGAGCAACGCAAAGACCGGGAGCGCATAGGCGCAGCGGAGAAAGGCCGATCGCAGGGGCTCGACCCCGGCGAGGCGTACGAAGAGGCCGGAGAAGGAGATGAGCACCACCCCTGCCCAGGTGAGCACGATGGGCCGCCCGCGCATGAGCGGCGTCCTACCACGCCCGGGCGGCGGGCACACGGCCGACCGCTTCGTCCATCGTGCCGCACCGGCCACGGGCGCGCGGCGGAAACGCCGGCGCTGGCGCGAGACAGATCCTTCCGCCGACCGGTGCGTACGACTCTGCTAGACTCGAAGGACGGTACGAGGAGCGCCCATGCGCAGGCACATCGCAGCACTCGGTTTCTTCTATCTCCTGTCGGGGCTCGCGGCGGCAGCCATCGGCGTGCTGATCTTCGTGGTGGGACGCAGCATCGCCGGCGAGATCCTCCGGGAGCTCCTCGAACTCGTCGGCTGGGGACACCTCATCAAGTGGCTGGGGGCCTCGATGGCCGCGGCGTTCGCCGGCGGCGGCCTCCTCTCCCTCGCCGTGGGCTTCGGCCTCCTCGCCCGCAAGGGATGGGCCCGTCTCCTCGCGCTGGTGGGCGCGGTGAGCCAGGTGGCGACCCTCTCCTGGCCGGCACTGCTCGGCGTCTACACCCTCTGGGTCCTCCTCTCCCGCGACGGCGCGCGGGAGTTTGCACGCGGCCGCCCGCGCCGGTAGCGTGGGGCCCGTGGCCGTCGGTCGGCTGGCCCCCACACCCTCGGGCTTCCTGCATCTGGGCAACGCACTCGCCTTCGGAGCCGCGTTCCTCGCCGCCCGTGACGCCGGTGGGCGTCTCCTACTCCGCATCGAGGACATCGACCGGGAGCGCTCGCGGCCCGAGGTGGAGGCCGGCATCCGTGAGGACCTCGCATGGCTCGGGATCCACTACGACGAGGAGGTCCCCCGCCAAAGCCACCGGCACTACAGCACCGAAGGCCTACCCACCTACCGCTGCGACTGCAATCGAAGGCGCCGGCTCGCCGGCCGATGCGAATGCCGCGCTGCCCCGCCGCCCACCGGCATGGTGCGATTTGCCACCCCTCCGGGCACGGTGCACTTCGAGGATCGCGCGCTCGGTCCACAGCGGATCGAGCCCGGGGCCGACCCCGTCCTACTCTCGCGCGAGGGGGCGCCCCTCTACAACCTGGCGGTGGTCCTGGACGACATCCGCGACGGCGTCACGCAGGTGGTCCGCGGCGCCGATCTGCTCGAGCAAACGGCGGTGCAGCTCCGCCTCTACGAGGCGCTGGGTGCGAGCCCGCCTACCTACACCCACGTGCCCGTGCTGCTCGGTCCCGACGGGAAGAAGCTCTCGAAGTCGCACGGTTCGCTGGAGATCCGCGCGCTGCGGGAGGCTGGGTGGACGCCCGCTGCCATCTGGCGGCGTTTGCTCCCCCTCTTGGGCCTCCCGCCGGTGGACCTCGCCGACGCGCCACCCTGGGACCCCCGCCGGAGCCAGAGGGGTCCCGTCTCCGTCTCGGAGCTGCTCGGTCGGTCGCTGCGCTAGAGCCCGCTGACCTCGACCGCGTCGAAGCGCAAGGTGGGAACCCGCATCGCCGAGAAGGGGTACGGGTCGGAGCCCACTTCCGCCAGACGCTTCCACAGATCTCGGTGGTTCCCATCGATGTTCATCTCGCCGATGGGCGCTGCGAGAGCCCCTCCTTCGATGGAGAAGCCCACGATGCCATGGGAGAAATCGCCGGAGGTGGAGTCCGCGTTGCCGCCGAGGAGCCCGGTGACGAGGATGCCCCGCTCCACGCCGGCGACGATCTCATCGAGATCGCGCTCCCCGGGCAGGAGCACCACGTTGGAGGTGCCGCCCCCGGTGGGCTCCATCCCCAGCTTCCGCGCGTAGTAGACGTCGAGGAGGTAGCTTCGCAGCACGCCTCCCTCGAAGAGGGTGCGCCTCGCGGCCGGAAGGCCGTCCCCGTCGAAGGGGCGGGACCCGAAGCCGCGGGGAAGGAGCGGGTCGTCCACGACCGAAAGGGTCGGCGCACCGATGGTCTCCCCCAGCCGATCCTTGAGGAAGGACTTCCCGAGGTAGAGGGCGGAGCCGGACAGGGGCGCAAGCAGGCTTCCGAGGAGGCGCCCAGCGACGCGGTTCTCCACCACCACCGTGTAGGTGCCACTCGGCAGCTTCCGCTGTCCGAGCCGGGACAGCGCCCGCGCGGCAGCGCGCGCGCCAATCGCCTCGGGATCGCGGAGGTCGGCACGGAAGCGAGCTCCCTCATAGTGCCAATCCTCGGGGCGGCGATCGCCCTCGTCCTGCACCGAGACCTCGGCGCCCACCCAGAAACGCGTACCCCGCACGGTGCCCGAAAAGCCGTTGGAGTGGACACGCGCGCTCTCGCTCTCGACGTCCGACCACCCTGCGGTGACCGAGAGGATGGGCCCCTTCTGAGCCCGCGCGCCCGACTCGGCCGCCTTGGCGGCAGCGATGCGCGTTTCGGTATCCAGCGAGGCATGGGCCGGGTCGTAGAGTTCGAGGTCCTCGGCTGGCGGTGGGCCGTAGCGCTCCGGCTCGGGCAGACGCCGGTAGGGATCGGGGGACAAAAGCCGCGTCATCGCCACCGCCCGCTCGACGAAGCGCTCGAGGGCATCCGGCCGAAGATCACTGGTGGAATGGGTGGAGAAGCGCTCGTCGACGAAGATGCCCAGGGAAAGCGAGGTGCTCACGCTCTCCTGCGCCTTCTCCACCGCGCCCTCGCGCACGGAGATCGACACAGAGCGCCCGCGCTGTACCGTCGCCCGCACCTCCTCTGCGCCCTTTCGCCGCGCGAGTTCGACGGCCCGCTCCGCCTGCTCTAGGAGCCGCTCGCTCATTTCGAGCCTCCTACCGTGATCGCCGACACCTTCACCGTGGGCATCCCCAGGGAGACGGGCACCGACTGGCCCTCCTTCCCACAGGTCCAGCCGCCCTCGTCCATCTCGAAGTCATCGCCCACCATCGTGATGCGCGCCAGCGACTCGGGCCCGTTGCCAATCAGGTTGACATCGCGGATGGGGGCGGTGAGCCGACCGTCCTCGATCAGCCACCCGTTCTTCACATAGAAGGCGTAATCGCCGGCCCCGATGTTCACCTGACCATTGGTGAAGCTCACCGCGTACACCCCCTTCTTCACGCTTCGGATGATCTCCTCCTTCGTGTGGGGGCCGGGGAGCATGTAGGTGTTGCGCATGCGGGGCAGCGGGGCGTGGCGGAAGCTCTGGCGCCGGCCGCTGCCGGTCGGCTCCACGCCGTAGTGTCGCGCGCTGATTCGATCGTGCATGTAGCTGCGCAGGATCCCACCTTCCACGAGGACGGTCCGCTGGCTCGAGGTGCCTTCGTCGTCGAAGTTGATGGAGCCCCGCATGCCGGGGTTCGTCCCATCGTCCACGATGCTCACGAAGGGCTCCGCCACCGGCTGACCGATCTTGTCGGAGAAGATGCTCTTGCCCTTCCGATTGAAATCGGCCTCCATGCCGTGGCCGATCGCCTCGTGGAGGAGGATCCCGGAGCTGCCCGCAGCAAGGACCACGGGGAGCTCGCCCTGGGGCGGCTTTCTCGCCTCGAAGAGGATGCGTGTGCGATCCACCGCCTTCTTCACCATGCGATCGAGGCGCTGCTGGGTGTAGAAATCGAGGCCCTCACGTGCCGCCAGGTTGGCGTAGTTGGTGTTGTGGACGCCGCCTTTCTCCATCACCACCGAGAGGTATGCGCGGGTCATCGGCTTGTTGTCGGCACTGACGCGACCCTCCGAATCGACGACCATCACGTGCGTCTGGGAGGCGCCGAAGCCCGCCTGCACCTGCCGAACGGCCTCGTCCATCTCATGGGCACGGGCGCTCATACCTTCGACGAGGGGCAACAAGCGCTCGAGTTCCACGGCAGCCCAGTCATATGCAACGTCGTAGTACGCAGGGTGCCGCCGCGGCGTGAGCGCCTCCGGGACCCGTCCTCCACCGCCCGCAGCGATGCCCGCCGCAGTTCGCGCCGCGGCCCGCATCGCCTCTGGTGAGAGATCCTCGGTGAACGCATACCCGGTGGCATCGCCGGAAACCACGCGAATGCCGACCCCGAGATCCACCGTGGTCGACGCCTTGTTCACCGCTCCATCTTCGAGTGAGAGCGAGGTGCCCACCGTGTGCTGGAAGTAGAGGTCCGCAAAGTCCCCGCCACGGCTCATCGCCTCGGAGAGAACCCCACGGACGACCTCCTCGGTCACGCCGAAGTTGCGCTCGAACCAGCGCCTGACGTCCGTTTCTCGTTCTTCGCTCATGGGCCGAATAACCTACTCCAGTCTCGGCGCTGCGCCAGCGCCAGGCTCCCACCGCGCTGCCTTGCACCCAGGCAGAAGCGCACACGGGCCGACTCCGTTCCGGCGGCCTGCTACAGACGAGCAGCAGGCCGTCTCGGAGCACGCAGCATCAGGCGGCACGGATGAGCCCGAAACAACTCATCGCCGCGACGATGCACTCGAGCCGCTTCAGATCGAGATCTCGCTCCACGGCCAGCTCCTCGAGCGTGGCCGGCTGCTCCCCGAGTGTCCCCAGGGCTTCGAACTCGGGCCGCGAGATCTCGAAGCGCAGCCACTCCCCCTCCCACAGCGGGGTCAGGGTGTAGACCGGACCTCCGAGGAGCTTGAGGAGCGATTCCACCTGCGGCCGATGCTCCGGTCGCCCGAGAAAACTCATCACCACCTCCTGGGGCGAGAGGGCGACGTCCTCCGTCCAGCGCGGCTGCTCGGCGCCCTCGAGGAGCTGGTAGCTGCCCTCCTGCACTTCCAGGAGCGTATCCAGGTTGTGCATGTGCTGCCGGCGCAGGCCGACGAGGAGCTGCTCGCGTGTGATGGCCCCCATGTCGAGGAGGATCTGCCCGAAGAGCCGCCCACCGCCGCTCATCTCGGCCAGGGCCTTCTCGAGCACATCCATGTCGATCATGCCGTGCTGCAGCATCACCTGTGCCAGGGGCCGGAACTTGGCGAAGAGGTGGATACCCACCGGATGCCCGTCCCGGAAGTAGGCGATCGATCGGCCTCCGTCGTGCTCGACGTTCAGGTTGTAGGTGCCACGCTCGCGGTACACCCGGCCTAGCAGGCGAAGCAGTGTGACCCGTGCAACCGACCCCGCGGCAACGACCATCTCCGACATCCCCCCCAGGATCTCCAAGTTCCCACTTCGCGTCGAGTTCCCGCGCCGGCGGCGACACTACACTTCGAGGAAGAGCCGTGTGGGATCCTCCAGGATCTCCTTGATGGTGACCAGAAAGCGCACCGCCTCCCGCCCGTCCACGATCCGGTGGTCGTAGGACAGAGCCACGTACATCATGGGGCGGATCTCCACCCGACCTTCGACGGCGACGGGGCGGTCGAGGATGCGGTGCATGCCGAGGATGCCGCTCTGTGGCGGATTGAGAATCGGCGTCGACATCAACGAGCCGAAGACGCCCCCGTTCGTGATCGAGAAGGTCCCACCCTTCAGCTGTTCCAGCGAGAGCGTGCCCTCGCGCGCCGCCTTCGCCAGCTTCGCGATGCCCTTCTCGATCTCGGCGAAGGAGAGGCGATCGGCGTCGCGCAGAACTGGGACGACCAGACCGCGATCGGTGCTCACTGCCACGCCGATGTCGTAGTACTCGTTGTAGACGATGGCGTCGCCCTCGACGAAGGCGTTCAGCACCGGGAACGCCTTCAGAGCTTCGACGGTGGCCTTCACGAAGAAGCTCATGAAGCCGAGCTTCACGCCGTGCCGATCGAGGAAGCGCTCGCCGTAGCTCTTGCGCGCGGCGATGACCGCGCTCATGTCGATCTCGTTGAAGGTGGTGAGGATGGCCGCCGTGTTCTGGACTTCTTTCAGTCGCCGGGCGATCGCGCGCCGCAGGCGAGTCATCGGTCGCCGAATCTGCCTGCGGCGCACGGGCTCCTGGACGGGCGGCGGCAGATCCGCTCCGGTGGGCGCCTCCTCCGACCGTGCCGCCGACTGCGCCGCCGAACGCGCCTCGGCGTGCGTGCGGACGTCCTCGGGGGTGATCCGGCCGTGTCGACCGGTCCCTTCGATCTGCCCCGGATCGACGCCGTACTCGCGCACCATCCGGCGCACTGCCGGGCTCAAGACGGGGGAGGAAGCGCCGCCACTGCGCGATGGCTCCCCAGGGGGTGGGGTCGCCGCCGGCGGCGCCTGCGTGCCCGCGGGCGCCGGGCCCGCCTCCCCCGGCGCCGCAGTCCCTGGCGGCGGAGCCTGTGTGGCCGGGCGCTCCGGGCCAGGCGCCGGCGCCGTCGCAGCCGGCGCGGAATGCGTCGCAGCTTCGCCGGCCACTCCGCCAGCCTCGGGGGAGGCCGCCGGAGGCGGTTTGGCGGGCTCCGCTGCGCTCTCCTCGATGCGCGCGATGACGGCCCCCACCGGGACATCGTTTCCCGGCGCCGCGAGGATCTCCTTCACTACGCCCGCCGCGGGCGCAGGGATGTCCACCGAGACCTTGTCGGTGTCCACCGAGACCAAGGGCTGCCCCTCCGCCACCACGTCGCCCTCGCGCACGTGCCACTCGGAGATCGTTCCCTCGGTAATCGACTCCCCTAGCTCTGGAATGACGACATCGATCACCTACGCCCTCCCTCCGTCGTGGTCCACCGCGTCGCGGACCAGCGCATCTTGCTCCATCTTGTGGATCCTGGGCGAGCCCGTCGCTGGCGACGGCGAGCTCGGGCGCCCCGCATAACGAATCTCGCGCCCGAGGTGCCGGCGCAGCGGCCGCTCCACGTGACCGAAGGCGCCCATGTTCTGCGGCTCCTCTTGGCACCAGACGAGGTCCCCAAGATGCGGGTACCTCGCGACTTCCGCCGCGATCGCCTCGAGGGGGAGCGGATAGAGCTGCTCGACCCGAACCACCGCAACGTCCACCGCCTTCTTCGTCGTCACCCGCTCCATGAGGTCGTAGTAGACCTTCCCCGAGCAGAGGATGAGGCGGGTGACCTTGTCCGGCTCGGCCCGAGGATCGCCAATCACCGGGCGGAAGCCGTCGCCGGCCACCGACTCGAGGCTGCTCACGCAGCGCGGATGCCGCAGCAGGCTCTTCGGCGTCATCACGATGAGTGGCCGCCGGTAGTTTCGCTTGAGCTGACCGCGCAAGAGGTGGAAGAGCTGCGCCGGCGTGCTGGGGTAGACGACCTGCCAGTTGTCCCCCGCCGAGAGCTGCAGGAAGCGCTCGAGCCGGGCCGAAGAGTGCTCGGGCCCCTGGCCCTCGTAGCCGTGGGGGAGATAGACCACCAGCCCCGAGTACCGGTGCCACTTCGCCTCCGCTGAGCAGAGGAACTGGTCGATGATCACCTGGGCGCCGTTGGCGAAGTCTCCGAACTGCGCCTCCCAGATCACGAGAGAGTTGGGCCGCGCGAGCGAGTAGCCCCACTCGAAGCCCAGGCACCCCGCCTCCGAGAGCGGGCTGTCGTAGACCTCGAAGGGCGCCTGATCCAGGGAGAGGTGGTTGAGCTGCACGTAGGGGGCTCCCGTCCTCTGGTCATAGAGGATGGCGTGCCGGTGACTGAAGGTGCCCCGACCCGTGTCCTGGCCCGTCAGTCGCACGTGGTGTCCCTCGATCAGCAGGGAGGCATAGGCCAGCATCTCTGCGGCGGCCCAATCGGCAGGCCGGTCCCCCCGCGCCACCTTCGCCCGACGCTCCAAGAGCCGCCCCAGCTTCGGGTGGAGGTGAAAGTCTTCGGGAACGCGCGTCAGGTCGAGGAGGAGCTGCCGCAGCAGATCCACCTCCACCCGCGTGTCGAAGTCTCGAGCCTCGGGGTGATGCGCGGGTTTCAGGTCCGCCCAGACGCCTCCGAGCCGCTCGTCCCGGTAGGCGTCGTCCGGCTGCCCGGCCCGCGCCTGCTGGAACTCCTCGTGAAGCTCCCTGCGCACCGCCTCCGCGGCCGCATCCACATCGGCCTGCGTGAGCACCCCGGAGGCCTTTGCCGACTCGACGAAGCGCTCCAGCGGTGAGCGCATCTGGCGGATGCGTTGGTAGAGGAGCGGATTGGTAAAGGAGGGCTCGTCGGCCTCGTTGTGCCCGTACTTCCGGTAGCAGACGAGGTCGACGACCACATCCTCACCGAACTTCTGCCGGTACTCCATGGCCAGACGGGCCACGAAGGCCACCGCCCCCAGGTCCGCGCTGTTCACGTGGAAGACCGGGGGGAGGATCACCTTCACCAGATCGCTGGGGTGCTCGCTCGAACGCTCCGACTCAGGCGGCGTGGTGAAGCTGATCTGGTTGTTCACCACCACGTGAATGGTTCCGCCGGTGGTGTATCCGGGGAGACGGGCGAGGTTGAGCGTCTCGGCGACGATGCCCTGTCCGATGAAGGCACCGTCCCCATGGATGAGGAGGGGCAAAATGCGACTGCGGTCCGCGTCCCCGCCCACGTCCTGCTTCGCCCGCGTCAAGCCCTCGATCACCGGATCGACGAACTCGAGATGGCTGGGATTGAACTGCAGCGAGAGGTGGACGCTGCGGCCGGTGGGCGTGGTGACATCGGCCGAGTAGCCCAGGTGGTACTTCACGTCGCCGACGCGTTCCCGGGGGCGGCCGGCAATGTCCTCGAACTCCTCGAAGATGTCCGACTCCTCCTTGCCGAGGATGTTGGCAAGGACGTTGAGGCGGCCCCGGTGCGCCATACCCATGACGAGTTGCGACACGCCGAGATCGCCCGCGCTGCCGATCATCAGATCGAGGAGCGGAATCAAGGCCTCGCCGCCCTCGATGCTGAAGCGCTTGGCCCCCAGATACTTCGTGTGGATGAAGTTCTCGAAGAAATCGGCCTGCGTCAGCTTCATCAGGACGCGGAGCGCCGTCTCGCGGTCTAGTTCGATGCGGCCCTCGGTCTCTTCCACCCGCCTCTCCACCCACCGCCGGCGGCGCTCGTCGCGGATGTACATGAACTCGGAGCCGAGGGTCCCGCAGTAGGTCCGCTCGCAGCGTTCGATGATCTCGCGCAAGGTGGCGATGTCGGGCCCGGCGAGGTGCCCGGTGGGAAACTCGGTGGACAGGTCGTCCTCCGACAGATCCCAGTAGGCCAGCGTGAGCTCTCGGGGACGGGGTCGCTCGCGGAGTCCCAGGGGATCCAGATTCGCCACCAGGTGCCCATTTCGCCGGTAGGCGTTGATGAGGCCCAGAACTGCAGCGCTCTTGCGCATGTACAGGGCCTGATCCATGCCCCCCACCGACGCGCGACCGCCAAAGATGGAGGTCTCGTTGGGAGGCGGCGGAAGCACGTCTTCCTTCGTTTCCACGCTTCGGTCCCCGAGGGACTCGAAGAGCCGAGCCCAGTGCTCCGGCACCGAGCTGGGCGATTCCAGCCACTCGGCATAGAGCCGCTCGACCCACTCGCGGTTGGAAGGGTTCAGCTCGGAAAAGGGATCGGCTTCCATCGCTCTCTCACCCCCTACAGCGTTCAGAAGAGTGTGCCACCTGAGACGTGCACACCGTAGATCCCGCCCGGCGCGAAGCCAAAGCCGTAGGGTGCATTGACGGGGAGGGTCAGGCGAAGCTCGTAGGCGCTCCCACCATCGTGGAGGCGAAGGAACAGTTCCATCGCCGCGGCCGCACTCGTTTGTCCCCCGGGCGGTGGGGCGACCACGAGCTTGAAGCGACCCCCGAAGGAGAAGGCATCGGTGGGCTGGTACCCGCCCTCCGCCGCTCCCTGGAGCACGAAGATCGTCTCCCCGGGACCCGTCCCGAACCAGAACCCGGGGGCGAACCCCAGCTCGGCGGCGAGGAAGTACCGCTCGGGGAACAGAGCGGTGAGCCGCCCCGTCGCGGCGAGCGAGAGACGGTCGTCCGCCCACAGCCACAGGTTCCAGCCCCCGTCCATCCCTGCCGCGTAGCGGTAGGCGAGCGTGGTGACGGGACCGGGCGCGTTGAGGAGCGTCAGCGGAAGCGCCAGCGACCCCGCGACGTTCAAGCGCAGGCGCGGAGCCAGCTCTCCCTGCCAGCCGAGGCCCAGTGTCGGATTGCCGAGTACGAGGTTGAGACTGCCCGCAGCGTAATGGAAGTCCACCGCAAAGACCGTCTCGACGAAGAGTCCGTGGGCGAGAGAGAAGCGGGAACCGCTGATCGAAGCGAGTGCGATCACAGTCTCTTCGTTGGGGCGGCTCGCATGGAAGGAGAGGCGAAAGAGGGAGCCATCCGTCGCCCCCAGCCCGGCCGAAGCGCCGCGGGGGATGAGAAGCAGACCCGCGGCGACGGCGAGAAGGACTCCAGCCCGTCGTGCCTTCTGGCTCACAGCGCCAGCCCCACCGAGAAGCGTAGATCTGGGACCACACGGCTAGGCGGGCCATTGGGGTGGTCGTCGAAGGCGTAGTAGAGACCACCGAGGACGAGCTGCAGGCTCACGCCCACCGAAGGGGTGGCCCAAAAGGTGGCATCGGTGGCGAGTGCGAGCCCGAGGGCGTGGATCTCGTAGGAAACATCGAAGGGCACGGTCTGCATGTAGCGCCAGCCGGCGAGCACCGAGAGATCCACCACCCAGCCCGTCCCCGAAGGTGCGCGCCCATCCAAGACCGAGAAGGCATAGCCGGCCCGCGCGTACACGCTGGATGCGAGGACGAGCGTGGACAGCCCCGCTTCGAACTCGAACGGCCGAAGGTAGGTCAGCGTTGCCGCGACGCCTGCCACGTCGGGCAGGCCACTTAGGAGAAAGAGACGAAGGGTGAGGCGCCCAGGACGTTCCGCCAGCTCGGTCGTCTGCTCTCCCCTCCGGTCCGTCGTGGTCTGGTCCGCCGTGGTCTGGTCCGTCGTGGTCTGGTCCGTCGCCGTCATCGGCACTGCGCTTGCTTCTCGCCGAGCCGACTGGGCGGGCTCTGCCGACTCTTCGTGGGGCGCGCTGCTGGCTTCGGCGGCATCGAGCGGCGCCGGCTGCCCCGCCGACACGGTCGCGGGCACGAGGCCGGCGAGCAAGAAGGCCCAACGCAGGCGGGCGGAGCGCAGCCGGCCGGGCTGCACGGCCCGACCGAAGTTCCCGCCCTTTGCCTCGACCCATGCCATATTCGGTCACACCTCGATCTGCAGCGTCCGCGCGCCGAGGCGACAGCTGCCCACGCGCACCTCCACGGTGCCGTGACCCTCGACCGTGAAGGCGAGGCGCCGCGCGTTGCCCGTGCCGAGGCTGCGCAGGGCATAGAGGGCTTCCGCCCCACCGAAGCGTCCCCGGCCCCAGCCACTGAGGTGCCCTACTTCGAGGCGACCGCCCTCGGGATCGACGAGCTTCGGTCCGCGCGGGTGGATCGTCAGATGCAGCGGCTCGTTCCAGGGGAGCTGCCGCGCCGTGGGCGTGCCGTAGGTGGGCAGGTAGCCCTCGTTCCGGATGCACAGCTCCACCCGCGTCAGATCGCCGTGGCGCTGCGGTTCCGGCGGATCGATTGCGATCTGCGGTAGGAGTGCGGCAACGCGCATCCACATGGCGCTCTGCCGCTCGCACAGCTCCGGAAGCTTCTCGGGCGGCGGGTTCCACAGACCCACCCGGGGATCGAGCCCCCCTACCTCCACCTCACCGAGCTGCGGATGGACGACGGGCTTCCAGGGACGGAGGACCCGTCCGCGGTTGTGCTCCTGGTCCCAGCGACCGAGACGGACGAGATCGCTGCGGTCGAGGTGGCTGTAGGTGTCCACGAAGGGCTTCTTCCGCTCGATGCCCACCTGCGCGAAGAGATCCCAAAGCTCGCACACATACGCGATGCACCCGCGCACGTGCCAGGCGAAATCGGAGAGGTCGCCGTGGATCGGTTTCTCGGGCTCGTAGGTGAACTCCTCGTACCCGCTCACCATGGGGTAGCCGACGATCTCCTGGCCCCAAGCCTCGAGCTGCCGGAAGAGCGCCCGTTCCCAGGGGTCGAGCTTCGTATCCGGCGCCGCCCCCAGGGGCCGGATGAAGACGCCACCGAAGGTGTGCAGGTTCAGCCAGGCGAAGAGGTTGGGATGGCGCGTGGCGAAGTCGAGGATGGCGCGCGTCTCCGGCTCGCTGCCCGGGAAGGGCCCTGCACCCACCTGCGTGGGCTCGGGCTGCCAGGACCAGGGGAAGTTCCGGTTGAGATCGGGGCCGTTGTCGGAGAGGAAGATCGGATCGGGCACCCGGTGCCCATCGAAGTTCTCGATGCGCCCTTCGGGCCACACCTTGTAGTAGGGCGGCTGGTCCTCGAGTTGCCGCGGCAGCATCAGCCCCAGCACCTCCTTCGATTCCACGTAGTCCCCTGCCGGGTCCACCTTGCGCATCAGCAGTGCCAGCCCGTCGCCATCGACGTCCTCCGCCACCCAGCGGGCGGCGTGCTGCCCGGGACGGGGGTCTCGCGGCACGCTGCGGACGTAGCGGCCCGTCTTCAACACGGCTTCGGCCCCGTCGGGGCTGATACGCGGACACACATAGAAGAGCACCTCGCCGAGGCGCTCGACGACGTGCTCGGGCAGTCCGTGGAGCGTTCTCGCCTCACCGGAAACGAGACGCAACGCATCCTCGGCGATGGAAAGGGCCACCGACGAGCCGGCGAGCTCGCTCGCGTGGAGGTTTCCGTCCACCCAGACGCCCGGACGGATCCTCTCTGGCTCGTGGCCGATGGTGAGCAGCCACACCGATCGTCCCTCGCGCGTGGTGGCGAGCGACTCGAGGCGGACCAGATCGGGGTGGGCCGAGGCCCACCCCTCGACCACTCGCGTCAGTGCCTCGTAGTCCAGGTAGGCACTCCGAAACGGGGATCCGTCACCGCCCATGGAAGGGAGGTTCTCCGGCCCTCCTCCCCTTGGCAAGGTGTGCTGCGCCGGGCGCTCGCGGCGCGCCGTGGCACCCCGTGCTCAAACGCCCGGAAGCACGGTGCGAAAGCCCACGTGGCTCCACCGGCCCTCGGGCTGGTACCCGTTTCGATGGTCGGTACGCGCGTGAACCGGCCGCGCCGACCACGCGCCGCCGCGTACCGCTTTCGCCCGCGAGCGCCCGGGGTCCCAATCGTCGGTCGTCCACTGCCACACGTTGCCCACCAGATCCCGGTGGCCGTAGGGGCCGTTGGCGCGGGGCCAGTGCCCCACCGGCCAGGTGCCCCGGCGCCCCACCCCGCGCATCCCCACCCGTCCCTCGTCGAAGCGGTTCCCCCACGGGTAGAGTCGCCCATCCTCGCCGCGGGCCGCCGCCTCCCACTGCACCTCGGTGGGCAGCGCCCGCCCGGCCCACGCGCAGAAGGCGCGCGCCTCCCAGTAGCTCACCCCGACGATGGGACGCTCAGGCTCGAGATAGGGCGCCCAATCCGGATCGCCGAAGAAGCGCGGCGCCTCGATGCCCTCGCGCGTGCGCCACTGCCAGCCCTCCTCATCCCAGTATTCCGGCTGCAGGTAGCCGCCCGCCTCGATGAAGCGGCGGTAGTCGGCGACGGTGACCAGATCTCGGTCCATCGCGAAGGCGGGGACGTGCTGCCGACCCCCGACCCGATCCGACAGGAGTTTCCACCCGGCGGGAACCTCGATCACCGCGCCTTCGTACCGACTTTCGCCCATGACCTCCGCCCCCATGGGCTATCCCGTGTTCCGAAGCCCCGCTGCGATCCCCTTCACGGCCTCCCGAGCCACCCGGGCCCAAGCGGCGCTGGAGGTATGCCGCATCGCGTGAACCTGCAGGTACGAGAGCGGATCGACATAGGGGTTACGGAGTCGAATGGATCGCTGCAAGACCGGGTCGTCGTCGAGCAGCTCGTCGATCTCGAGCACCTTCTTCACCAGGCGCACCGTGCGTGGGTACTCCGCTGCGATGGCGGGAAAGATTCGCTCGCGTACGGCGGCGGGCGCGAGCGCCGCGTAGCGCTCGGCGATCGCCAGATCCGCCTTCGCCAGGGTCATCTGCACGTTGTCGAGGGTGTCCTGGAAGAAGGGGCTCTCGCGGTAGAGGCGGCGCAGGCGCGCGAGTCCTCCCTTCTGGCGGCTCACACCTTCGAGGGCCGTCCCGACCCCATACCAGCCGGTGAGCACGTGGCGGCTCTGGGACCAGGCGAAGACCCAGGGGATCGCCCGCAGGTCTCCGAGGCCTTGCCCGCGGCCGCGCTTCGCGGGCCGGCTCCCGATGTTGAGCGCCGCGATCTGATCGACGGGGGTCGCGGTGTTGAAGTAGTCGAAGAAGCCCTCGGTCTCCACGAGCGCCCGGTAGGCCTCGCGGCTCGCCTCTGCCAGAGATTCGAGGAGACCGGCGTCCTCCCCACCGCCGACACGGATCCCCCTCCGCGCCTCGTGGCGGGTGAGCAGTGCCGCACCCACGACCCGCTCGAGATACCACGCCGCGAGGTCGGCATCGGCGAAGTGGAAGGCCCGCACCTCCCCTTGCTCGGTGATCTTGAGATCACCGGAGAACGCCTCGCGTGGGAGGGCGCGGATGGCGCGATGGGTGGGGCCGCCGCCGCGGCTGATGGAGCCGCCGCGCCCGTGGAAGACCCGAAGCTTCACCTTCGCCTGCGCGCAGGCACGCGCCGCTTCGACCTGCGCCGCGCGCACTTTCACCCGGCTGGCGAAGATGCCCGACTCCTTCATCGAATCGCTGTAGCCCACCAGGACCTCCTGCACCTCGCCCCGGTCCCGGAGGTGGGCTCGATACGCCGGGTCGCGAAAGAGGCGCCGAAGGAGCTTCCCGGCGCGGTCGAGCGCCGCCTGCGTCTCGAAGAGCGGCACCAAGTCGAGGTGGGGATCGATGCGAAAGAGCCGGGCGAGCGCCAGGACCTCCAGGATGTCGGCGGCGCTCTCGGTCATCGAGACGATGTAGGTGCCGATGGCCTCGGGCCCGAAGCGCATCTGCAGCCGGCCGATGCTCGCGAAGAGTTCGATGAGACGGCGCGCCTCCTCGGACAGCCGTCGCTCCCGATGGGGAAGCCGCAGGCGAGAGAGCGCCTCGATCCGGCGGCGCTCCGACCACGAGGGATAGTCCGGCTCGCCCAGGAGCTCAGCGACGACCACGCGATGGACCCGGCTGTCCTCCCGTACGTCGAGCCGCGCCATTACGAAGCCGAAGCAGCGCACGCGCGCGATGAGATCGAAAAGGCGGTCGTCGGGAAGCGCGACGGCCCGTGAGGCGAGGAGCACGCGGCGGAGCGCCCGCAGATCCTCGAGAAAGGCGTCGGGTCCCGGGTAGCCGCCGGCGCGTCCCTCGCGGGCCCGCGCCACGCGCTCTCGCATGTAGGTGAGCATCCGCCGGAGCGGCTCCTCGGGGTTGCGCGCAAGGGCGGCGTCGGTCACTTCGGGAACGGCTCGGCCGGCGCGCTCGAGGTACCACGAGAGCTCCTCGAGTCCCTCGAGGCGCGCCTCGTGGGCCGCCAGGTGATCTGCGAGCGCGTCGAGGTCCCGCAGGTAGCGGCCGAGGACCGATCGGCGCTGCAGCTCTAGGGTGCGCTCGGTGATCGCATCGGTGACGTAGGGGTTTCCGTCGCGATCGCTGCCCATCCAGCTGCCGAAGCGCACCGGCAGAGGCACTGCGTCGAGGTCGATCGCTCCGTAGTGCCGGCACAACGCCCGGTGGATGCGCCGCGCCAGGCGCGGCACCTGGTCCATCAGGATCTTCTCCAGGTACCACAGTCCCGCCTTCACCTCGTCGAGCACGTCGGGCCGCCGCGAGCGCTCGACCGAATGCTCCCAGAGCGCCTCGATCGCCGCCCGCATGTGTCGTAGCGTCGCCTGAGTCTCGATGGGGGTGAGTACGCGCCGGTCGAGATCCACCAGCGCGTCCTTGACCTGCGCCAACAGCCGCTCGGTGGTTCGACGCCGCGCCTCGGTGGGGTGGGCGGTGAAAACGAAGGTCAGTCGCAGTTCGGAGAGTACCTCGAGCACCTCCTCGCGGCTCGCACCCGCTTCCGCGAGCACCCCCACCGCCCAGTCGAGGCTCTCCTCGAGCACCCGCCCCTCGATCTGGCGCCGTCGGATCACCCGCGTGCGCTCCACGTCCTCGCCCAGGTTGACCAGCTGGAAGTAGGAAGTGAAGGCTCGCACCACCTCGGCAGCCTGCTTCGCATCGAGCTGGGCGCAGAGCGCATCCATCGCGCTGCGGGCCCGCTCCCGCGCCCGCTCGCTGCTCGCCTCACGCGCCCGCTTGGCGCTCTTCCGCAGCGTCTCCACCTGCTCGAAGAGCACCTCCCCCCCGTGGGCACGGAGCGTCTCGCCGAGGGTGTCCCCGAGCAGCCGAACGTCCTTGTTGAGCGACCTGAACACCGGCGCGAGACCCTACAACCGCTGCCCTCCCCTTTGCTACAACGCGCGCGTGCTCGACGAGAGGCAGGTGGCAAGGCGGCTCGAGGCGTGGTACCGCCGCCATGCCCGCGACCTCCCGTGGCGGCGTGACGCCCGGGATCCCTACCGCGTCTGGGTCAGTGAGGTGATGCTGCAACAGACGCAGGTGAAGACGGTGATCCCCTACTACGAGCGCTGGATGCAGCACCTGCCTACCGTAGAGGCACTCGCCGCCGCCCCCCTCGAGGAGGTCCTCGGACTGTGGTCGGGGCTCGGCTACTACGCGCGCTGCCGCAACCTCCATCGCGCGGCACGGCGCATCGTGGAGGTCCACGCCGGACGCCTTCCCGAGGACCCGGGCGCCCTCGAGGCGCTGCCGGGCATCGGCCGTTACACCGCCGGAGCGATTCGCTCGATCGCCTTCCAGAAGCCGGCCCCCATCGTCGACGGCAACGTCGCACGCGTCCTGCTCCGCCTCTACGGCAAGGAGGGCGACCCGGGCAACGCCGCGGTCTCGCGCTGGCTGTGGTCACGGGCCGAACGCCTGGTGCAGCGCTGCGGGCGGCCGGGAGACTTCAATCAGGCGCTGATGGAACTCGGCGCCACCGTGTGCACGCCGGCCGCACCCGCCTGCGAGGTGTGCCCGGTCGCCGTCCATTGCGCCGCCCGGCGGACCGGCCGCTGCAGCGAGATCCCCACGCCCCGGCGCCGGCCGAAGCGCCACGCTCGCTCCGGCCTCGTCGCCCTCGCCACCCGCGGCGAGGAGCGTTGGCTCGCCCGCCGCAAGGCCAGCGGACTGCTCGGGGGCCTGTGGGAGCCTCCCATCGTTGCCGCGAAGGAGGTGGCCGAGGCCACCGCCCTCGGCAGCGTCACCCACACCTTCACCCACCTCGAGCTGACCCTTCACGTCTTCGGCCTCGCTTGCCCCGCCGGCACCGAGGGCCCCCGCCCCGACCCCGAGATCTACGAGGAGGCGCGCTGGGTGCGTACCCCCGAGTCCCTCCCCCTCTCGCGGCTGGCCCGGAAGATTCTCGCCCTCGCGTGAGCGGCGCTTCGCCGTATACTCCTGCCATGCTCCCGTCGCCCGCGCGGCGTGCCCTCGCCTTCGGCCCGTCCTTCCTCGCTGCCGTCCTCGCTTCCTTCCTCGGCGCCGCGTGCGGGCCGACGCCGCCCGACTATGCAGCTCTGGCCGAGATCGCGGTGGACAACGGCACCTGCGGCGGCGCGTGGACCGCCGAAGAGATCGTACGCATCGCCTACGAGCAGCCACGCTTCGAAGGTCTCGCCAATCCCGACGGGCTGCCCGAGGAGACCTGGCAGGTGGCCAGCCCCCTCTTCGCCGACACCGAGGTCCGGCGGGTCTACCCCTGTGCCGACGGGCCAGAGGGTGCCGTCACCGCCCTCGAGGCCTTCGGGTACACCGAGCTGTCGATGGTGAAGAACACCGGGCAGGTCTACGTGTACGAGGCGCGGGATCCCTACGGCATCCCTGGCCACTACACCCTCTTCTCCTGCGACTACACGAGCGACGTGAACGCCCAGCTCACCGGCGCCGACCTCGACCTCGGGCTCTATGGCCTCTTCCAAGGCACGGCGATGCCCGACTACGAGACGCTCGCCACCTTCGTGACCCGCGCCTTTCGCACCGGCATGCTGCAGCCGGCGAGCCTCGACTACGTGGATCGCGGCGGGGCGGTCTTCCTGCGCATCTCCGACGACCTCACCGTCGCGCCCTTTCCCGGCCAGGACGATCCTGTGCGCACCCGCCTCGACACCTGCTTCACCTGGGTGCACCCCAACCTCTGGGGCGGCTGCGATACCGTGGTCGTCGGCGCGGCCGCGACCCTCCTCGATCCAGAGGACCCGACCCGCTTCCACCAGCTACCCATCCGCGGCTCCCCCGTCTACCGCTTCACCGGCTGGTGTGGCCGCTCCCAGTGAGTCCGGATCCAGAAGGGGGAGCGCCCCGAAGCGCCGGCGGAAGCGGTCGCGCAGCTCGGCCAGACGCGCGGCGTGGTCCTCGGTGATCCACACCCGGAAGAGGAGGGGCGCCGGCAGCTCGGCAGCCTCGAGCGCCTCGCGGTGGGCGAGGAGCCAGGCACGCACGTCGTCGGCCGCAGCGTAACGGACCATCGCACTCTTGCCCCGGGGGTAGGCGAGAAGACCGCGGGTGAGGCGAAGCTGGATCACCCCCGGCGCTTGCGGCGCCCGGATTTCCGCCTCGCTCAAGGGGAAGTAGGCAGAGAAGCCTTCGAGCGTTCCGCAGCGGGGATGCTGCGCCGGCTGTCGCATCGCCATGGGCCTCCTTATAGTAGCTCTCCATGGACCGCGCAGCGTCTGTCCTACTCACCATCGGCGACGGCGCCGGCTTCGAGGTGCTCCTCGTCGAGCGGGCGCGGGGGCTGGTGGCCGGGGCCTGGGCCTTTCCCGGCGGCCGAGCGAAGGCCGGCGAATCCCTCGACGCAGCCGCCGTCCGGGAACTCGAGGAGGAGCTAGGCATCACGCTCACGCCCTCGCAGCTCCGAGCGGCCGGGCGCTTTCGCCTCTCCGGCTGGGTGGTGCCCGATCTGGAGATCGCGCTGTTCACCTGCCACCTCGAGGCGCGCCCTGCGCTCCGCCCCGCAGCGGAGGAGATCGCCCAGGCCACCTTCCGCCGCCCGAGCGCGATCCTCTTGGAGTGGCGGGAGGGACGGCTGCTCCTGCCACCCAGCGTGCGGGACGCCCTCGAGGCCGCGGCAGCAGCGGGCGTGCCCCAGGCGCTCGCCCCGCGAATCGGCGCAGGGGCTTACGCCGACGCGGCGCCGCGCCCGTGGAACGAGTTTCTCCACGGTGTCGGGCTCGTGCCGCTTCGCACCCCGACCCTACCCCCGGCCACCCACACCAACACCTACGTGCTGGGAACGGGGCGGCGGCGCATCGTGGTGGACCCCGCCTCGCCCTGGGCCGCGGAGCAGGAGGTGCTCGACGTCGTCCTCGATACGATGGGGGTGGAGGTCGCGGAGATCTGGCTCACGCACCACCATGCCGACCACGTGGGCGGCGCCGCCCACCTGCAGGCGCGGCTCGGCGCGGTGGTGCGGGCGCACCCGAGGACGGCGGAGCTGCTGCGTGAGACCGAACCTGCCCTCGAGGTCGACGCCTCCCTCGACGACGGCACGACGGTGGTACTCGAGGGGCCGCTGCCGATGCGCTGGCGGGCGGTACACACCCCTGGCCACGCGCCCGGCCACCTCGTCTTCTTCGAGGAGGAGACACGGGCCGCCATCGTCGGCGATCTCATGGCGGGCGTCGGCACCGTGCTCGTCAGTCCTCCCGAGGGCCGGATGCGCGACTACTTCGACTCCCTTCGCCGGCTGCGTGCCCTCGAGCCCCGCGTGCTCTTCCCGGCGCACGGGCCACCGACGGCCCGGCCCGCCGAGCACATCGATGCCTATCTGGCCCATCGCCAGGCGCGGGAGGAGGCCATCGTCGAGGCGATGCGCGCCGGTGCGCAGACGCCGCGGGAAATGGTGCAGCAGGTCTACACGGACGTTCCGGAGGCTGCCTGGCCCCTCGCCGAGTGCAACGTAGTGGCCCACCTGCTGAAGCTCGCAGAGGAAGGTCGGGCCGTGGAGACTGAAGGCCGGTGGCAGCTGGAGGCGGCGCACGGGCCGTAACTCGTGACAAATTGGGGCACTCAAGACCGACGGGATCGGCCGGCCCCACCGGAGAGCACCACCGCGACCCAGGCGCCTAGACGGTAACCACCCCGCTGCGTCGCAGGTACTCGGCAGCGCCGTGGGCAAGGTAGTCGACCACGGCGAGGTCCTTCTCGTCGAAGGCCGTCCCCCCTTGTCGGTTGATGACCTGGATGGCCCCCATCACCTGTCCCTCGAGCTGGATCGGCACGGTCATGACGCTGCGCACCTCGTAGCCGATGCGGTCCGAGATGGCCTTGAGGAAGCGCGGATCCTTGTGGGCGTCGCTGATGGCGATGGCAACGCCCTCCTGCACCGTCACCCCCACCAGCCCGCGCCCGATGGGGATCTTGGGGTCGAGGCGTAAGAGTTCGTCGGCCTTGGGGCCCCGGGCGTCGACGAAGGCGATGTGCCGGGCCGAGATGTCTGCTCGGTAGATGGAGCCCGACTCGCAGGGTACCTTCTCCATCGCGAGATCGAGGAGATACCCGAAGGCCTCCTTGAGCGTCGGCTTCGCGTAGGCGTCCTCCACGGCCATGAAGAGATCGGCGAGGGTGTCCTCGATCTCCTTCTTGCGATCGACTACCTGCCGGCCGATGCGGGCCCCCGCAGGCAGCGGCTCCTCAGGTGCCTCCACCTGGACAACCGCCACCGCCTCGGTGTCCGTGGCAGGGGGCGCGGAGGGC
>CAYYHA010000020.1:0-35064 GCA_964471535.1 uncultured Myxococcia bacterium | reverse complement strand
GTCGAGGGCGGGGGACGGGTGCTGACCCCGGGGCTCATCGACACCCACTCGCACATTGGCGTCTATCCCATCCCCTGGGCGGATGCCCACAGCGACGGCAACGAGATGACCTCGCCCAACCGCGCCGACGTGTGGGCCGAGCACGCCTTCTGGCCCCAGGACCCGTCCATCTGGCGCACCGTCGCCGGCGGGGTGACGACGATCCAGGTCCTGCCGGGCTCGGCCAACCTGATCGGTGGGCGCAGCTTCGTCGCCAAGCTCAAGCCGGGGGTCAGTGCCCGCGAGATGCGCTTTCCCGGGGCGCCCCAGGGCCTGAAGATCGCCTGCGGCGAGAACCCCAAGCGCGTCTACGGCACGCAGGGGCGGGCACCGATGACCCGGATGGGGAACACCGCAGGCTTCCGAGCGGCGTTCCAGAAGGCACAGGAATACCGGCGCCGCTGGAAGAAATACGAGCGCGATCTCGCCGCCTGGGAAAAGAAGAAGCCGCACCAGACAGATCCCCCCGATCCGCCGGCGCGGGATCTGAAGCTGGAGACCCTCGCGAAGGTGCTCGACGGAGAGATCCTGGTGCACAACCACTGCTACCGCGCCGACGACATGAGCAAGCAGCTCGATCTGGCGCGCGAGTTCGGCTTTCGGATTCGCTCCTTCCACCATGGCCTCGAGGCCTACAAGATCCGCCACCGCCTCGCCGAGGAGGGGGTGGCCGTGAGCACCTGGGCCGACTGGTGGGGATTCAAGATGGAGGCCTTCGACGGCGTACCTCAGAACCTGGCGATGCTCTCGGCTGCGGGCGTACGGGCCATCGTGCACTCGGACAGCGCCAGTGACATCCGGCGCCTGAACCAAGAGGCCGCCAAGGGGATGACCGCCGGGCGCAAGGTGGGCATCGAGGTGAGCGAGGACGAGGCGCTCAAGTGGATCACCCTCAACCCGGCCTGGGCGCTGGGCATCGAGAAGGAGACCGGGTCCATCGAGCCGGGGAAGATGGCCGATCTCGTGCTCTGGGACCGGACCCCCTTCAGCGTCTACGCGCAGCCGCTGAAGGTGTGGATCGACGGTGAGCTCGTCTTCGACCGAGCGCGGGACCTCAAGCACATCAGCGACTTCGAACTCGGCCAGGGCGCGGAGGACCTGCCATGACGGTCGTAGCTGCCGCCCTCTTCGTCTGTCTCGGCACGCCCTGTGCGATCACCGGCGCGACCGTGCACGTCGGTGATGGGACGGTCCTGACCGAGGCCACCGTGCTCGTAGAGAACGGACGGATCGCCGCGGTAGGCAGCGCCGTCGCCGTCCCCGAGGGCACCGCCGTGATCGACGGGCGGGGGCGCCACCTGACCCCAGGCCTCATCGAGAGTCGGAGCCAAGTGGGGCTGTCGGAGGTGGGCCTCGAGCCGCTGGCCAGCGATGACAGCGCCGAGGGGCTGACGATCACCCCCGCCTTCGACGTCGCCGACGGCTACAATCCCTTCAGCGTGTGGATCCCCATCACCCGCGAGGAGGGGGTCACCGCCCATGTGGTCGCACCGCGGGGCGGGCTCATCGCCGGCATCGCTCGCTTCGCCTGGCTCACCGGCGATCTCGATGGGGCTCCGGATCGCAGCCGGCCGCTCGCCCTCTTCGCCGACGTCACTTCGGGGGTGAGCGAGGACCCGCGCTTCGGCGGCGCGCGGGGCATGCTCTGGCTGACGCTGCGGGAGGTCTTTCGAGATGCCCGCTTCCTCCGTCGGCACGGGCGCGACTACGACCGCGGCGCGAGCCGCAAGCTGGCCCTCGACCCGGTGCACCTCGAGGCGCTCTATCCCGTGCTCGATGGGAAGGTGCCCTTCGTGGTGCGGGCCGACCGGGTCAGCGACATCCTCGCGGCGATCGCCTTCGCCCGGCGCGAAGGGATCCGCCTCGTGCTCTCGGGCGCGCGGGAGGGGTGGCGCGTCGCCGAGCGCATTGCCGCAGCGAAGGTGCCGGTGATTCTGAACCCGGCGGAGCAGCGGCCCACCACCTTCGATGCCGTGGCTGCGCGGGACGACAACCCGGCTCTCCTCGATCGCGCGGGCGTGCGTCTCATCCTCTCGGCGGGCGACTGGAGTCACAACATCCGGCGCCTGCGGCAGGTGGCGGGCATCGCGGTGAGCTACGGGCTGCCCCACGAGCGTGCCATCGAGGCGGTCACCTCCGCTCCAGCGGAGGTCTTCGGGGTGGAGGGCACGGGCCGCGTCGCACCGGGCTACCGCGCCGACCTCGTCCTGTGGTCCGGCGATCCCCTCGAGCTTTCCACCGTGGCCGAACACGTCTTCATCGGTGGCGTGGAGCGGCCCATGGACAACCGGCAGCGGCGCCTGGTGCAGCGCTACCTCGATCGGCGTCCCGGTGGGGCCGCGGAGGCGGCGGCAGGTGCCGAGGCGGAGCGTGGAGGAGCGAGCGCCGCGCGGTAGGCCTCGGGCGCGAGCAGCCGGGCAAGGAGGCGGGTGAAGCGGCGCGCCCAGAGGCGCCGCTTCGGGCAGGCGGCAACCCACGCCGCCGCGCGCGGCCCGAGAGCGGCGTAGGCAGCGAGGAGCAGGCGGCCGAGGCGGTGCGGCGCCAGGTATCGGTCCCGCCAGTACCGAAGTGCCTGCACCTCCGGCGCAAAGGGATGGGTCGCGGCGGTGCAAACGAAGCAACGGGTCACTGCCGGGACGACCACCTCACGACTTCGCGCCGTGTAGTCGCGGGCGGCGCGGAGGCGGCCGTCCTCGTCGTAGGTGACCACGAGGAGGTGCCGGCGGGCGAGGTCGAGGCGGGTGTTGGGACCGGGCTCGGCGAAGCGCACCGTACGCTGCGTGCCATCGAAGTCGCACAGGCGCACCTGGTGTTGGATGCGCAGGGGGAAGTGCTCCTGCGTCCAATCGACCACGAAGGCGGTGTGCACGGTGAACGGCTGCCCGCAGACCTCGCAAACCACCCGGTGGGTGGAGTGTTCGGGGTCGAGGCGGTAGCGGCGGATCTGGCGACAGCTCTCGCGGGGGCAGGCCAGGGACCAGGTGAGGTAGGTGTCCTCGATGGGATCGTAGCGCGAGCGCCCGGTGGTTCGGTCGTAGACCCGCAGCGCCGCATCGCGCACCTCCTCGACCGCGGTGCTCGGGTGGCTGGGGAGGCCCGAGCGCCCTGCCTCCAGCCGGTGGTAGGTGGCCTCGGCCCACTCGAGGGTCTCCGCGCGCTCGCCGGCGAGCGCCGCCTCCACCGCTCGCACCGCGCACTCGACGGCGTCGAGGAGCTCCTCACGCCGTGCCGCGAGATCTCCCTCGGCGGGGGTGCACAGGAGGTTCCGGTAGAACTCGGCGAGGCGCTGCCGCCCGAGCTCGAGGCGGGTTCGTTCCCCGAGGGCGACCGTCCCGTCGCCCGCCACCTTGTAGAGGACCGGCGCGACGTCGTCGACGAGGTGCGCCGCGGCGAGTGAGAGCCCGGCGAGCCGGTCCGGATCCACCGGAGGGGGCAGGTCCTCGGGCGCCCTCGCCGTCCGCTCGGTCTCGCTGCGGACCGTCTCTAGGATGGGCGGGAGCGTGGCCATGAACGCGGGCAATCTGTCCTTGCGTCCCCGGTGGGTCAAGCGAGGCGCACGCCGCGAAACCGGGCACGCCGGCGGCGGTGGGACGGGTCCGGACCGAACGATGCGGCAGCGCCGGCACAGAGGGAAGCGGGCGCCTGGGTTCCCGCCGCCCCCTGAGCCACGCGCCGATCGCGCGCCTGCGGCGCGGCGCGGTGAGCGCCCATGCCACCGGCTCCCACCGTCGGCGACCGGGGGGCCAGACGGCCTGCAGTCACCCGGTGTAGCCACAAGATGTTGTGCCGAACGATGGCGGAATACCCAAGGGATGGATGGGAATTCGATCCACTGCAGAAGCACCCTGAATTTCACCGAAAAAAGGTTGACCGCTCCGGTTCGGATCGGCACTATCGCCATGAAGTGGGACGGAGTGGTAGAGAGTGCCATCACAGGGGAGCGCGGGCGGCGGCCAGGGGCGCGGCCTGGAGCGGACCGGCGGCTCCAGAAGGCAGCAGCGGCACGCTCGGCACTGTCTTCGACGGCCCACGCGAGGCCGACGACGAGGAGACGGACGAGGACGGGGCCGCGAGGCGGCGGCTCGGTGAAGGGTGGACAGGATGTTTCGCGGTGAGTTCGAGCACACGGTCGACGGGAAGGGGCGCACCAGCCTCCCCGCCCGCTTCCGTGAGGTCCTCGCCGCCTCCGGTTCCGACCGCATGGTGGTCACCCGAGACGTCGAGCGCTGCCTCCTCCTCTTCCCCCTCGCCCAGTGGGAGGCCTTCGAGCGGCGGCTCCTCGAGCTGCCGTCGATGGCCCCGGGGGTGCGCCTCGTGAAGCGGACGCTCATCGGCTCGGCCCATGAGGTCAGCGTGGATGCGAACGGGCGCATCCTCATCCCCCAACCGCTGCGCGAGTACGCGGATCTCAAGCGTGAGGTGGTCTTCGCCGGTCAGATCGATCGCATCGAGCTGTGGAATCGGGATGCGTGGCGGACGCTGCAGAGCCAGGTGGATCCCGCCGCGCTGCAGGAGGCGATGGAGGGGCTCGGGATCTGATGAGCGGGGTCAACGAGATCTTCGTGATTCGCCGCGAGGGCGAGCTCGGCCACCGAGAGATGTGGGAGCTGCGCCAGGCCATCCACGAGGCGGTGGGGCGTGGCATCCGGCGGGTGGTGCTCGACCTGTCCCGAGTCGACCACGTCGCCTATCCGAGTCTCGGCACCCTGGTCGAACGGGCGGGGCGCCTGCGCGCCGTGGGGGGCGATCTCAAGATCGTCGGCGCCTCGCCGTACCTGAAGAAGATCTTTCGATTTGCGGGCGTCTTCCCCCACCTCGCCACCTACGAGACCGTGGATGAGGCGCTCTCCGCCTTCGAGGCGGAGGAGGAGGGGGTGCGCACGACAACAGTCTCTGCCGGCTCGAGTGGAAGCTGGGTCCTGCGGATGCTCTGATTCTCCGGCTTGGGGTGCTCGGGTCTGGACCAACCCGACACCCTGCTTTCTCCACAACCGAATGCTCGCCACCGCCGCCCCCCGCGCCGTGTTTCAGCACGAGACCGTACTTCGGGACGAGGTGCTCGCGCTCCTGGGCCCGGCCTTGGGCGAGGGCCGAATCGCGGTGGATTGCACCGCCGGCGGTGGCGGGCACACCGAGGCCCTCCTTTCCACGGGTGCCACCGTCGTGGCCATCGACAAGGATCCGGCGGCGCTCGCGGCGCTCGAGGAACGCCTCGGCGGATGCCCGCGTCTGCGCGTGGTGCCGGGCGACTTCCGGGAGGTCGAAGCCCTGCTCGAAGCGCACCACCTCGGCCCCGTCGACGCCCTCCTCGCCGATCTCGGCGTGAGCTCGCCGCAGCTGGACACGCCAGCGCGCGGCTTCTCGTTTCGCCACCCCGGCCCCCTCGACATGCGCATGGATCCCACCCGGGGCGTGCCCCTCTCCGAGCGGCTCGCCTCGGTGGACCTCCCCGAGCTGACCCGCATCCTCCGGGACTACGGGGAGGAACGTCGCGCCCGGCGCATCGCCCGCGCCCTCATCGAGGCGCGCGACGCGGGCCGCCTGGGTGACACCGCCGACCTCGCGCGGGTGGTGGAGGCGGCGGCAGGCCCGGCGGCGGGGCGCCTCCATCCCGCAACCCGCACCTTCCAGGCGCTGCGCATCTGGGTCAACGACGAGCTGGGCGCCCTCGAGGCGCTACTCGACGCCCTGCCGCGGCTCCTCGCGCCCGGTGGACGCGCGGCGATCGTGAGCTTCCACTCCCTGGAGGACCGGCGGGTCAAGCAGCGCTTCCGCGCCCTGGCCCAGGGCCGGGTCCACCCGCCGGGGGTGCCGGTGCGACAAACGGAGGAGGGAGCCCCCTTCGAGATTCTCACCCCTCGGGCCTGCGTGCCGAGCGAGGCCGAGCGGCGCCGAAACCCCCGCGCGCGCAGCGCCCGGCTCCGGGCGATCCGCCGAGTGGGTGCCCCCGGGGAGGGGGGCGCGCAGTGAGCGGGGCGAAGGCCACGCCGCGCCGCCGGCACGCCCCCTCGCCCGCCGGGGCCGTGCTCACCTGGGGTCTGGTCTTCGCTTGCCTCGCGGCGACCGGCCTCCTCCACACCCACCTGAAGGTGCAGGCCGTGCGCCTCGGCTACCAGCTCTCCGAGGTCAGCGCCCGCCACCGGCAGCTCCTCGAGCGCCGGGAGGCGCTGCGTCTGGAGGTCGCCACCCTCGAGGCGCCGGCGCGCATCGAGCGGATCGCCCGGACCCGCCTCGGCCTCGTGCCTCCGGCGCCGGGGCAGATCGTCGTGGTGCCCGAGCGCTCGCCCGCGGCCCCGCGGGCCGCGCCGCGGCGCGCGGAGGCGCGCGGGCCCGCCGGGGAGGCTCCGGCCCGGGCCGCGGCGCACGGCCCGCCGCTGCGCCGCACCGCCTTTGCCACCTTGGGGTCCGATGGCTGAGCGCGCCACCAGAGGCGCTGGCCGCAGCGTGCGGCAGGACCGCGGCCCGCGCTCCCCCACCGGAGGCGGGCCGGCGCCGTTCGGCCGACGGATGCTGCCGGGCATTCGCCTCCGGATCGCGATCGTGGCCGCTCTCTTCCTCGTAGCTGGCGCCACGCTCCTGTGGCGCGCCGCCGATCTGCAGATCGTGCAGCAGGGCCGCTTTCGCGAGATGTCGCGGGAGCAGGCGCTGCGGCGCCTCGTGCTGACCCCACCACGGGGGCGCATCGTCGACCGCAAGGGCGAGGCGCTTGCGGTGAGCGTGGAGGTCGATTCCATTCGCGCCGACCCGAGCAAGATCCGGGACGTCCCGGGCACCGCCCGGCGGCTCGCCGCCGTGCTCCACATCGATGCGGCAAGGCTCGAGCGCCGCCTCCGCCGCGGCCGCTACTTCGCCTGGGTCAAGCGGCGGGTCAGCCCCGAGGAGGCGCGCGCGGTGCGAGCGCTCGGCCTGCCCGGGATCGGCTTCACGCGGGAGCCGCGTCGCTTCTACCCTCACCGGGAGCTGGCGGCACAGGTCCTCGGTTTCGCGGGGATCGACGGGGTGGGTCTCGAGGGGCTCGAGCTCGCCCTCGACTCGGCCCTCCGGGGCACGCCCCGCCTCGCAACGGCCCTGCGGGACGCGCGCGGCAACCACCTCCTCGCCGATCCCGAGGGGGCCGACCCGGCGGATCTCGCCGGCGGATCGGCAGAGCTCACCCTCGACCGCACCCTGCAGTGGATCGCCGAGCGCGCCCTCGCCGAGGGCGCCACGAAGGCGGGCGCCAAGGGCGCGACGGCGGTGGTCCTCGACCCCCACAGCGGCGAGATCCTCGCCATGGCCAACCATCCCACCTACAACCCGAACCAGCCGGGGCGGAGCACGAAGGCGGCCCGGCGCAACCGAGCGGTCACCGACATCTACGAGCCCGGCTCGGTGTTCAAGGTCTTCACCATCGCCGCCGCACTCGAGACGGGTGCGGTCGCACCGACCGAGCGCTTCGACTGCGAGGGCGGCGCGATGCGCATCGGTGGGCACACCATCCACGACAGCCGGCCGCACGGCGTGCTCTCGGTGACCGAGATCCTGAAGGTCTCCAGCAACATCGGGGCAGCGAAGATCGCCCGGCGCCTGGGCAAGGAGGGCCTGGTCGAGGCGCTCGCCGCCTTTGGCTTCGGCCGGCGGACCGGCAGCGGGCTGCCCGGCGAGCAGCCGGGAATCCTTCGTCCCGCCTCGAGCCTCTCGGAGGTGGGCCTCGCCACGGTGAGCTACGGCCAAGGGGTCTCGGCCACCGCGCTGCAGGTGGCCACCGCCCTGTCGGCCATCGCCAACGGGGGTCGGCTGATGCGCCCCTTCGTGGTGGCGCGGGTGCGTAACGGCCAGGGCGAGGTGATCGAGGAGACCCGGCCGAAACAGGTGCGCCGCATCCTCTCTCCCGGCACCGCCCGCCAGGTCGCCCGGATGATGGAGGCGGTGGTCGCGCCCGGCGGGACCGGGACCCGCGCGCGGGTGCCCGGCTACCGGGTGGCGGGGAAGACGGGCACGAGCGAGAAGGTCGACCCCCTCACCCGCACTTACTCCCCGGACAAGCGGGTGGCGTCCTTTGCCGGCTTCGTGCCCGCCGACACGCCCCGTCTCGTCATCGTGGTGGTCGTCGACGAGCCCCAAGGCGTGAAGTACGGCGGGGTGGTCGCCGCGCCCATCTTCGCCCGCATCGCCGAGGAGAGCCTCCGCTACCTCGGTGTGCCCCGGCAGGCGGGCGCGTCCGAGGCGCTCCTCGCCGAAGCACCGGTCGCCCAGGCGGAGGAGGGCGGGGCGGCGCTCCCCGAGATCCTGGCCCCGCCCCCCGAGGGCAAGACGCTGGTCCCGGACCTCTTGGGCCTCGATCTGCGCAGCGCTCTGCGCATCCTTGCCGAGCGTGACCTCGACGTGCAGATCGAGGGGACGGGGGTGGTGGTGGAGCAGGGGCCCCATGCGGGGGCGATCGCGAGCCCTGGAGACGTGGTACGCCTCGTGCTCGGACCTCGGACATGAAGCTCTCCCAGATCATCGAAGGACTCGGCGCCGTGCGCCTCGCCGGCCCTGCTCCCGAGACGGTGCAGGTCGGGAGCGTGAGCGCCGACTCCCGCGCCGTCGCCCCGGGCACGCTCTTCGTCGCCGTGCGGGGGGCGCGCCACGATGGTCACGCCTTCCTCGCCGAGGCGGCGGCCGCCGGCGCGGCAGCGGCCCTGGTCGAGGCGCCGCCTGCGGTGCTGCCGCCGGAGCTGCCCGTCTGGCAGGTCCCGAGCAGCCGGCGCGCGCTGGGACTCGCCTGCGCCCGCATCCAGGGATCCCCCGCCGAGGCGCTCGAGCTCGTCGGGGTCACCGGCACCAACGGCAAGACCACCGTCACCCACCTCGTGGAGGCCGTGGCGCGCGCGGCAGGGCGCCCAACCGGCCGCATCGGCACCCTCGGCGCCGCCGTGGGCGGCGGCTGCGAGCCGCTCGCCCACACCACCCCCGGGCCCGAGGTACTCCACCCCCTTCTGGCGAAGGCGCGCGCGGCGGGCCTCGAGGCGGTCGTGATGGAGGTGAGCAGCCACGCCCTCGCGCAGGACCGGGTGGCCGGGCTCTCCTTCGACGTGGCCGCCTTCACCCACCTTAGCCGGGATCACCTCGACTACCACCGCACCCTCGAGGACTACTACCAGGCCAAGCGGCGCCTCTTCTTCGAGCACCTGCGACAGAATGGGACGGCAGTGGTGCACATCGCCGGCGACTACGGGCGGCGTCTCGCCCGCGAACTCTCGGAGGCGGGACGCACCGTGGTCGCGGTGACGGCGGCCCCCGACGGCGGTCCCCGGGTGGCGGGCGTCCGGCACACGGTGCGTGCCGAGGCCGTGCACCTTAGGCTCTCGGGCACGCGGGCGGTGTTGCACCTCGCGGGTGGCCCGGTGGAGCTGGCCTCACCGCTGGTGGGCGCCTTCAATCTGGAGAACCTGATCCTCGCTGCTGCCGTGGCCGAGGCGCTGGGTGTGCCGCCGGAGGCGGTCGCCGAAGCCTTCCGCCACGTCCCTGGGCCCCCCGGCCGACTCGAGCGCGTCTCCGACCCGGCGGGACGCTTCGTCTTCGTGGACTATGCCCACACCGACGACGCGCTGCGCCGGGTGATCCAGACCCTCCGTGCACTGACCCCGGCCGACCGCCGCATCGTGGTGGTCTTCGGCTGCGGGGGGGACCGGGACCGGGGCAAGCGACCCCTGATGGGCCGGGCGGCGGCGGCCGCAGATCACGTGGTGGTGACCAGCGACAACCCGCGGAGCGAGGCGCCGGAGGCGATCATCGAGGAGATCTTGCCTGGCCTGGCTGGTGCCTCCCACACCGTCGAGCCCGACCGGGCGGCCGCCATCGCCGATGCGGTGGGCCTCGCCCGGCCCGGAGACGTGGTGCTGCTGGCGGGCAAGGGGCACGAGGCGGTGCAGATCGTGGGGGAGGAGGCCCATCCCTTCGACGATCGGGTGGTGGCTGCCGAGGCCCTGCGCCGTGTGTCCCCGGGGACACAGGTGTGGGGGCGCGGCGGCGGCGCGCAGGCGGCCTCGGGGCGCACGGGCCCTGGTACGCAGGGTGCATCCGCGGAGGCGGCGTCGCGGCCCCAGGCTGCCGCGGCGAGGCCCTCCCCCGCGCCGGGGTCGGCGGTGGAGGAGGAGGCCGGCGCGCCGGGTGCGGCCGGGGACCGAGCCACCGGCCCTTCCGAGGGAGGCCGGCGCCGAGGCTAGGGCAAGGGCCGGCGAGGCGCCGGCAGGACGACGACGAAGACGACGGCGAAGGCGACGACGACACAGCGATGACCGCACAGCTCACCCCCGACGAGATCCTCGAGGCGACGGGCGCCGCACCGCCGCGGCGGCCCCCGCCGGCGCGGGTTTGCCGCGGCGTGGGCACCGACAGCCGCACCCTGCCCGAAGGCGCCCTCTTCGTTGCCCTCCACGGCCCGCGCTTCGACGGCCACGACTTCCTCGGGCAGGCGGCGGCGGCCGGGGCCTTCGGCGCGGTGGTGGCGCGGGGACACGGCCATCCGGATCTGGCCTGCTTCGAGGTCGAGGACACGCTGCGGGCGCTCGGCGATCTGGCCCGTTACCACCGCGACCGCTGCGGGCCAGGCCGCGTCGTCGCCGTCACGGGATCGAGTGGCAAGACCACCACGAAGGAGCTGCTCGCCGCGGCCCTGCGCAAGGCCCTGGGTGCTGGGGTCCACACCGAGGGGAACCTCAACAACCTCGTCGGCGTGCCCCTGACTCTCTTCCGACTCGACGGTACCGAGGCCTGGGCGGTGCTCGAGCTGGGGATGAACGCACCGGGCGAGATCGCACGTTTGACCGAAATTGTCCGGCCCCGTGTCGGACTCATCGTCAACACGGGTCCGGTGCACCTCGAGGGCCTGGGCACCGTGGAAGCGGTCGCCGACGCAAAGGCGGAGCTGTGGGCGGGCCTCGAGGCGGGGGCGGTGGCCGTGGTCAACCTCGACGATCCCCGCCTGGTGGCGCGGGCGAAGCGGCGTTCCGACCTGCGGTGGCTCGGCTTCGGCCGTCATGCCGACGCTGCGGTGCGCCTCGAGGGCGTCGTCAACCGGGGGGAGGCGGGACTGCGGGTGGAGATCGCGCTCGCCCACGAGGCGGGGAAGGGCCGGCTGGTCTTCGATCTTCCCCTCATCGGCGTCCACAACGCCCACAACGCCGCGGCCGCACTGGCGGCGGCCATTGCCGTCGGTGCCGACCCCGCGGAGGCGGCGCAGGGGATGTCGGAGGTGCGAAGCGTCGGCCGGCGGATGCGCCGCGTGGCCGGCCCGGGCGGAGCCCTGCTCCTCGACGACTGCTACAACGCCAACCCCGCCTCCACCGCCGCGGCCCTCGAGGCAGCGGCGCAGCTCGCGGAGGATCGAGGGGGAACGGTGTGGGCAGCGCTCGGCGACATGCTGGAGCTGGGCGGGGCGAGCGAGAAACACCACCGCGCCATCGGCGCCCGCGCCGCCCACCTGGGTCTCGCCGGGCTGGTGGGCTTCGGTCCCGGGAGCGCCGCGTTGGTGGAGGAGGCCGAGCGGGCGGGACTGCACCGGGTCCTGCACACCCTCGAGCCGGACGAGGCTGCGGCCTTCCTGAGAGAGGGCCTCGGTCCCCGCGACGTGGTGCTGGTGAAGGGGAGCCGGGGGATGCGTATGGAGCGCATCGTCGAGCGCCTCGCGGAGGCAGAAGGGGGGGCGGCGTGATCTACTGGCTCTTCTATCCCCTGTCCGATGAGGTCGCAGTCCTCAACGTCCTCCGCTACACGTCCTTCCGCATCGTGATGGGCGGCCTGACCGCGCTCCTCTTCGTGCTCTTCTTCGGCCCGGGCATCATTCGGCGCCTCCGCCTCGCACAGCACGGGCTCGACACGATCCGTGAGGACACCCCGGAGCGCCACCGGGAGAAGGAGGGGACGCCCTCGATGGGAGGGCTGATGATCCTCGCCGGGGCCATGCTGGGCACCCTGCTCTGGGCCGATCCGCGCAGTCGCCTCGTCTGGTCCGTGGTGGCCGTCACCTTGGGCTACGGCGCCATCGGCTTCTACGACGACTACATGAAGTTCAAGAACCGCTCGAAAGGGCTTTCGGCGCGGGCGAAGCTCGTCCTGCAGTTCGGTGTCGCCGCGGCGGTGCTCTACCTCTTCCAGAGCGATCTCGACTTCCGGGCGATGGACCGCTTCCCCTTCCTCGGCGTCGGCTTTGCGCTGGACACGCGGGTCGCCTTTCCCTTCATCTCCACCCAGCTCTTCTACCCCGATCTCGGCTGGCTCTACCTCCCCTTCGCGCTCTTCGTGATCGTCGGCACCAGCAATGCGGTGAACCTCACCGACGGCCTCGACGGTCTGGCCATCGGTCCCTCCATCGTCGCCGCACTGACCTGGGGCGTCCTCGCCTACGCCGCGGGTACGGTGATCGCCGGGTTCAACATTGCGCAGTACCTCTACATCCCCTTCATCGAGGGTGCGGCGGAGCTGACCGTCTTCTGCGCCTCGCTCGCTGGCGCCGGCATTGGCTTCCTTTGGTTCAACACCTACCCCGCCTCGATCTTCATGGGCGACGTGGGCTCACTCGCCATCGGCGGGGCGCTGGGGATGCTCGCGGTGCTCACCAAGAACGAGCTGGTCAGCGTGATCGTCCATGGTGTCTTCCTGGCGGAGATCCTCTCGGTGATCCTGCAGGTCGCCTCCTTCAAGTCCACCGGTAAGCGGATCTTCCGCATGGCACCCATCCACCACCACTTCGAGCTGAAGGGGTGGGCGGAGCCGAAGATCATCGTCCGCTTCTGGATCCTCTCCATTCTCTTGGCGCTGGTCGCCTTTGCCGGCCTGAAGCTTCGATGACCCGAACCGTCCCATATGGTCCCCCATACGATCTGAAGGGCCGCAATGTCCTCGTCGTGGGTGCAGGTCGTTCTGGCCGCGCGGCCGCAGAGCTGTGCCTGCGTGAGGGCGCAGCGGTGACCCTCACCGACCGGCGGGCCGACGAGCACCTCGATCTCGACTGGGCTGCCGGGCGGCCCCTCACCTTGCACCTCGGCGGCCATCGGCTCGACGACTTCCTCGAAGCCGATCTCATCGTGCCGTCGCCGGGCGTGCCCAGGGGCATCTCCGAGCTACGACGGGCCCAGGAGGCCGGCGTGCCCATCCTGGGAGAGGTCGAGATCGCCGCCTCCTTCCTCACGGATATCCCCTTCGTCGGCGTCACCGGGACCAACGGCAAGAGCACCACCACCGCGTTGCTGGGCGCAATCCTGGAGGCCGCGGGTCAGGCCCCCTTCGTCGGCGGGAACCTCGGCCGCCCGCTTGCCGAGGCGGTGCTGGAGTCGCGGCCACCGAAGAGCCTCGCAGTGGAGCTGTCGAGCTACCAGCTCGAGAGCACGCATCACTTGAGGCCGGATGTCGCCGTGCTCCTCAATCTCGCCCCCGACCATCTGGCCTGGCACGGCAGCTTCGAGGCCTACGGCCAGGCCAAGGCGAAGCTGTGGCAGCGGCAAGGCCCCGGGGACACGCTCGTGACCAGTGCCGACGATCCGGCGGCGCTCGCACTGGCCGAAGGGGCGGCGAGCCGGCTTCGCACCTTCTCGGTGGAGGGGCGGGACGCCGACGCCCGCGGCGAGCAGGGCCTGGTGGTCGTCGGCACCCGGCGCTACCGGATCGGGGGCCCGGCCCTCCGCGGTCCCCACAACCTCGCGAATGCCGCGGCGGCCATCCTCGCCGCCGAGGCCCTCGGTGTGGCGCCGGACGCGATTCAGGCAGGCCTCGATGCCTTCCGCGGCCTGCCCCATCGCCTCGAAGTGGTGCGGGAACGCGGGGGCGTCTCCTGGATCGACGACTCGAAGGCCACCAATGTGGAGAGCGCCCGGACCGCGCTGAGGAGCTTCCCCGGGGGGATCGTGTGGATCGCCGGTGGGCGGGGCAAGGGCGCCGCCTACGCGCCGCTCTCGGGGCTGGTGCGCGAACGGGTGCGGGTGCTCCTCGCCATCGGGGAGGAGGCGCCGCTGCTCCTGCGGGAGCTGGGTGGGGCGGTGGAGGTCGCCGAAGCGGCGGGAGACCTCGAGGCGGCGGTACGGCGGGCTGCGGCGCTCGCACGCCCGGGCGAGGTGGTCCTCCTCTCGCCTGCCTGCGCCTCCTTCGACCAGTACGAGAGCTACGTGCAGCGGGGGATGCACTTCCGGAGGCTCGTGGAGGCCCTGCCATGAGGCGCCCCTCCGCCCCAGGCGCCCCCAGCGGGGGCATCGATGGGATCCTTCTCGTCGCGGTGCTCGCCCTGTGCGGCCTCGGGGTGGTGATGGTCTACTCGTCGAGCGCGGTCTTCGCCTCCCACCGTCTCTCCGATCCCACCTACTTCCTGCGCCGCCAGGCCGTCGCCGCGGTGCTCGGCCTCGTGGCGCTTGCCGCCTGCGCCTCGCTGCCCCCCGAGCGGCTGCGTCCCCTGGCCCCCACTGCGCTCCTCTTCGCGCTCTTGGCCCTCGCGCTCGTCTTCGTTCCCGGCGTCGGCCGGAGCGCCGGCGGTGCGACCCGCTGGGTCCGCCTGGGCCCGCTGGGCTTTCAGCCCTCGGAGCTGGCCAAGCCCGCCCTGGTCCTGTACCTGGCCTGGTCCTTGTCGCGGAAGGGGGAGCAGGTGCGACAGTTCAAGGCGGGTTTCCTGGGCCCAGTGCTCGTCGCCGGCACCCCGATCCTCCTCGTCCTGCAGCAGCCGGATCTCGGCACGGCGGTCACCCTCGCCGCCGCGGTCGGCCTCCTTCTCTTCGTCGCGGGCGTGCGCCTCCGCTACCTCCTCGGCGCGGCGGGCGCGGGCGCACTCGCGGTGGCCTGGCTCATCTACTCCACGCCGTGGCGGATGCGCCGCATCGTCGCCTTCCTCGACCCTTGGGCGGTGCGCCACGATGAGGGCTACCAGGTCGCCGAGTCGCTCATCTCCATTGGCTCGGGCGGCCTTACCGGCGTGGGCCTCGGTGAGGGCCGGCAGAAGCTCTTCTTCCTTCCGGAGGCGCACACCGACTTCATCTTCTCCATCGTGGGAGAGGAGCTGGGGCTCATCGGCACCACCGCCGTGATCCTCCTCTTCGCCGTCTTCCTCTGGCGCGGGGTGCGTGCGGCCTTCCGCGCCGAGGATGCCTTCGGTGCGTTCCTGGCCCTGGGCCTGACCTTCGTCCTCGGGCTGCAGGCCTTCCTCAACATGGCCGTGACCATGGGCCTGCTCCCCACCAAGGGGCTGCCCCTTCCCTTCGTCTCCTACGGCGGCACCTCGCTGGTGCTCTCCATGGCTGCCGCCGGCATCCTCCTCTCCATCGGCCGGGGCCAAGGGGGCTTCCTCGCCCGACACCTGGGGGCGCGGCGATGACACTGCGCGTGCTCATCGCCGGCGGAGGTACGGGGGGCCACCTGTACCCGGGCATTGCGCTCGCACAGGAGTTCATGACCCGCCATCAGGAGAACGAGGTGCTCTTCGTGGGAACCCGGCGAGGGCTGGAGAGCGAGGTGGTCCCGCGGGAGGGCTTCCCCATCGAGTTCATCGAGGTGAGCGGGCTGAAGCGGGTGGGTCTGTGGAAGACGCTCAAGAGCCTGTGGGCGCTGCCCCGGGCCCTCTTTCAGTCACTGCGAATCGTGCGGCGCTACCGCCCCGGGGTGTGCATCGCCGTTGGGGGCTATGCCAGCGGGCCGGTAGCGCTGGCCGCTTGGCTGTGCCGCGTGCCGGTGATCGTGCAGGAGCAGAACGCCCTCCCCGGCCTGACCTCACGCATCGTGGCACGCTTCGCCCGGAAGGTGTGCATCTCCTTCGAGCGCTCCGCCCGACACTTTCCGCGGGACAAGGTGCTCCTCACAGGCAATCCCGTCCGCCTTTCCCTCATGGACAACTTCCTGCGTCCCGAGCGGCCGGCGACCGGCGGGGTGCAGCGCGTCCTCGTCTTCGGGGGCAGCCAGGGGGCGCGGGCGCTCAACGAGGCGATGGTGGGGGCGATGCGACACCTCGCCGAGAAGCTGCCCGAGCTGCGCCTCCTCCACCAGACCGGCCGGGACGCCTACGAGGGGGTGCGCCGTGCCTACGAGGAGGCAGGACTCATCGACAAGGTGGACCTTCGGCCGTACATCCACGAGATGTCCGAAGCCTATGCGAGGTCCGCTGCGGTGGTATGTCGTGCCGGTGCCACCACGCTGGCGGAGCTGACCGTGGCCCGCAAGGCCTCCATCCTCGTGCCCTTTCCCTATGCCACCGACAACCACCAAGAGGTCAACGCTCGGGCGCTCGCCGAGCGCGGAGCCGCCGTGCTCCTGCTCGAGTCGGAGCTCACGCCGGAGCGGCTCGCTTCGGAGCTCGAGGCACTTCTGACAAATCCGGACCGACGACACGCCATGGAGAAGGCGGCGGGAGAGCTGGGCCATCCGGAGGCCGCAAAGGAGATCGCCGATGTCGCAGTCGAACTTTGGATGGATTCGGGCGGGTTCGAACGGGAACAGAAGGCCTTGGCCCGGAAGGGAGGCCGGTGAGATGCCCATGTTCCGGGGAAAGGCGCGGCGCATCCACTTCGTCGGTATCGGGGGCATCGGCATGAGCGGCATCGCCGAGCTGCTCCTCAATCTGGGTTACGAGGTCTCCGGGTCGGACCTGAAGGAGAGCGAGGTGACCCGCCGGCTGGCCGCGATGGGAGCGGTGGTGGCCAGGGGCCACCGCGCCGAGCACCTCGGGCCCGCCGACGTGGTCGTCGTCTCGAGCGCCGTCCCGCCGGACAACCCCGAGATCGCAGCTGCGCGGGCCCAAGGGATCCCGGTGATCCCCAGGGCCGAGATGCTCGCCGAGCTGATGCGCCTGAAGTATGGCGTCGCCATCGCTGGCAGCCACGGCAAGACGACCACCACGTCGCTCGTCGGCCACCTGCTGCAGGCGGGCGGCCTCGATCCCACGGTGGTCGTGGGCGGGAAGGTGAACACCCTGGGCAGCAGCGTGCGTCTCGGGCAGGGCGACTACCTGGTCGCCGAAGCGGACGAGAGTGACGGTTCCTTCCTCGTCTACGCGCCGACCATCGCTGTGGTGACCAACATCGATCCCGAGCACATGGACCACTACGGGTCCATGGACGCACTCCGTGACGCCTTCGTCCGCTTCGTCAACCGGCTTCCCTTCTACGGCCTCGCGGTGCTCTGCCTCGACCACCCCGAGGTGCAGGGTCTGATTCCCCGGATCGAGAAGCGCTATCGCACCTATGGCTTCGGTTCGCAGGCCGACTGGCAGGTGCACGACCTTCGCTACGAGGGGATGGCCTGCGACTTCGAGGTGGTGGCCGAAGGAAAGTCGCGCGGGCGCTTTCGCATCCCCATGGTGGGCCGGCACAACGTGCTCAATGCGCTCGCCGCCCTCGTCGTGGCCGACGAGATGGGCGTCCGAGAGGACCTCGCACGCCGGGCGCTCGCCGAGTTCGGCGGGGTGCAGCGCCGCTTCACCGTGCGCGGCGAGGTCGATGGGATCACGGTGGTCGACGACTACGGCCACCATCCCGCAGAGATCCGCGCCGTCCTCGCCGGTGCGCGGACCGCCTTCGACCGGCGCACCATCGCCGTCTTCCAGCCCCACCGCTACACGCGGACCCGCGATCTGGCGGAGGACTTCGCCACCGCCTTCAACGATGCCGATGCAGTGGTGGTTACCGACATCTATGCGGCCGGCGAGGCGCCGATCGAGGGCGTGAGCGCCGAGGCGCTGGTGGAGTCGATCCGCCGGCACGGGCATCGGGACGTGGCTTACGTGGCCCGTCTCGACGAGGTCGCGAGTGCGGTGGTGCCCCGGCTCGAGCGAGGGGATCTGCTCATCACCTTCGGGGCCGGGGATGTGTGGAAGGCGGGGGAGGCCATCCTCGCGCGCCTACGGAGCGCCCGCGGTGCCGAGGCGGCACAGATCATCCCGGGTCCGGGACGCAGAGGCGCATGAGGCAAAGATGCATAGATGTCCGCAAACGACAGAGGTCATGCCGGCGGTGAGTCGCCGGTTGTCGGCATCCCTCGCCTCGCTCGCACGCGGGGTCGTGCGCGAGGGCGAGCCTCTGTCCCGGCGCACCACCTTCGGGATCGGCGGCCCGGCGGCGCTCTGGTTCGAGCCGGAGGGGCCCGACGATCTTCAGGCCGCGCTCCGCTTCGCCCGTGACGAAGGGCTCGATTGCATCATCTTGGGGGGCGGCTCCAACGTCCTCGTCGGCGATCGGGGCATTTTGGGGCTGACGCTCCACCTGCCGGCCCGCCGGGAGGAGATCACGGTGGAGGAGACCGGCGATGCGTACGTCGTCACCTTCCCCGCCGGACTCTCGACTGCGGCGGTTCGCCGGACCGCGCGTGCGCTCGGGGCGGTGGGACCCGAGTTTCTCGTCGGTATTCCGGGCACCCTCGGTGGTGCCCTTCAGATGAACGCCGGCACCCGCCTCGGTGAGATGGTCGACGTGGTGGAGTGCGCACACGTGGTCACCGCCGACGGGGCCGGGTGGCTCGACGCGGAGGCGTTCCACTTCGGTTACCGGCATGCCGAGCTTCCGCCAGGCGGGGTGGTCACGCATCTCCGGCTGCGCTTCACGAAGGCGACGCCGGCACGGATCGCTGCGGCCGAGCAGGCTGCGCGCGCAGAACTCGCTCGTCGCCACCGCACCCAGCCCCGCGGGAGGAGCGCCGGCTCGGTGTTCAAGAACCCGCCCGGCGACTATGCGGGGCGCCTCATCGAGGCAGCGGGGCTGAAGGGCCGGCGCGTGGGGGGCGCGGTGATAAGCCCCGTCCACGCAAACTTCATCGTCAACGATGGGGGCGCCACCGCCGCCGACGTCCTCTCGCTCCTTCGGCTCTGCCAAGCACGCGTGGAGGCGTGCTTCGGCGTGGCACTGAAGCTGGAGATCAAGCTCCTAGGAGAGTTCCGATGTCCCTGACCCTCGATCGCCTGCGCCAAGGTCCCATCGCCGTCCTCATGGGCGGGCAGAGTGCCGAGCGCGAGATCTCGCTGAAGAGCGGCGAAGCGATTGCGCAGGCGCTCGAATCGCGGGGCCTGCCGGTCGAACGCATCGACGTGGACGAGCACTTGGCGTCGCGCCTCGTCGAGCTGGCGCCGGTCGCCTGCTTCAACGGCCTGCATGGGCGCTGGGGCGAGGACGGCTGCGTGCAGGGCCTCCTCGAGATGCTCGGCATCCCTTACACGGGCAGCGGCGTGCTCGCCTCGGCGGTGGGCATGGACAAGGTGCTCTCGAAGCACGTTTTCGCGTCGGTGGGGCTGCCGACCCCGGAGTACCACGTCGTCGGGCCCGAGGCGGTGGAGGCCACCGGCTGCGAGGACCTCGCCTTCGGCCTGCCCTGTGTGGTGAAGCCGGCGCGCGAGGGGTCGAGCGTGGGCATCACCATCGTGCGCGAGCGTGGCGATTTCCGGCCAGCACTCGCCGAGGCAGCTCGCTTCGGGGGGGAGATCCTGGTCGAGCGCTACGTGAAGGGTCGAGAACTCTCGGTCGCCGTGCTCGACGGCGAGGCCCTCGGAGCCATCGAGATCCGTCCAAAGCGGGCCTTCTACGACTACGTGGCGAAGTACGACAAGGCGGCAGGCACCGAGTACCTGTACCCAGCGCCCGTGGCTCCCGAAGTGGTCGAGAAGGTGCAGCGCTATGCCGAGCAAGCCCACCGGGTCCTGCGCTGCAGCGGTGTGACGCGCTCCGACTTCATCGTCAATGGCGGCGGTGAGGCCTTTCTCATCGAGGTGAATACGCTGCCCGGTTTCACCGAGACCAGCCTCGTTCCCAAAATTGCCGCAGGCCGCGGCATCTCCTTCCCCGAGCTGTGCGAGCGTCTCCTCCTCGGCGCCTCGCTCAAGGGGTAGGCAACGGGCGTCGGAGCACCCCATGGCAAGGCGCAACCGCAAGCGACGCGATCCAGCCGAGACCACCGCGAAGGTGAAGGGGGTGGCGGGGACCGCACTGCGCACCGCGGTGCGCCTTCTGCTGTCCGCCATCCTCGTCGCGGGCACCTTCTCGGCGGTGGTCGGGGTCTATATCTGGGCGACCACCAGCCCACGCTTCGCGGTGACCGATGTCCGCATCTCTGGCAATGCGCGGGCAAAACTCTCCGAGCTGGCTGCGCTGTCTGGGCTGCGGGCGGGCACCAACCTCTTTCTGGTCTCCGAGGAAGCGGTGGCGCGGCAGATCGAACGGCATCCCTGGGTGAAGGCGGCGGCCGTCGAGAAGCGGCTGCCCCACACCGTCGAGATCGTCGTGGAGGAGCACGTGCCCGAGGCCCTCGCCGTGCTCGACGGCCTCTACCTGGTCTCCACCGAGGGCGTGCCGTTCAAGCCGCTTGGCCCCGGCGAGGTGTATGACCTCCCCGTCGTCACCGGGATCACGCTGGGCGGCCGCCGTGAAGGCCGGCGCGGGTCGGCCGGGGGCGCAGGTCCGGTCGAAGACAGCGCCGAAGCCGGGGCACCGGCGGCCGAGACGGCGCTGCAGACGGTTCAGCCGAAGCTTCGCTCGGCACTTTCCTTCATTCGGGCCTGGAAGAAAGCGGGCCTAGATGACAAAATGACGCTGTCCGAGGTGAACGTCGATGATGTGGCCGGTCTCACAGCGACAGCGCGACCCGTCGAGGGCGGTCCCCCTGTCGTCGTTCACATGGGCGAAGGTGAGCTGTCCCGCCGGCTCGCCCGGCTCGTTCAGCTTCACGAGGTTCTGCGAAAGCGTTCCCAGCGACCACTCGAGATCTTTCTGAACAACCACACGCGTCCACAATGGGTGGTGGCGCGTGTGGAACCCTGAAGCGGCACCCACAACCTGTTTGCGGATTCGGCTGGGCCGAGAGGCTCCGGCGTGAAATGAGGCAGAAGCCATGAAGCGAGAGCGACACCACGCCATACGTCTGCCGATCCGCACGGGAGGCAGCGATGGCGAAACACGGAGAGCTGATCGTCGGGCTCGACATCGGAACGACGAAAATCTGCGCAATCGTCGGTGAGGTCACGGCACAGGGCGGTATCGACATCATCGGCATCGGATCCCACCCCTCGAAGGGCATGCGCAAAGGGGTGGTGATCAACATCGAGAGCACGGTCAACTCGATCAAGCGGGCGGTGGAGGAGGCCGAGCTGATGGCCGGCTGCGAGATCACCACCGTCTTCGCAGGCATCGCCGGCGGCCACATCAAGGGCATCAACAGCCACGGTGTGGTCGCGGTGAAGGACAAAGAGATCACCAAGGCCGACGTCGATCGGGTGATCGATGCGGCCAAGGCGATCGCCATCCCGATGGACCGGGAGGTGCTCCATATCCTCCCCCAGGAGTTCATCGTGGACGAGCAGGACGGCATCCGCGAGCCCATCGGTATGAATGGGGTGCGGCTCGAGGCCCAGGTGCACATCGTTACCGGAGCCGTCTCCAGCGCCCAGAACATCGTGAAGTGCGCCAACCGCTGCGGGCTCAACGTGGCGGACATCGTTCTCGAGCAGCTCGCCTCCTCCGAGGCGTGTCTCACCGAAGATGAGAAGGAGCTGGGCGTCGCGCTGGTGGACATCGGCGGCGGTACCACCGATCTGGCCATCTACAGCGAGGGGGCCATCGTCCACACCAGCGTCTTGGCGGTGGGGGGAAACCACCTCACCAACGACATCGCCGTGGGCCTGCGGACGCCCTCGCACGAGGCAGAGAAGATCAAGCAGAAATACGGCTGCGCGATGGCCAGCATGGTGGAGCGGGAGGAGACGATCGAGGTTCCCTCCGTCGGAGGGCGAAAGCCGCGTGTCCTCTCCCGGCAGATCCTCTGCGAGATCATCGAGCCACGGGTGGAGGAGATGTTCATGCTCGTGCAGCGGGAGCTGCAGAAGAGCGGCTATGAGGAACTGCTCGCCAGCGGCGTGGTGATCACCGGTGGGACCACTCTCCTGGAGGGGATGCCCGAGCTGGCCGAGGACGTGCTCGGCTTGCCGGTGCGCCGGGGCCTGCCCCGCGGCATCAGCGGGCTGGTCGATGTGGTGCGCAGCCCCATGTACTCGACCGGTGTGGGCCTCGTGCTCTACGGCAGCCAGAACCAAGACGCGCGGCACTTCCGCGTGCGCGACGACAATGTCTACGGGAAGGTGCGTGGCCGGATGCGCGCATGGCTTTCCGACCTCTTCTGATCCATTCGCCGGAAGGAGTCTCTCATGTTGGAGTTCGATACGCGAAGCGAGACCGGCGCGAAGCTGAAGGTCGTGGGAGTCGGCGGTGGCGGCGGCAACGCGGTCAACACGATGATCGCCCAAGGCCTCGAAGGATGCGACTTCATCGCCTGCAACACCGATCTGCAGGCGCTGGAGAACAATCTCGCGCCGGTGAAGATTCAGATTGGCCGTGACACTACCCGCGGCCTGGGCGCAGGCGCCAATCCGGAGATCGGTCGCAGCTCCGCACTCGAGGACCGTGACCGTATTGCCGAGGCCCTCGAGGGTGCGGACATGGTCTTCGTCACCGCCGGCATGGGCGGCGGCACTGGCACCGGGGCGGCACCGGTCATCGCGGACATCGCCAAGGAGTGTGGGGCGCTCACCGTCGGTGTGGTCACCAAGCCCTTCTTCTTCGAGGGGAAGCGCCGTCGCCGGCAGGCCGAGGAGGGGATCGCAGAGCTGCGCGAGGCCGTCGATACGCTGATCACCATCCCCAATCAGCGGCTCCTCGAGATCGCCGACGAGCACACCTCCCTCCTCGAGGCCTTCAAGAAGGCGGACGAGGTGCTGCTCCATGCCGTGCAGGGCATCAGCGACCTCATCACCATGCACGGCTTGGTGAACGTCGACTTCGCCGACGTGCGCACCATCATGCGCAATCAGGGCATGGCCTTGATGGGGACCGGCTTCGCCTCCGGCCCCGGACGTGCTCTCGAAGCAGCGAGTCAAGCGATCAACTCGCCGCTGCTCGAAGACGTCTCCATCGAGGGTGCCATGGGCATCCTGATCAACATCACCGGCGGCCCGGACATGACGCTGCACGAGATTGACGAGGCTGCCTCCAGCATCCATGAGGCAGCCCATGAGGATGCGAACATCATCTTCGGATCGGTGATCGACGAGCGGCTCCACGACATCATCAAGATCACGGTGATCGCGACGGGGTTCTCGCTCGAGGACGAGAAACGCGTCGCTCGGGTGGCGTCGGCGGTGCCGGCCGTGCGACGGCCCGGCAAGCCCACCGCCATCGCAAGACAGATGGGGACGCGCTCTACGAGCGTCCCAGTCAGCGGTGGAGGCGTAAGCACCCGGCGTCCCACGACGCAGCCAGGCATCGACGAGGCGATCTCTTCGGACAGCCTGGTGCCGGCGGGAGCACGCGCCTACTCCGATGCGCGGGGAGAAGCCGACCGCTCCGCCGCCCTGCGGCACAGGCCTCGGCTGCCCACCGACACCACCTTCCGAGAGCGCGACCTGCCCGGCAGCGAGGAGGAGTACGACATCCCCACCTTCCTCCGTAAGGGCGGCGTTCCGCAGGACTAAGGCGAGCGGACGCAGGCGCGTGCCCCAGAACCACGAGAGTGACCGGCGCCTGCTCGAAGGTCCGGCAGGGCGCAGCTCCGAGCTGGCGCGCGTCCTGCGCATCGGCGCGGAGTTCGTGCGCGGTTTCAGGGCCCTTCATTTCGTGGGACCGTGCGTGACCTTCTTCGGGTCGGCGCGATTCGACGCGTCGCATCGCTACTACCAGCTCGCCCGCCGGGCTGCCGCCGAGGTTGCCGGTCTGGGCTACACCATCATGACCGGCGGTGGTCCGGGCATCATGGAGGCGGCGAACCGAGGAGGAAAGGAGGCGGGCGCGCGGTCCATCGGCTGCAACATCCTCCTACCCGAGGAACAGAAGCCGAACCCCTACTGCGACACCGTGGTTACCTTCCGGCATTTCTTCGTCCGGAAGGTGATGCTGGTGAAGTACTCCTATGCGTTCGTCGTGCTGCCCGGCGGTTTCGGGACCCTCGACGAGATCTTCGAGACCGCGACGCTCATCCAGACGCGGAAGATCGAGCGCTTTCCGCTCATCTTGATGGGTACCGACTACTGGGGAGAGGTCATCGACTTCATGCACCGCCGCATGGTCTCGGAAGGGACCATCTCCCCCGACGACGTCGCTCTCTTCCAGCCCACGGACGACCCGAAGGAGGCAGCCGCGCTGATTCGGGAGACGGTCGGCGAGCGTTTCCATCTCCACCCCCGGCGCCGCCCGAGTCGCTTCCTCCGGGAGCATTAGCGGCGCGCTGGAGGTGGCGATGGCGGCGCGCCGTCGAGCAGGCCGCAGCGCTAGGCGGTGCCGCTCGCGTGCCCTCTGCCCTATGCCGGTGCAGCGCCTTTCGCGTTCGCGTCGAGGGCATAGAGGCGGACCGGCTGCGCCCGGTTTCGGAGCGAAATTTCCTCCAGCATCGCGAGAGGCAGGTCCTCGGGCGCATGCCGGGCCGTCTGTTCGGACAGGAGGATGCGCGCACCGAGGCGCTTGGTGGCCGACTCGATTCGTGAAGCAACGTTGACCGTGTCGCCCACCACCGTGTAGTTCATGAGCCGGCGCGAGCCGATATTTCCCGCCACGAGCGGTCCGGTGTGAACTCCGATGCCGATCTCGATGGGAGCTTCTCCCGCCCGCTTCCGCGCGGCGTTCAGCCTGTCGAGCCGCTGGCTCATCGCCACCGCGCAGGCGAGCGCGTTTCGCGCATCTCTCGCCACCCCACCGGCGGAGACGGGTGCGCCGAAGACCGCAAGGATGGCGTCCCCGATGAACTTGTCCACCATGCCCGAGTGCTCGAAGACGCACTCGACCATGGAGTCGAGGTAGTCGTTCAGGAAGGCCACCACCTCCGGCGGATCCATCGTCTCGCTCATCCGCGTGAAGCCTCGGATGTCGCTGAAGAGCACCGTGGCCTCGCGGGTCTCACCGCCCAGCTCCACGCTGCCGCCGAGGATCAGCTCGGCCACCTGAGGAGAAAGGTAGCGCCCGAAGGTCTCCCGCAGGAACTCGCGCTGAGCGAGTCCCTCCACCATCTCGTTGAAGCCGCTGGCCAGCTCGCCGAAGGTGTCCACACTGCGCACCGGCGTGCGCACCTCGAAGCTGCCATCGCGTACCGCGCGCATCTTTCCCAAGAGGTCGCCCGCCGGTCGAGAGATCGTGGTGACGATTCCCGCGGTCTGCACGACCCCGACGAGCGCGAGTACTCCGGAGACGAAGAGGAGCTGTTTCGTGCCGCCGGCGCCGATCTCCAGGAACGCCCATGAGGTCACGGGGCCCATGACCCCGAGCGCAAACGCGAGCGCCACCACGTGCCCCCAGACGCGCTCTCGCCGGGCCCGGATCCGATCGAGGCGTCCGTCGGCGAGGAGCACCGGTGCGATTCGGAACGCGCTGACGAGATGGAGGAGGTAGTAGGTCGCGACGGCAGCATGGAAGCCCAGGCACGCCGCTTCGAGCGAGAGCAGGAGCAAGGTGCGCAGATCGCTGGTACCGAAACGCGTGACCGAGATGGGAATCCACACGAGGGCGCCGAGCAGCCACCAGCCGAGGATCAGTGCGGCCAAGGGGCGATGCAAGGTGGTGGCGCGCCGCAGGTCCTCGGGGTCGAGCGTCTCGAGCGTCGCGCCCGCGGCCAGAGCGCGGCGAGTGCGACGCAGCGATGCGAGCAAGGGCACCTGCAGCACGAGGTTGCCCAGCACCGAAAGGCCGGTCAGTGCGGCCAGGGTCCACAAGGCCGTGGTGAGGATCTCGTCGGGGGGAAAGACGAGCAGCCCGTAGGCAGCCATCACCCAGGTCAGCACCAGCGAAGGTGCCATCCAGGCGATGAGAATCGTGTGGGGGGCGGGCAGGCGCGGCGGGGAAGCGGCCATGGCGTGCGGCCATTGTGCCAAGGCCCGGAGTCCCGCCGCAAAGCGGCCCGCGCTTCCAAGTGACGAGAAACCGATGCCGCGTCAAAAATTCGAGGGGTCACGGCGCCAGCAGGGTCCCCAAACCCCCGGAGTTGGTCGGCGCGCGCGGCTCCGGGCCGGTGGCATGCCCCTTGCTCTTTCGCGCGGGACCCCGTGCGCTCGGCACCGCGTCGATGCAGGCCACGCGGGTCAATCCCCCTGCCCCTCGCTCCACTTCGGCGGTCCCTCTTCCACCGGCTCGGGAAGAAAGGAAGTGCCCCATGCGCGTACCAAAGCCGCTCGTCCTCCTGCTCCCCGGGACCCTGCTCTTTACAGCCTGCTTCGGCTCCGACCTCACGGCGGTCCCAGAGGTGCACCGGATCCCCGGCCTCTCCCTCGATGAAGCGCGCGTCCACGCCTCGGTGGACGAGCGTCGGGCGACGGTGACCTTGCCCCTTTCAGCCACCGACGGTCCGGTGGACGCCGACGTGACGCTGCGGCTGGTGGACATCGGGGGCGAAAGTGACAGAGAGCGCAGCTCGGTGCACAAGCGCGTGCACATCGACGGCAGCGAGCGTCTGTCCTTCTCGCTCTCCGGGATCGATCCCACGAAGCAGGGCAGCGCGCTGGCGCGCTACGTCGTGCGCTACGCGATCGAAACCAGACGCGGAACCATCCGCGGTGCCAAGGATCTGTGGAGCGCCCTCTCCAAGGCGGAGTTGCAGGTGCTCGCTGCCCAGCGCCTCCCGGTGGGTGTTGCCACCCCGGTGCGCATCTTCGCCCGCGATCCCGCGACCCTCGCGCCGCTGCCCGATGCAGAGATCACCGTGCGCTTGGAAACGGAAGACGGGGGTTCGACGACCCTTGCCCGCGGAACCACCGACGCCTCGGGTCGGGCTGTTCTGCAGGTGGAGGCGCCCGCTCCGGCGACCGAAGGGCATCTCGTCGTCCGCCTCGAGAAGGGAGCGCTGCAGGCGGAGGTCGCTGCGGCGGTGTCGGTGGTGACGGGCGAGTTCACGACGCTGCTCCTCTCCACCGACAAGCCTCGCTATCAGCCCGGCCAGACCGTGCATCTGCGTCTCCTCGCTCTCACCGGGACCGACCGCCGTCCCCTCGCCGAGGCTCCCGTGATCTTCGAGGCCTACGATGCGAAGGGCAACAAGGTCTTCAAGGAGCGCGCGACCACCAGCGGCTATGGCATCGCCGCCGTCGATCTCCCCCTCGCCGAGGGGCTGAACCTCGGATCGTGGACCCTGCGCGCCGTCCACGGCGAGGCGAGCACCGAGCGCGTGGTGACCGTGGAGCGCTACGCCCTTCCCAAGTTCGAGGTGCGCCTGCGTACCGACTCCGAGTGGTACGCACCCGGTGAAACCATCCAGGGCGTCGTCGAGGCCTCCTACTTCTTCGGCCGGCCCGTATCGGGTTCGGTGCGCATCGAGCTGCAGGCCGGCGACGTGGCGCTCGAGACCCTGCAGGGGACTCTCGAGAATGGCGCCTATCGCTTCGAACTCACCCTGCCGAGCCCCTTGCCCAAGGTCGCGGCCGCCGACGGCCGGCAGCGTCCGCTCGAGACAGTGGTCCTTTTCGCTGAGGTGGTGGACAGCGCCGCACAGGTGGCCACCACAACCCGGCCACTGCCCCTCTCCGGGGGCGATCTCAATCTGGTCCTCGTCCCCGCAGATCGCCCCGTCTATGGCCTGCCGCTCGAAGTGGTCGCGGCCGTCAGCGATCCCACCGGTCGCCCCGTGTCCGCCACCCTCCAGGTGCCCGGCCAGGATCCCATCGTGCTCGACGCCTATGGGGTGGGCCGCTTCGAAGTCGTGCCGGAGGTGGGGGCGACCACCGTGCATGCGGAGGCGCAGACGGCCGATGGGCGCTTCGCCGTCCGAGAACTGGAACTTTCCCCGGCACGCGAAGGGCTGGTGCTGCGAACCGCACGATCGATCTACCGTGCCGGCGAGCAGCTGACCCTGGAGATCCTCGCCACCCCGAGTGCTCCGCAACAGATCGCCGTCGACCTCGGTGCGAAAGGGCGCGCACTGGGCACCTTCACAGCGGCGCTGGAGGACGGGCAGGGCAGCTTCACGACGGTGCTTCCCTCCGATCTCCGTGGAGTCGTTACCGTGGAGGCGAGCTACCTGGGCCGGGGTGGCCGCCTGATCAGCACCGGTCGCACCCTTTACGTGGCCGCCGACGACGACCTGCAGGTGGAGGTCAAAGCGCCTCAGACCGTTCGCCCTGGTTCCGAGGCGACGCTCTCCCTGGCCGTTCGCGATGGTGACGGGACACCGGTTCCCGCCGCATTGGGTGTGGCCGTGGTCGACCCCGCGGTCTTCGCGCTGGGCGGCGAGCGGCCCGGCGCCGACGATCTGCGACTCGCCTTCGGGGACGATTTGCCCCCCACCGTTGCGGGCCGGGCGGCCGACCGCATCCTGATCGGCGACCCGGCCGAGCGTGAGGCGGCCGCGGCCCTGCTCTTCGCCGTAGATCCGGCGCGCGCCGCCTGGAGCCTCGATGCGAACAGCTACCGCGCCGAGCTGGCGGAGGTGACGAAGGTCGTCCGCCCGCGTTTCGATCGCACCATTGCGGCGCTGAAGGACACGCTGCAGCAGCTGGTCGAACGTGAACACTTGAGCGAGGGGACCGCCCCGGCGCGATTCGTGGAGCGGGCGGGGCGCACCGCAGACGTCTTCGGACGCCCCCTCGTCGCTCGCTTCTCGACCGAGGAGTGGGCACTCGAGGTGACGAGCAGCGGCCCCGACGAGGTCCTCGGGAGCGCCGACGATCTCGAGGCTTCGATTTCGCTCTGGGAGCTCCTCTACAGCGGAGAGGGGGAGGTGCTGGAGGAGCCCGGCGATGTCGCGTTCGACGCAGACGGCACCGCCCCCCCGCGCGCCGGCGCCGCTCCAGGCTCGGAGGAGGCACCGGCCACGCGGGTGCGGAGCTGGTTCCCCGAGACCCTCTTGAGCCTGCCCGAGGTCGTGACCGACGAGTCGGGGGAAGCGGAGGTCACCTTCCCGGTGGCCGATGCGATCACCACCTGGAAGGTCTCCGCCAGCGCGGTCAGCCGTGAGGGTCGCCTGGGGAGTGGAGCGGGTGATCTGGTGGTCTTCCAGGAGTTCTTCGTGGACGCCAACCTGCCCCCGACCGTCACACGCAACGACGAGCTGGAGATCCCAGTCGCCGTCTACAACTACCTCCCCGATCCCCAGAGTGTGACCGTTCGGATCGAGAATGCACCCTGGTTCGACCTCCTCTCGCCAGAGGTGGCGACGGTCTCGGTGGCACCCGGCGAGGTGGGGCGCGCGCGCTTCCGAATCCGCGCCAAGCTCGTGGGGACCCAGCCGCTCACCCTTCGAGCCGAGGGCTCCACCGTGAGCGACGCGCTTCGCCGAACGCTCGTGGTGGAGCCCGGCGGCGAGAAGAAGGAGGAGACCTTCGGCGGTCGCTTGAGCCCGGGACAGGTCAGTCATCAGGTGTACTTCCCCGCCGAGGCCATCCCGGGGAGTGAGAGCCTCCGCGTCAAGGTCTACCCCGGCATGATGACCCAGGCGGTGGAGGGCATCGAGGCCGTCGTGCGCGAGCCCCATGGCTGCTTCGAGCAGAGCACCTCGGCCACCTGGCCCAACGTCATGGTCGCCAAGTACTTCGCTGCGACGGGCACCGGGAGCGAGGAGACGGTGCGACGCACGGTGGAGATGGTGCAGCGCGGCTACCAACTTCTCGTCAGCTATGAGGCACCGCAGGGTGGCTTCAACTGGTGGGGCGACGACACCCCCGGCAACAAGATCCTCACCGCATTCGGGATCCTCATCCTCGAGGACATGAAGGGGATCATCGAGGTGGACCAGGCGCTCATCGATCGGAGCGCGGCCTGGTTGGCAGCACAGCAGCAGGCGGACGGCTCGTGGCCCAAGGGCGACGCCTTGCACATGGGCAACGAGTTCATCTCCGAGGACCCGGCCATCGTCACCGCGTTCGCCGTCGAAGCGCTCGATCGCGTGGGCGGCTACGACCAGGCAGTGCGCCGCGGCCTCGCATACCTCGCCGATCGCGTCGCGCGGCGGATCCAGAGCAAGTTCACCCTGGCGATCGCGGCTCGGGCCCTTGCTGCGGCTGGGCATCCCAAGGCGACCGAGGCGTTGCAGGCGCTGCGTGAGGCGGCCGAGGTCGACGCGGAGGCGCGCTACTCTTGGGCGGGCCCGAACACCCACTCCTGGACTGGCGCCTCGGGAGAGAGCGCTGGAATCGAAACGACAGCGGTGGCCGCCCAGGCCTTCCTCCGGGCCGCCGCGCACCCCGACGTGGCGCAGGGCGCTCTCGATTACCTCGCCGCCCACAAGGACAGCTTCGGCGGCTGGGCACAGACGCAGGCCACGGTGCAGGCGCTTCGCGCCTTCACCCTCGCGGCGAGCGGTGCTGCGAACGCCGATGCGGCGGGCACGGTGGTCGTGCGCGTCGACGGGGCGGTGGCCGGGACCCTCGAGGTCACGCCGGACAACGCTGACGTGGTGCGCATCCTCGATCTCTCCGCCTATGCCACGCCGGGCATCCACGAGGTGCAGGTGGAGTACGCGGGTACGGGCCAGCTCATGTACCAGATCGCCGCGGTCCACCACCTCGACTGGAGCGGCCCGCGGGCCGCGGGTGGCGTACGCGTGGACGTGTCCCACAGCGCCACGACGCTCGACCTCGGCGCGCTGGACACCGTGCGGGTGGAAGTCGGCAACGAGAGCACCGGTCCGGTGGATCAGGTGCTGGTGAAGGTGGGGCTCTCGGGCGGCCTCTCCCCCGTGGGGGCCGACCTCGACGGGCTCGTCGCTGCGGGCCGACTCACGCGCTGGGAGCCTTCGGTGGGCGGCGCGGTGCTCTACCTCTCACCCCTCGGGGCGGGAGAGCAGCGCGTGCTCTCGTTCCGGGCCCGCGCGGTTCGCCCCGGACAGTGGGAGGCACCGGCCACCGTGGCCTACCGCTACTACCAGCCCCAAGAGCAGGCGGTGGCCCCGCCGCTACGCCTCACGGTGCGCGAGTAGATCCACTGCCCCCCCGGTGCGCCTCGGTGCCAAGGGCCGATGGGCCCAGCGCGCCGCGCCTTCCCCTCGAGTCGCGGCGCTCCATCCTCTGCTACTCTGGACGGGTGATGCGCAGGGCGCTTGTGAGGACGGTGGCTGTCGCCTTGTGTGTGGGAGGCGCGGCAGCGGTCCACGCCGAACTTCGACTGGAAGCAGCAGGCGGCTGGTGGATGGATCGGGGCGGCATCTTCGATGCGGATCTCGCGGTGGAGACCCCCCTCGCCCGCGCGATCTCCGTCGGCGGGCGCTTTGGCGTCTTCGTCGCCACGCGCCCCGATCTCGTTGGTGTCCCCCTCGACCTCTCGCTTCGCCTTCGCTTCGCCCGCGGGCGCGCCTGGCTCTCGGGACGGGGCGGGCTCTATCTGAACTTTGGAGGCGGATCGGTACTGCTCGGCCATGTGGCCATCGCCTTCGGCCTGGCGACGCGCTCGCTGACCGTGGGGCTAGAGGTGGCCTACCTCGAGCCTTCGCCGCTCATCGGGCTTCGTCTCGGCTGGCGCCTCTGACGGGGTCTTGCCACCGCTGAATCTCGCGGGCGCAGCTGAGCAGACGTTGTGCCAGGTCACGCCGCACATAGAGGGGCGCACTGCTCTGGTCGACCATGCGCTGGTAGTTCCGAAAGCACGGGCTCGCCTCGATACGCGCGCGAAGCGTGGCATAGCCCCGGTGGGGCAGAAAGATGGCCTCTGGCCGATCACGCTGGCACATCGTCTCGAAGTCTTCGTGCTCCAGTGCGACCGCGTTCGAAAGAAGTCCCACCAAGTCGACGACGCGCGCATCGGGAAAGAGCAGCCCCGGGATGCCCATCTCCGAGTGGTACAGCGTGTGGAGATCGGGCAGGCAGCGGCGAAGGTCGTAGATGCCGCGGACGGTGGTGAACTCGCCTGCGTGCTGCCGGAGGATCGCCGCGTCGCTCTTCAGCTGGAAGCCAGCGGTCGGTGGGTAGAGGGCGACCGCGGCGAGGGCCGCGGCGGCGGGGATGCCTCGCTGCAACCAGGGGAGCCCGCGGGGGCCGGTGACGAGGAGGATGAGCGCGGCCGACCAGGCGAGCCAAACCGTCCAGGGGAGGGCCTGGTGCAGGCCGAGGCGATGCGTCTCCACCGCCCCTAGCCCATAGGCGATGCCCGCCGCGAGCAGCCACAGGAGCGCGAAGGCGCGCTGCCGCACCGCGCCCCGCTCGAATGTGGCCCAGCTGCCCGCCGCAGCGAGCAGGAGGAAGGGCAGCGCCGGAAGATAGAAGCGGCCATGGTAGCCCATGATCTCCCGAGTGAAGAGCAGGTGGTAGCTGGCGAAGAGGGCGGCGGCACCCAAGAGGTCCAGGCGCCGCCTCCCCTTTCCGAAGAGCGCGATCCACGCGATCGGCGCGGCAAAGAAGGCAAAGGTCCCGAACTGTCGCACCTTCTGAACGAGGGCGGCACGGGCGACCGATTCGCCGTAGGGGCTGAACCCGAGGGTCTTCTGGTAGAAGGGCAGGGGCAGCGGGGTTCCGTAATAGTTCCAAGCTAGGAGCCACCACACGGTGAGCCCGGCCAAGAGGGCACCCCCGAAGGCGGCGAGCGCACGAAGCCGCCCGAAGTGGCGGATCGCGAAGGCCGCGGTGGGCAGCAGTGCCGCATCCGGACGGACGAGATAGACGAGGAGGGTCATGGCGCCCAGAGCCCATGGAGGCGCGCCGCGCTCGAAGAAGTGGAGCCAAGCGGCCAGCAGCGCGAGGGCGAGGGCGGTCTCCATGCCGGTATGGACCGTCGAGAGCACCAGCGGAGACGCCGCGCTCGCCCACACCAGCGCGAGCGGTGCGCGATGGGACGCGACGAGGCGGCAGCATGAAGCGAAGAAGAGCAGGAGCGCGGCTGCCAGGACCGCTTTCGTCGCAGCGACGTAGTAGCCGGGGAAGAGCGCGTAGATGGGCACCGCCAGAGCCTGGAAGAGCTGGCTGGTGGAGCCGTGGACCGGGCCGTCGGTGGGGTTCCAGGCGAAGACGCCGTGCCGCAGGAAGTTTCGAGCGAAGCGGGCAAAGAAATAGCCGTCGTCGTAAGGGGAGGCGCCAAGGTCACGGAACAGAACGTAGGCAACGAGGAGGCCGAAGGCGATCACCGCTGTCCCGATCTGGCGCCTGTCCCCGTCGGACGGGTACGGGCGGCTCTGTGCGCCGTAGGGACCCACGGGGGTGCTTGTACCACGCCCTGCCTCGCGCCATGATGGGGCGCATGCGATGGGGGAGGTGGCTCGCAGTGGTGCTGGCCGTGGGGCTCTCGAGCACGGTGCTGGCGCGGAGGAAGCCGAAGGCACCGGTTCGCCACGAGAACCGGGTCCTGGTCTATCCTCCTGCGACCGAGACGGGCCGAGAGCCTCCCGAGCTTCGCCTTCGGGTCGATGGCACACCTTTGAGCCTCTACTTTCCCGACCACCTCCTCGACCCACGCGGGGAGGTGCACTTCGTGACCACGCCGCGTGAGCTGGGGCTTCGGATCGCCGAGCGGACCGCCTTCCTCTTCGCGACACGTGCGGCGAGAGCAGGACACCGAGCGCTGCTGACCGTGACCTTGCAGGACGGACGTCCGTTGAACTTCCGAGTGCTCGTCGTGCCGTCCGGCGAGCCGGCGGACGCGACGGTGGAGGTGCGGGTCCCTTCGGAGGGGGGCGCCCTTCCGCCCCAGTGCGAGGCGCCCATGCAGGCGCTCCGGGATCAGCTGGCCGAATGTCGGGACACACGCGGGGATGCGGGTCTGCGGCTCATCTCCGAGATGCTGGTGGCGGCTCCGACCGAGAAAGCGGCGGTGGAGTGGCGTCCGGTCCACTTTCGGGACAAGCAAAATCGCATCTTCGTCGAGGCCGTCGATGCGGTGCGCCTCTACGATTTCAGCTGGCTGCGGATTCGCATCGAAAACCGTGACCCCGGCAAGGCCTGGGTGCTCGGCGACGTGACGGCAGCCATCGTGGGCCCCGGTCCGCGGAGGAGTCCTCTGAAAGTGGTCTACGTGGCGAGCCACCCCACCTTGAGGGCCGAGGAAGAGACGCTCATCGTCCTGGCCTACCGTACGCCGCAGGCCCCGTCGGGTGCGAGCCTGGAGGTGCGCATCCTCGAGAAGGACGGCGTGCGGCACGTGGTGCTCGAGGGCCTCACGCCGTAGCGAAGCGCTTGGCACCGCCGCATACGGCGGCATGGCGCAGCGGCCTCTCGAAGAGGGCGGGGCGCGCGGGGGCGTGGCTCTCCGCCCCGTCAGGAACTCATCCCACCGCGAGTGACTTCTGCAGGCGCACGCCGAAGCGCTTTCCGGCCGGCAGCGTCAGCGCTGTCTCCCCCGTCAGTGCCTCGGCCGCCCGGATGCCGGGCCGACCGTCCCCGTCGTAGGCGACGGCGTCGATCTGCAGCACCTCGCCACCTGCCAGCTGCAGCCGGTCGAAGCGGAGGAGTACCCGTCCGGCATGGCCCTGCACCGTCCCGAAGAGGCGGCTGCCTCGGGGCACGACCACGCGGCCGCTCACCACGAGCGATCGGGTCACCGTGGCCCGCGCAGCGGTCGCGGCCAGCGTGTCCACACCCAGGTCCAGTCGCACCTGCAGCCGTGTGCCCACGGGCAGCACCACCGGTCGCGGCCGAGCCGGTGCAGGTGCCGCCCGCTCGCCGCCAGAGAGCATCCGCGTCCCGCCTTCGCGCGCGCTGGCGCGGGGTTCCGAGTGAGGCCTCCTCGCCGCCGTGGACCGCATCTGTCGCCCGCGGGCTCTGCGCCCCCGGCGCGTCCCCGGTGGAGGTCGATCTCCCGCCTCCTGGCCACCCGTGGCCGCTGGCGAAGGCGTGCTGGGCTCGGCCGCTGCTGCTCGGGCGGGGGGCTCCGGCGCTTCCGTCTCCGGCCCCGGGACGGAGGCGGGTGTCGGTTCCTGCTTGGCCATCGCCGTGGCGGCCGGGCCGGTGCGCGCTGCGTGCGATGTCTCTTCGGCGGACGGCCGTGCCGCGGCGCCGATCGGGCTCGCACCTGCCGTGTCGGGGACGGCGTTCTTAGGCGTTCCCTCCGCCGCCGCATCGACCGAAGGCCCGCCACGCGGGGCGCGAAGCGGCCAGGCGAGGAGGACGAGGCCGAGCAAGACGCCCACCACGGCGGCCCCCAAGCCCCAGTGACGAAGGACACGCTCCGGCCGCCT